>PLUW01000120.1:106258-124276 GCA_003162935.1 Acidobacteriaceae bacterium
GCGCCGAGAGCGCGAGCGGCTTCGACAAATTCGCGCCCGCGTACTGACAGAACCTGCGCCCGCACCAGGCGCGCGTAGCCGACCCATCCCCCTAGCGACAGGGCGAGAATGAGATTGAAAATGCCGGGACCGCGGAAGGCTACGAAGGCGATGGCGATGAGAATTCCGGGGAAGGACAGAAACGCATTCATCAGGACGACGTTCGTGAAGCGGTCGATGCCTCCGCCGTAGTATCCGGCGAAGCTGCCGATGATGAGGCCGAGCAGAAGCGAACAAGCCACGACGCTGCTGCCGACGAACAGAGAAATACGCGCTCCCCAGATCAGGCGGGAGAGAATGTCGCGGCCGAGTTCGTCGGTTCCAGCCCAATGCTGCGCCGAGGGCGATTGCAGTCGATTGGGGAGATCGATGTGCGCGGGATCTTGCGGAGCAATCCAAGGCGCGAAAATTGCGCAGAGGGCGAAGATGGCTACCAACACGACTCCGATGGCCGCCAGCGGGTTGTGGCGAGCGACGCGGGTGGTGCGGCTCAGTTGCCAGTTGCTGAATGTCGGTTGTGCGTTTGTGGCCATCGGGGCTTGAGTTCGGTTTGTGCCGTTGGAGTTTGCCGCTTGTTGTTGTTATCGGTGGGTACCCTCCCCCCCTCCCCCTCGGTCTATTATAATCAATATGTTAGCGAGAATTTCCCGCCAAAATCTTCAAAGGAATAGACTTAGAGGCAAAATATTGAGCGAGTAGGAGTTAGCAGTCAAAAAGCGCCTGCATAGGCTTTTTTCGCTCGTAAAATATTCATTCCAGATGCTTTATTGACACAATATTGAAAACACTAGGGTTGCCAGTAGATGGCTCGCATCGCCGAAGGGGCATGACCTCACCGGGGTCGTGCAGTAAAGATGTCAAAGATCGCTTTGGTGCGCCGCCTCCTGAGAGGCGGAAAATTGATGCAAGAGTTGCTTGCTGTAACTTCTATTTTAGCAGGTGGAGTCAAGCGAGAAAGGTAAGAGGTCAGATTGCAGAGGTGTGGAGCAACTTCACTCTCATCCTATGCGGGGTCCATCTTGGCTGATGGTCTTGCGGAGAATATCACTTGTCGCAACGGGAGGTATGTTTCTCCGGCTGACGGAGTGACCAACGGGCGCACTCTCATTCGGTTGGGAGGCGGCACCACAACAGCGTTTGAATTTCTTTCCACTGCCGCATGGACATGGCTCGTTGCGGCCTGTTTTCATTGTCTAATTCTCGGGTTCACCGCTGAATACAGCAAGTCGGTCAGAAAGTTCACGGCTACATAGGTCAGCCCGATCGCCAGAATGCATCCTTGTACGAGATAGTAGTCGCGGTTGGCGATGGCTTGGATGGTTAGGCGTCCTATGCCGGGCCAGGAGAAGATGGTTTCGGTCACGATGGCTCCGGCTAAGAGGGCTCCGAATTGTAATCCCAGGACGGTTAGGATGGGGATCATGGCGTTGCGCAGGGCGTGGCGATAGACGACCGTGCGCTCGGACAGGCCTTTGGCGCGGGCGGTTCTTATGTAGTCCTGGCTTAACTCTTCCAGCATGGAGGTGCGGACCATGCGAGTTAGGATTGCGGCTAAGGCTCCGCCCATGGTGATGGCGGGGAGGACTAAGTGGGCTAGGGTGCCGGAGCCGGAGACGGGGAGCCATCCTAGCTCGACGGAGAAGAAAAGGATGAGCACAGGGCCTAACGCGAAATTGGGAAAACTCAGGCCGAAGAGGCTTACTACGCTTAGGGCGCGGTCGTCCCATTGATTGCGATGTTGGGCCGAGTAGACGCCTGCGGGGATGGCTAGGATGATCGCTACGAATAATGACGCCAACGTTAGTTGCAGGGTGTACGGGTAGCGCTTTGCTATCAGACTTGTTACTCCCTGGTTGAAGCGGAGGGATTTGCCCAGGTCTCCGTGGAGGACGCCCTTCCAGTAATTCAGGTATTGCTCGCCTAGCGGGACGTCGAGGCCGTAGGCGTGTCTTGCGGCTTGGATGTCTCCGGCGGCTGCGCCTTCTCCTAGCATCTGCTGGATGGGGTCTCCGGGGACGAAGTGGATTAGGAGGAAGACGGTGGAGACGACGAGCCAGATGACTGGCAGGGTGTAGAGGACGCGGGAGATGAGGTAGCGCGGCATGGGGAATCAGAACTAAGTTGTCATCGTGAGCGAAGCGAAAAGCCTATGGATTTGATCGCGACGCCGAAATGCATAGGTCCTTCGCTTCGCTCAGGATGACAATTCGTATCATATTGTCAATTTACATATGCCACATTAAGCAACTGATCTTAGTCTCCGGCCCGCTGCACAGGATCTGCCGGCACTGGAGTCATCGGCGCCGGGGCTGCTGGTATCGGCTCGATTCTGACGGTGGCTACGCGGTGGCCTTCCATTTTTTCTACTACGAAGCGGCGGCCTTCGTAATCGAAGGCTTCGCCTCCGGTGGGCATTTTCTGAAGGCGCGAAAGCAGGAAGCCGGCTAGAGTTTCGTAGCCCTCGTCTTGCGGAAGGGTCAGCTCATATTGGGCTTCGAGGTCGCGGATGTTGACCGTTCCATCCAGTACTAGAGGGGCGTTGGCGTCGGTCACCTCGGGCTGCGTGGAGGCCAGGTCGAATTCGTCTTCCAGTTCGCCCACCAGTTGCTCTAACACGTCTTCCACGCTGATCACTCCAGCTGTGGAACCGAATTCATCGACCACGACGGCCAGGTGGCGACGGCGGTGCTGGAATTCGCCGAGCAGGTCGAGCAAAGATTTGGTCTCTGGGACGACCAGGACATCGTGCATGATCTGTCCGATCTTCATCTGAGCCACGCGGTCGGCGGACGGAGGGGCGACCAGGCCGAAGCGGAGACGCAGGCGCGTCCAGCGCGTCAGATCCTTGGCGTAGAGGACGCCGACGATATGTTCGGGGCCGCGCTGCGGGTCGTAGACCGGGACGCGCGAGTGTTGCTCGTCGACCACGCGCGAGAGGGCTTCGTCGAGAGTGAGGTCGGAGGGCAGCGAGAAAATCCTGGTGCGCGGCACCATCACCTGACGCGCGGTAATGCTGTCGAGTTCGAGCGCGTTGAGCAGCATCTCTTCTTGTGCGTTGGAGAGCTGTCCGGAATGATGGGCGGCGGTTACGATCAGTTTGAGTTCGTCGGGCGAGTGGACGGAGCCGTGGCGGATTTCGCGCGTGCCAAAGGCCCGGAGGACAAAGCCCGCAGCGCGGCTCATGCCGAAGGTCAAGGGGGCGGTGAGGGTCAGAAAAACTTCCATGGGCGCGGCTACGGCGAGGGCCACGCGCTCGGCTCGTTGCAACGCGAGCGACTTGGGAACCAGTTCGCCCAGGATCACGTGCAGGCTGGTGATCATGGCAAACGCGACGCCGACGGCGATGGCATGAGCATAGAGGATGGCGTGGGGGATGCTTCCGATCCAGCTTTCGAACAGGCGCGCCAAAACGGGTTCGCCCAGCCAGCCGAGAGTCAGGCTGGTGACGGTGATTCCCAGTTGCACGCCGTTGACGACACGGCTGAGTTGCTGGTGAAGTTTGAGGACGGTGCGGGCGCCGGCGCGGTGGGCCTCGATCAACTGCTGGATGCGGGTTTCGCGCACGCTGACCAGCGCGAACTCGGCTGCGGCGAAGAAGGCATTGGCCGCCACCAGAAGCAGGATGACGAACACCCGCAGCAGCACGTATGCAATCATGGAACCCCAATTCTAACATTCCAAAGGGACGATTCCCTGCCTTGGAAGTGCGCGGGCGATACAATCGAAGGTGAAGTATTGATTATCCGCGCAACGGGTCGCTTTCCTTTTCGTGCGGGCGCGGTCTAAGCAGGGAGCGGCACTGCGGGAGCGATGCCCGGATACGAAGCCCCAGAATTTTCCAGGAACTATTCGCCGGTTTCTGCCGTACCAACAGGTGGATGCCGGTTCTAAGATTGGCAAGCACACAGGAGGCGGTCGTGGAAGGCAATGGCAATGGCAACGCCAAGAAAAAGCGGCGCAGACGAATTATTTGGATTTCGATCGGGGTAACCTTGCTGGTTCTGGCGGTTGCGGGTGGGCTGATTGCGTCCAGCGGCGGGACCAAGATCGACGCCTCGAAGCTGGCCAAGGTAGAGCGCGGAGACCTGGCGAAGAGCGTCGTGGCTACGGGCAAGATTGAGCCCATCACCAAGGTGGAGATCAAGTGCAAAGCCAGCGGTATCGTGAAGAAGCTCTACGTGGATTATGGCGACAAGGTAAAGCAGGGGCAGGTACTGGCCGAACTTGACAAGGAAGAACTCCAGGCCCGCGTCGATCAGGCCCGGGCACAGTTGGAAGGTTCGAGCGCCAGCTTAAACGGTACGCGGGCTGACCTGGAACGCGCCAAAGTGGACGCCGAAGGACCCGACGTGCCGCTGCTGAAGCGCGCCTACGACCGCGCTCAGGGAATGGCGAAGGATGGAGTGGTTTCCGCTTCCGCGCTCGACGATGCGGAGAAGAACTATGAAATGGCACTGAACAAGCAGAATGTGTCGAAGGCGCAATTGCAGGTTTTGCAGGCCAAGATTGGGCAGGCTCAAGGGCAGGTGTCGCAGGACCGCGCCAACCTGAAACAACTGGAAGAACAGCTCGGTTACTCCACGATTGAGTCGCCGATTGACGGGATCGTGCTGTCGCGCGATGTGGAAATCGGCGATGCGGTGAGTTCGATTCTGGTGCTGGGTTCCACAGCCACGCTGGTGATGACGCTGGGCGACACGAGCGAGGTTTACGTCAAGGGCAAAGTGGACGAGAGCGATATCGGCAAGGTCTATCTGGGACAGCCGGCGCGAATCAAAGTTGAGTCGTTCAAGGACAAGACCTTCACCGGCAAAGTGACGAAGATTTCGCCGATGGGCGTCGAGAAGGATAACGTCACGACGTTCGAGGTGCGCGTCTCGATCAACAATCCCGAGGGCGTGCTGAAGGCGATGATGACGGCCAATGCCGAGATCATTCTGGAAGAGCACAAGAATGTGCTACAGATTCCGGAAGGGTCGATTATTTACGACAAGGATAAGAAGGCATCGGTGGAAGTGCCCGATCCGAAAGCCAAGGAAGGCAAGAAGAAGCTTGCCGTCAACATTGGCATTTCGAATGGGGCCAAGACTGAGTTGCTGCAAGGGCTGAAGGAAGGCGATCAGGTGGTGCTGCAGTAGGTAGAGATTGCAGAGGTATGAGGTCAGATTGCAGAGGTGGAAACTCTGCGACATCAACTCTGACATTTGGTTATCAGATAGGAGCACTATGAACAACGATTCCCTTTTTCGGCGTCGAGCAGTCCGCGCGCTAGTCTTTATTGTGGTCACCGCGGTGGCCAGTTTTGCCGGGGTTATCGGAACCTTCGACCGTTCGTTTCCGGTGAACGGCAATGTCGATCTTGAAGTGCTCACTCGCTCCGGCGACATCACCGTCCGCAACGGCGCCGCGGGGACGGTTTCGATTCATGCCAAGATTCAGTCGAACAATTCATGGTTCGGGGGCGACCACAAGGCGGAAGTAGAGGAATTGCAGAAGAATCCGCCGATTCGCCAGACTGGCAACAGCATTCGCGTCGATTACGTGAATATCAACAATATTTCGGTCGATTACGAAATCACCGTCCCGGAGAACACAGCGCTGCGTTCCCATACCGGCAGCGGCGATCAGACCATAGAGGGCCTGAAGGGCAATATCGATCTGGAAAGCGGGTCGGGCGACTTGAAACTGGCACGGCTCGCCGGCGAAATGCATTTCCAGACGGGGTCGGGAAATGTTCGCGGGCACGAGCTTGCGGGTCCGGCAAAGATCAAGGCGGGCAGCGGCGATATCGATCTTGAAGAAACAGGGGCGGGCGAGGTGGATATCCGCACCGGGTCCGGCAACATCACGGTAAGCGGCATCAATGGCGGCTTTCATGCCGAGGCGGGCAGCGGCGACATTCACGGCAAAGGCGTGCCCAAGAGCATGTGGAGCATCCGCACCGGGTCGGGAAATGTGAACCTGCAGTTGCCCGCGGACGCCGCTTTCGATGCCGATATTTCATCGAGTTCCGGAAGCGTCACGCTGGGCCATCCCGTGACTACGACGGTGCAGGGACGCGTTCAGGAATCGCGCAAGAGCGTGGTTGGCAAAGTACGCGGCGGCGGGCCGGTGGTTTCGGTGCACACCGGGTCGGGCGACGTGCAGGTAGACTAATTCGCGTAAGAGAACTCGATGTCAAACTTCATTCAGGTTACTCCTTTCATGCATGTGAAGGACATCGGCAAGGCACTGGCGTTTTTCAACGACATTCTTGGGTTCAAGACGCTTTTTCGCCAGGAGAACTACGCGTATTTGCACCGCGAGACAGTGGGTTTCCGCATCCTGGAAGAGTGCGGACCCGACGGGGCTCCGCCGGGCAATCGACGGTTTGCCTACTACATCGACGTGCGCGACGTCGACCAGCTCTATGCGGAACTGAAGCCGAAGCTTGACACTTTGCCCAAGGGCGATGTCTATGGGCCGGTGAACCAGCCCTATGGCCAACGGGAGTTGCTAGTGCTGGCGCCGGATGGAAACCTGATTGCTTTCGGACACGCGCTGGCCGAAAACTAAACCGCACCAGTCGTTCATGTGCGCGTACATGTGCGCGTACCTTGACGCGCCCTCGCGCTCCGTCCGATACTTCGTGAGTTCCTGAAAATTTTCAGGCCTGGCGAGGTTGACCTTGGCGCACATTCCGATCATTACTCTGACCACGGATTTTGGACTCAACGATCATTTCGTAGGGGCCATGAAAGGCGTGATTCTGGAGATCGCGCCCGAGGCGCAGATCGTCGACATCAGCCATGCGGTGCAGGCGTTCGATATCCTGGATGGCGCGCTGACGATTTCGCAGGCCTACTCGTACTTCCCTTCCGGAACCGTACATATGGTGGTAGTCGATCCCGGAGTGGGGACGGCGCGGCGGCCTTTGATTCTGACCGGCGATCGCCATCTGTTCGTGGCTCCCGACAACGGCGTACTTTCGCTGATCTACGACCGGCAAGAGCGGCTCTCGGTTCGCCACGTCACGGCCGAACATTATTTCTTGCCACAGCGCAGTAACACGTTTCACGGGCGCGACATTTTTTCGCCGGTGGCGGCATATCTTGCCAAAGGACTGGCGCCCGACCGCTTTGGAGAGGAGATCGCGGATTACGTTCGCTTTGCGGCACCGCGTCCCAAGCCGGTGGATGAGCGAACCTTGCGCGGGGTGGTGCTGAAAGTCGACCGCTTCGGCAATCTCATCACCAACATCACGCCCGCGGACGCGCCGCAACTCTTTGGAGCGACACCCCCGGCTTTTCAGATCGCGATTGGAACCAAAGCACCGGCAACGCGGATCTGCACCAGCTATGCGGAAGGCGCTCCCGGCGAAGTGTTTGGAATATTGGGCAGCATGGGATTTTTGGAAGTGGCGACGAACCGGGGATCAGCGTTTCAGTTGCTGGGGGCGGGTAAGGGCAGCGAAGTGAATGTGGTGATGGAAGGATGAGGGGCGTTGGCTTGCCTTGGCGGAATCAATCGTTCTGTCACCTGGGCGAGGGACATACGCACTTGCCTGCGCATACGAGTGCACAGGTCCTTCGCTTCGCTCAGGATGACAAACGTATAAGGCGGGATAACAAACGTATAAGACTTAAGGATGACAAACTCTAAACGTATTGACGAGCTGCTATGGGTTCTTGGCTCCGGGATGGACGTAGCGATCCATTTCGCCAGTCCACTTCAGGAAGCGCCACAGGCTGCCGCGTTCGGTCCACAAAAATTCCCAGAATTCCAGGAATCCGATTTGCGTCATTTTGACGCCGGTGTAGGTTTCCATGCGCCATAGCAGATAGGGACTGCGCCAGGGGGCAATCCGGTGGCCACGGGTGGAATTCCAGAGAAAACGCAGCATTATCATTGGGCGCATCGGCTTCCAGTATAGCGCCGGGCACGCGGTCCGAACCGTGAAGGCCGGGCGCGGATGCCCGGCACTCCACCTACTCGCTGGTCGTTGCTTCGCAATTTCTACTTCGCAATCTCGACGCTGGCAACCGTAGTTTCCCACTCCATGCGCAGCTTACATTTGTTGCCGGCCTGATCGAAGGCGATCAGAAACTTTTCAACCGGCGGGCCGTTCTTGGAAACCTTCATCGGCACGCGCAGCAGATCTTCTTTCTCGCCGGGGTAATCGGTTCCCCATTCGCCAGTCTTCTTGCTGATGACCAGCGTCCACTCGTCTGCTTTGGGGACGGTGAAGAGAGTGTAGCTGCCGGCGGGAACGGCCTTGCCGTCCACCGTCACATTCGCGTCGGTGACGAAGGTGGTGGCATCGTTCGCGCCCGTACGCCAGATCTCACCATACGACACCAGAGCCTTGTCGCTGGCCTCGCCGAAAATCTTTCGGCCCTTGGCGCGGGGACTGGAATAGTCGATCTTGATCGTTTTGCCGTCGGAAAATTTGCACTCCGCGCTGGCGGGCGGACTGGGGCGCTTGGATTTGTCTTTCGACATATCCATCTGCGCCGAGGCGATGGTTGCGATTGCGAACAGAGACGCTGCCACTACAACAAGTTTCTTCATGGATTGTTCCTCCGGGGAGCAACCATCAATTGCAGAGGTCAGAGGTCAGATTGTAGAATTGAAAACCTTGGCCATGAATACCAAGAGCCAGGCTTTTCACCTCTACAATCTGACCTCTGACCTCTGACTTCTGACCTTTGCTATTGATGAGTGCTGTTCCGCTACGGATTATACGCAATTCCCCTTACAATTTGTCCATGACCGTGTTCAACGAAAAGCAGGAAGAGCTCGAACACTTCGAAACGCGCATGGGCGTGCCCCGCGGACGCCTCGCCGTCACCATGGATCTGGTCACCGACGCGATGGCGCTGGTGGGGCAACATGGCGTCTATTGCCAGAGCCAGCGCTGGCCGGGCAAGCCGGTCATGGATGTGCAACTCATCATGAAACACCTCACCGACGCCAAAGAACTGATGCAGAGCGTGATGGAAGAACTGAAGCCGAAATCCTGAAGGCCGGGCGCGTCCGGTGCGCCATTATGCCCAGGTGACCGAAGTTTTCTTCGCAGGCTGGCGGCCGGGATCGCCGGTGGCGGAAAAGAACTACAATCCAGAGTATGGAGCGCAAGATTTTCTGGGGATCCATGACTGTGCTCGGGCTGCTCGCGGATTTCGTTCTGCCGCTTTGGTGGGCGGTGGGCGCGACGATTCCAATCATCTACGCCTCATGGTGGATCGCTTACCGCAGCGGCTGGTTTGAGTAATCAGCGCTTGATTTGATCTTTTTTCGACCACCCTTCATAATTACCCAACCGCAATTCCAATCGCACAGGGGAGCAAATGAAAATTCAATGGAAGTTTTCTGCCGTGTTGTGTCTGATCGCCTCGGTCGCGCTTTCGGGCATTGCTCAAACCGCCGCGACCCCGGCGCCGACGACGTTGACCACCGAAGAGCGTGAGAATGCACTCAAGAACCTGCAGGCCTCTCGCGATGCCTTTCTGAAATCCATCGCGGGATTATCGGAGAAGCAATGGAGGTTCAAACCAGCTCCGGACCGCTGGTCGGTGGCGGAGATCTCAGAGCACATCGCCGTCTCCGAATCCACGATCTTTGGGATGATCGAGGGAAAGGTCATGGCTTCGCCGGCCGATCCCGCCAAGCGCGCCGAGGTGAAAGTTACGGACGAGATGATCCTGAAGATGGTTCCGGACCGCAGTCACAAGGTGCAAGCACCGGAGATTCTGAAGCCGACCAATCGCTTTGCGACGCGGGAAGACACCATCAAAGCGTTTGAAGACGCGCGGAAGGCGACTATGGATTTTGTCCGCACCACCAACGACGATCTGCGGGACCACTTCGGCCCGCACCCGTTTCTGGGACCGATGGATGCGTATCAGTGGATTCTGCTGATCTCCGCGCACACCGAGCGGCACACCAAACAGATTGAGGAAGTGAAGGCGGACCCTAACTTTCCGAAGGAATAGAGTTCTCCGCGACGCGAGCGCCATCCGCCCAGCCCCCACTTTAGTGGGGGCTGGCGAACTTCCCCGTGGTAGACTTTGTGCTGCATAGGTGCAAGATCTTTCTTCCGCAGAAATGAGTTATTTGGTTCCGGAGAGCCCCGTTAAGTAGGAAGTCGTTTGTAAAGTTCGGCTTGCGATCCTGGTACCCATAGCCTCTCCGGCACGATGAGTGCTGCTTCCCCCTGTACGACCTAGCGGTTCGCCCATGCCTTTTCAAAGGAGTACCGAGATGATGGTCAATTCTGTACGACCCATCGGGACGGGAAAGAACTCAAATCCCTTCAGGGGTCTATCTGCAGTCGCTGTCGTTATCCTTGCGTGTGTGGCATTTGCTTCGGTTTGTTTCGGACAACAGGTCACGACGCCAAGTCCGATCCCAACCAACCGCTCGGATAACGCGCGCAGCGGCGCCAATGTCACTGAAACCATCCTGACACCGAATAACGTGAACAAGGATCAATTCGGAGCCCTGTTCAATTATCCGATTGACTACCTGGCGCTGGCGCAGCCGCTGTACGTTCCGAATGTGACCATCCCCGGCAAGGGAACCCATAATGTTGTCTACGTGGCGACCATGGCCGATTCGGTGTATGCCTTCGATGCCGATAGCAATGCCGGAACGAATGCGACTCCGCTGTGGTGGGTGAATTTCACAAATCCTGCCCTCTATGGTCCCGGAATTACCACGGCGAATACGCTCGCGACGCTGCCCTGCTCGGGCGGCACCACCACCGGTTTCACGCAGGAAGGGATTGCCGGGACTCCGACCATCGATACGACGACGGGCACGATGTACGTGGTGGCGAAGACCGTGCAAAACGGAACGGTTTACCACTATCTGCATGCGCTCAATATCGCCACCGGGCTGGAAGTGGAGGGTGGCCCGGTTCAGATCACCGCCACCAGTACCAGCGCCAAGGGGCACGTCACCAACTTCAGTAGCTTGCATCAGTTGAACCGGCCCGCTCTTCTGCTGTCCAACGGCGTGGTTTATATCGGCTTTGGCTCGAACGGGTGCAATGACAACAACACAGGTTGGATCCTTGCTTACGAAGAGTCGAACCTGAAGCAGGTTGGATCGTTCAATACCTCGCCGGATATCGGTTTTACTTCGATCTGGCAGACGGGCAATGGCCTGGCCGCGGATGAGTTTGGCAATATCTACGCGGTGACGGCGGAAGATGCGAGCAGTGTCTCCGCAAACGATGCGGCTTTTGGCGGATCGAGCTACTCGAACAGCGTGATCGAATTTAAGCCGAACCCAGCCCTTCCGAATAACCTCGTACTGACGCAGTGGTTCGCGCCCGACGACGTTTTGTTTCTGAACACGGACGATCTGGACCTCAGTTCCGGCGGACCCGTGATTCTGCCCGACCAGGCTGGGGCGGCTCCGCACCTGGTGGTGGCGGCGGGCAAGACCGGCAGGATTTACGTTCTGAATCGGGACGACCTGGGGCTGTTCAATAGCCAGGATAGTCAGTTGTCGGCGCTGCCCACGGGAACCGGCGGTCAGGAGTTAGACGGCGAAGAGAACAAATTGGACGGCATCGTCGGGTCCATGTTCAGCTCTCCAGCCTATTGGAATGGAATGCTCTATTACGCGGGCGACGCCGACGAAATCAAGGCTTTCCAACTGACCGGCACGTATCCGCCCGTTTCCACCGAGCCTGTGATGCAGACCCACCGGAGGTGGGTGGGATCTCATTCCCCCTCGATTTCGGCCAATGGAACCACCAACGGCATTCTTTGGGTGCTAAGCGGCGGGATACTTCTTGCATTCAACGCGTCCGACTTGGAGCAGGAGCTTTACGCCTCGAACATGGTTCCCGCCCGCGACACGCTCCCTCCGGTCGCTCACTTCGTGACCCAGACCATCGCCAACGGCAAGGTTTATATTGCCACGCAAACTACGCTCTCGGTGTACGGAATCCTGGAGAATCTGACGTTGGTGAGCGGGGGCAATCAGAATGGTACGGTGAAGCAACCCTTGCCTGCTGCCATCATGATGCAGGTCGTCGACCCCTACAGCGGCAATGGAATTTCGGGTGTGACCGTAACCTTCAGCGACAACGGCGCGGGGGGATCCTTTAATCCGGCCAGCGTCGTCTCTTCCAGTACTGCCGGATCCATCGGGGACGTGTCGACCATCTATACCTCGCCAAAACAATCTGGCGTTGTTACTATCACGGCGAGTTTGCAGGGTGCCGGGGACGTTTCCTTTGCGGAAACAGCGGTCCCTGGGCCCGCGGTGAAACTATACACTTATGCCGGAGGCAAGCAATCGGGGCCGGAGGGATCAATCCTTCCCAAAGCACTGGAGGCCAGGATCGAGGACGCTTACGGCAACGGTATCCCGAGCATCACGGTGACATTTGCGGACAACAACGAAGGTGTCCTTAATCCGAGCAGCGCCATGACCAACGCGAACGGATTGGCGGAAACTAGCTACCAACTCCCGAACACGGCCGGGAAATATACCATTACCGCCAGTGCACCGGGATTAGGAACGACCAAATTCGTCGAAACTGCTATAGCCGCCGATGGGTCGGCAACCCTAGCCGGGGCCCCGGCTAGCTTGAAGGCGTCGACAGATCACGAATGACGACAAAGCTTATTGCATACGTAATCGGGGTAGTGGTGATGTGGTTGGTGGCGATGCGGATCCGCTCCGTCACCGTCCGGCAAGCGCTCTATCTTGTTGCCAGCTGGCTTTTCTACCTGACCTGGGGATCGTGGCTCATTGTCGTGCTGCTGTTCAGCTCGGTGATGAACTACGCATTGGGCGAGTGGCTGAAAAAACGAATTAGCGCAGGCCGCCTGTGGACTGGGATCATCTTCAATCTGGCGCTGCTTAGCGTTTTCAAGTACCTGCCGCTGTTGGGCACGTCCGCGCCGTCCGGTTCGCCGCTTTTAATCTTCAAGCGAATCCTGTTTCCCGCGGGAGTCTCCTACTGGACATTCCAGGCTCTGAGCTACCTGTTCGAGATCTATCGCGAAGAAGAGCTGAACCCGACGCTGCTGGAGTTTTGCCTGTACATGTCGTTCTGGCCGACGGTGCTGCAGGGGCCAATCTGCCGGATGTCAAGCATGCTGCCGCAATTTCGCGAGGCGTGGTCGGTAACCGATGACGATCTCAAGACAGGGGTGCGCCGGGTTGCGATTGGCATCCTGATGTCATGCCTCGCCCTGGTCGTGGCCGGCGGTCTCTATGCGGGTGCGGGTGTGGAGGCGGTTTTCAACAACACGGCCGCGCGATTCAGCGGAATCGACGTCTGGTTCATGATTATCGGTTATGGATTCCAGCTCTACTTCAGTTTCTGTGGATTCTGTCACATCGTGATCGGTGGGGCTCGCCTGTTCGGGATCCGGGTGCAAGAGAATTTTAACCGGCCGTATCTGTCGACCACGATCTCGGAGTTTTGGACGCGGTGGCATATGTCGCTGTCGTTCTGGATTCGCGACTTTCTTTTTCTACCGCTCGCGACCATGAGGCGGGAAGCGTGGTGGCGCAACCTGTCGCTGGTGATCGCCATGTTTGTTTTCGGCTTGTGGCACCAGGGGAGTTTCCTGCTGATGCTGTGGGGAATTTGGCACGGCATTTTGCTGGTACTGCACCGGCAGTGGCAGGAGTTTCGCAAGCGAATGGGATTCGAATGGACCGGTGTCATGGCCACGGCGATCTCCTGGTGGCTGACGTTTTCCGCAGTGTGCATCGGCTACATTTTCTTTCGCGCGGAAAGCGTCCATCAGGCCTTTGCCATGCTGAAGGCGCTCGTTTCGCCGCACGGTTACACACACCGGAATCTGAACCCCAGCTTTTACATGCTGATGCTGTTGGCGGCGGGCGGGTACTTCGCGGTCATCGGCGGCAGTATTCTACTCGATCATTTGGCGGAGGCCGCGCGCACTCGTCAGGAAACCGCGCCGGGCCGCTTGTCGAACTGGCTCGGCATCCTGGCCAACGAACGCTGGGTGTGGATCACTCCCGTGATCGTGGTGCTGGCAATCTATTTGAGCGTGATTTTCCAGCCCGGCCACGCCGAAACCGGGCCGGTGATGTACGCGCTGTTCTAGAAAAACCTTGATTCAGTGCCGGCAGAAGGCATAAACCACAGGGTACACAGAGGTGCACGGGGGAAACCGGAACGTAATCGGAGTTTCCCTAGACGCGGAAGGGTTCGGGAACACAGCAGGATGATCCGCATCCGTCTGGTTACGAGCAGGTTTTTGATGAGAGGAAACGCTGTGCTAGCATTCACAGCAACGATGAGGCGAAAAGCGAGGGTGAGCCGTTTGTGCCGTTAACCGAGAACGATCCGAGCGTGAATAGCCGCCAGGCATCTACCATGCAATACAAGCCCCTTCTCAAACGCTTCGCCTTGCGCCTCTGCGTCGTGGTGACCCTGTGCGTCGGTCTGCTTGTGGCCGTTGAAATCTATTCGTATTTGCGCTACACCTCTGCCGCCGGCGATGTTATGGAGCTGGCGGTCAAGCTGGAACTGGCGCAGAACGAAAGCCCGGCCGAACACGAATACTGGAAGGAATTCGCGCAGGCCAACAAGATCACGTATCACCCGTGGGTCCTCTGGCGCCGTCAGCCTTACCAGGGCGAGTTGATTTCGATCGATGAGAACGGCGTACGGCGAACGCTGCACACTCGCTGCGACGACAAGGCTCTCACCATTTGGATGTTCGGCGATTCCGTCATGTGGGGCGCCGGTGCGCCCGATACGGACACCATCCCCACGCTTGTGGCGGCCGACTATGAAAAAGCGGGGCGGCCTGCCTGCATTGTCAACTATGCCGAAAAGGGGTGGTCGAGCACGCAGGAAATGATCGGCTTGATGGAGGAACTCAAACATACCAGCCGCAAGCCCGATCTCGTGCTCTTCTACGATGGCGGCACGGAGGCGTTCACCGCTCTCCAGAGCCGCCAAGTGGATGTACACAGCAACTTCGCTTCCTTTAAGAATTTTCTGGACAAATGGAGCGCGGGGCAGAAAGCGCATTTTTCCTACTTGAGCCAGACCAACACGTATCACCTTCTCGACAAGATTTCCGCCAAGGGTCTTTTTCACCGCAAGCCAGTGGAAAACGCGGCCGCGGGGCCCGATCCCACGTTGATGGCGGACGACGTGGTGCACAATTACGTTCAGAATATGGAGATCATCAACGCGCTGGGAAAGCAGTTCGGATTCCGCGCGATTTTCGCGTGGTATCCGAACATGGCGGTCGGGCACAAAGTACTCACGCCCTACGAGCAGCAGGTGCTGGCCATGGAGAACAAGAAGTTTCAGGGCATGGACGCGATGTACGCGGCAGTCTACAAGAGGGCACACGAACTGAACCCGCCAGGTCTTCTCTATCTGGGAGATCTGCTGGACGATCAGAAGGATTCGCTTTATGTTGGCATTTCGCACCTGAAGCCGGAGGGCAACCAGATTGTTGCCGACCGTCTGTTCGACATCCTGGAACATCAGTCCAGCCCGGCGCAGGCTCGGGCATCGACGCCGAGCGATCACGGCCATGGTCATTAACGGTATTGCTTCCGACTTTCCCATTTCAATGAACCCAGGTGACTCATGGCTCCGCCGAAACAACCTAGAAGCTTGATCAGCGGTTTCTTCCGCTCGTTGCGCGCGAATCCGGGCAGTCCGTCGCTCGAAATTGGCGACGATGTGCTGACGTACGAACAATTGTGGAACTATGCCGGGAAAATCACGACATGTCTCAAGGAGAGTCTCGATCCTTCGGAAGATGTCGTTGCCCTGCTGGCCAGCCGCAGCGTGGGTGCCTACGGCGGCATCCTTGGGATTCTAGGGAGTGGGCGAGGCTATTGTCCGCTGAACCCAAAGTTCCCGCTGGAGCGGACGCTGACCATGCTCAACGCGTCCGGATGTAAAACACTGGTGGTCGGGCAGGAATGCGCCGCCACGCTGGAGGCTTTGCTGCCGCGCCTGGAGAAGCCGTTGACGTTGATCGTTCCCGATCCAGGCTGGGAGCCGAAGAGCGAAGCGCTGGCGCAACACCGTGTCATCGCGGCGCGTCAGTTGTCGAAGGTGGCCGATCCCTTGGACCCAGCGGTGGATGGAGGCGCGACCGCATACCTGCTGTTCACTTCCGGCAGCACGGGAATTCCGAAGGGCGTTGCGGTCAGCCAAGCGAACGCGGTTGCGTACATGGAATACGCCGCGAAGCGATTTGGCTTTCATGCGGCGGATCGTTGCTCTCACAATTTCGATTTGACATTCGACCTCAGCGTGCACGATCTGTTCACCTGCTGGGACGCGGGCGCGACGCTCTGCCCTTACACCGAACAGACGCTGACTCCGGCCACGCTGATTGAGGAAAAGGGACTGACGTGCTGGTTCTCGGTGCCGTCGGTGGCCATGTTCGCATCGAAGCTGGGGCTGCTGGAGCCGGGAGCGTTCCCCACGCTGCGCTGGAGCCTGTTTTGCGGCGAGGCTCTTTCCGCGAGCCTGGCGGAGGCCTGGCAGCAAGCGGCGAACAAGTCCATTCTCGAAAACTTGTATGGCCCGACCGAAGCGACGATCGCGATCACTTATTACCGCTGGGATTCGGCAACCTCGCCGGAGGAATGCGTGCGCGGGCTGGTGCCAATCGGCTGGCCGTTTGACGGCCAACAGGTGTGCGCTGTCACCGAGGAACTGGCGCCGGTTGCGCTGGGCGAGAGCGGCGAACTTTGCCTGGGTGGATCGCAGGTCACCGGCGGTTATCTGAACGATCCGGAAAAGACCGCGAAAAGCTTCGTGCGGCTGGCGCATACCGGCGATCAGATTTGGTATCGCACGGGGGATCTGGTGCGGCAAGACGATCGCGGCTGCCTTTTTTATCTGGGGCGGCGCGATTTCCAGGTCAAGATCAGCGGCTATCGAGTGGAGTTGCAGGAGATCGACCTGGTGCTGCGGGCAGCGGCGAAGACGGAACTGGCGGTGGCGATTCCGTGGCCACTCTCGGAAGGCTCGGCGTCCGGCATTGTGGGGGTTGTCTCGGGCGCCGACCCGGCGCACGACGCGCAGATTATCGCCGCTTGCGAAGCCCGCCTGCCGCGCTATATGGTTCCCAACCGCATTTATCATTTCCTGCAGATTCCGCTTAATGTGAACGGGAAGATCGACCGGGGGAAAATTACGGAGATGCTGGCGAACTGGAAGGACTAGGTCAGAGGTGCGAGGTCAGATTGCAGAAGTAAAACCCCTAGCTTCCAACCGTACANNGATCTTAACCTCTGCAATCTAACCTCTGGCCTTTGCAATCAGCTTTTCGCCGGCTTGCCGAATTTTTCGGCCATGGCGAACATGAGGCGCACGGTGTCCATGTCCTTGGCTTGCACCTTGCTTGCCGGAATCTTGCGTCCGGCAACGCGCTGTAGCTCCATGAAAATCTCGATCATGGCAAAAGAATCGACGAGGCCGGAAGACACCAATGGCGTATCCTCGTTGATCTCCACACCCTTGCGTTTGATCACTTTGTCGACGATATAGGCGGTGAGCTGCTTCATCGGCTCGCTGGCATCCGCTACCTGTTCAACGCTCATAATTCCTTGGCCCGAGGGGCGTCCCTACTGTTCAGATCCAACTCTACCATTTGCGTCGCCACTGCCTGGCGTCTTAACTGAGGAAAGCGCCGCGGAAGGCGCGCCCTTCGGCGGACGCGGTTGCTTCGGGTGCGACGCAAAGAAGAGCCAGCGAGCGGCGTTCTGCTGCGCGGTCCAAATGTGCCCGACGTTCGCCTCCCAAATATATTGGACTTCGGTGTTGCTCGCACATCCCGTGGCGTCGTTGCCGGTCGACTTCGGGTTGGGCAATCCGTTTTCGCACAATGGATCACGATTCTGGAACACGGTGCAGGCATTCTGCCGAGTCCAGTAATTGAAAGACTGGTCCACGGTGGCCAGGTGAAACTTGCGGCCTGAGTACTTCGTGATGCCGTTGTTGCATGGCGG
>PLUW01000120.1:124305-126732 GCA_003162935.1 Acidobacteriaceae bacterium
CCGGCGACGTAGACCTGGTTTGGGTTCACGTTGTAGCGCCCCGTCAGGGTGACGATCAGGTTGCGCAGAAAACCGGAATCGTCCGGCGGAGATTGAAAAGCTGCGTCCATGGTGTAGGCGTCCCAGTTCCATTGCCCAGACTGCGGGTTATAGGTCGAAGCGGGTTTGACCAGAATGAAGCCGTGCTTATTGGAAACACTCTGCCAGCCCCACATATCGGTGCTGGGGTTCGCTGGAGGAACCTCGTGACTGGTGCCGTGAAGCATAAAAACCATGGGCGGATTCGCCGGAAGATGGGGCGGGAGATATACCTCGTAGTAGCGGGTGATCCCGTTCCAGACCATGGTGGAATCGACGACGGCGCCGCTGCCTTTCGCGTTTGGGTTCGTGCCGGCGCTTGCCGGCGCGACAAGCAACAGGCCAATCAGCGCCCCGGAGATCTTCATTCCGACGATCTTCATTATTCTTTCGCACTTCCCTCCCGCATCCTCACTTCGGATGACTGGAGAGAAAAGCCCAGATTGCGGAGAGGTCGTGAGTCCATGCGTGTCCGACACCCGGCTCCCAAATGAACTGGACTTCCACATTGTTTGCGCAGCCGGTGGCGATGTTCCCCGTATTGCCGCTCATGCCGGGAGTGGGCCAATCATTTGAATTGTTGGGCACACTGGGCGTTGCGTCGGTACATAGAGGCTGCGTGGTTTGCAGCGTGGTACAGCTGTTCAGTGCCACCCAATTATTGAAGGTATCGTCGACTGTATCCAACGTAAACCTCACATTCGAGTACGAGGTCGTGCCGTAGCCGCAGGGGATTAAGTTATCGTCCGCGGTGCCGTGCCACTCCTGGACAGAAATGGGTGGGAACGGGTTGGGGGCGGTCGGCAGGGGCAGCGGTGGCGAAACGATCCCTTCTTCGTTGACGATCTGGCCTGACACGGGGACAATGGCCGCGACCAGATTGGAAAGGTCGTTGCCGACCCGTTCCGTCATCTGCGCACCCGAAGAGAAGCCGGTAACGTAAACCATGTTGGGGTTCACGTTGTACTGCGCTGTGAGATTTTGGATCAACTGTCCCAGGAAGCCGGAATCGTCGGGCCCGTTCGGCCCAAAGCTCGCGGGAAAGGCGGAAGCCATGAAGTACGAGTTCCAGTTCCACTGGTTCGTCGCTGGATCAAAGGTGGAAGCGGGTTGAACCAGGATAAAGCCGTACTGATTCGCCAGAGCCGCCCAGCCCCAATTCAGTGTGATCACGGGCGTTGGATTCGAGCCGGTGGCAGGGGTGGTCCTGGTTCCATGCAACATCAGGAGCAACGGCGGATTGGCAGGGAGAACCGTCGGCACAAAGACTTCGTAATAGCGGGTGATACCGTTTTGGAGAGGCCAAGTCATGGTGGGGTAATAGTAGTTTCCGGCACCCACGGTTTGGCTCAGGGCACCCGAGGTACTGGTAGCGAATGAACTGCTGCCCTTATAGACGGCTGTAATCGAATAGGAGCCGACCTTCAAATTTGTAGTCGTGTAGTCGGCCACACCGCCGGAAAGCGACGCACTGCCTAGCCTCGTGCTCCCATTGTAAAACGTGACGTTGCCCGTGACGGTAGCGCTAAACTGTGGCGTTACGCTCGCCTGAAAAGTCACCGACTGCCCAACATTGGCCGGATTCCACAAGGAAACCAAAGTAGTCGTGGTCGCGGCCGCGTCTACTACCTGTTTCACCGCGTTCGAGGTGCTGCCGGCGTAGGTGCCGTCACTCGCATACACCGCCTTGATCGTATCTGTACCACCCGCTGACGTCGAGGTCGCAAAAATGGCGGTGCCGCCACTCAACGTCCCAGTGCCCAGTACGCTGCTTCCCTGCTCGAACGTGACGCTTTCTCCGTTCGGCGGCGCAGGAGCGACGACTGCGGTAAAGGTCACCGTCTGCCCATAAATGGACGGGTTCAGTGAAGAGGTGAGCGTAGTCGTGGTTGTGGTCAACGCCATGCACACGCTGGAAGCTGCGACGAGCAATACGACGGGCAATACAACGATCAGGAGTCTCGCGATTTTCATGCAGTCTGGCCTCGCTGATGGCAAAATTCCAGAATTGCTCCTTTTCTCCGAAAGACCATCGCAACTTTTGTCACTGTCCATTAGGGACGCCTGCCCACGTAACCGGGGGGTTCGACGCGGGTCTCAGTCTGATGGGGATACCGATTGCTTTGGCAAAGAATAGCACTCTCAATCGGCTTGTCAATACCACCGAATTCCGGGGAGGCTCGTAAGTTGCTTATACATAAGCACTTACAATCCGTGCAATTCGCCGGATTGAAACGGACGAGCGCCGCGATGGGGGCAAGGCCAACCGGCGAACAAACGAGTTGCATCCAAATAGAGGTGTTCCCCTAGAATCAGTGACTGACGGTGAAGGAAGGATCGCATGCTTCG
>PLUW01000120.1:126830-196039 GCA_003162935.1 Acidobacteriaceae bacterium
GCGTCGATCGGAACGGTCACAGCGTCCATCGCGGGAACTTCGGGTTCGTTGACGAACAGCACCACGCTCGGTCTCACCACCAGCGGGCCCATTGCAACGGGGAAAATCAATCACGTTGTGATCATTGTGCAGGAGAACCGCAGCCCCGATAACCTTTTTCATGATCCCATCCTGATCGCAGCTGGGGCCGACATCGCCAGCCAGGGGCTAACCTCTTCGGGAGCGATGGTGCCAATTACGCCGGTCACGCTGGTCACGAACTACGACCTGGACCACACGCACGCGGCGTTTCTTGACGTCTGCGGCTACGATCCCGCAAGCAACAGTTGCCAGATGAACACCGCGGACCTGAACACTTGTGGTCCATCTCAGAATTGTCCAGCCTATCCGGAATATCAATATGTGGACAACTCCACCGGGGTGATCCAACCCTACTTCACGATGGCCGAGACGTACACCTTCGGCGATCACATGTTCCAGACCAACGAAGGGCCGAGTTTCCCGGCGCATCAGTACCTGCTTTCGGGCACGTCGCGAGTCTCGACTACGAGTACCATCTCGGTGGCCGAAAACCCGGAAGGCAGTGGCAACGATGCGGGGTGCCTAGCGCCTCCCGGTTCCACGAACAATACCCTCGACATCAGCAACCCGAGTCCGGAGACGACCGAAGGCGTGGTCAACTTTCCATTGTGCTTTGAACATCCAACGCTGACCGACGTGCTGGATGCCGCCAGTCTCAGCTGGAAATATTACGCGCCCGTGCCCGGCTCTATCTGGACGGCGCCGGATGCGATCGAGCACATGTGCCAGCCTTATTCCGCGGATGGAAAGTACGACGACACGGTGTGCAACGGACCCGACTGGACCAACGCTGAACCGAAAGTTGTGATCGAAGGGTCGAATGCACAGATCATCAACGATATCAATGGCGGAGCACTTGCTTCCGTGAACTGGGTCATCCCCACTGGCTCGGCCTCGGATCACCCCGGCAACTCCAAAGACACAGGGCCATCATGGGTATCGGCCATTGTGAATGCGGTGGGTCAGAGCGCGTACTGGGCGGACACGGCGATCATCGTTGTGTGGGACGACTGGGGCGGATGGTACGATCATGTGGCGCCGACGATTCGCAACTCTTATGAAACGGGGCTACGCGTGCCGCTGATCGTAATTTCACCCTATGCGAAGGCGGCGTACATCTCGCACGTGACCCACGATTTTGGCAGCATTTTGAAATTTACGGAAGGGGCGTTCGGACTCGGGGAGATTGACCAGACGGTGGGGTATGCCGACTCGCAAACGGATAATCTGTCCGATTGCTTCGACTTCAGCCAGACGCCACTGCCATTCACTCCGATTGCGGCACCGCTGGACGCGAACTATTTTCTGCATGACAAGTCGCCGGCGACGGCACCCGACAACGACTGAGGCGGTTCCGAAACTTATCGTTCGGGCTGATAGGTTTCGGCGGCTTCGACTGTGGCATCTTCCGCTGTCATGAGCGCCTGCTTTGAGGCGAGTTCTCCGACTCGCAAAGCCCGGCCCGACCACACCACCCAAAGCAACCCCAGTCCGTACACGGTCCCAGCGATCAGCAACTGCGCCGCGAGTTGCAGATACGTGTGTGGGATAAACCAGCGCTGCATCCACAAAAGCGCGAGCATCAACGGCGCGGTGACGAGGAGCGGCAGAACAAAGGCTTCGCGCAGGTAGGTTCCGAGACGAATCCCCAGTTGCCGGCACAAATGTCGCGGCATAAACAGGATCATGCTGCAGGCGAGTGGGATGGCGGTACCATAGGCATCGCCGATGATTCCATAGGGACGCACCAAAATAATGCTGAGAATCAGGTTGCAAATGCCTTCGGCGAGAGTCACGAATGCCCAGGTGCGATGCTTGCTGATTCCAAATAACACTCGCCCCGAGGCGGCCTGCGCCCACATGAGCGTGGCGGGAACGATCAGGACGACGAGGACGGGATAGCTGGTGGCAACGTATTTTTTGCCGACCCACAGTTCGATGACGGAGCGACCGAGGACGAGCAGCACGGCGGTGATTGGGAATGCGGTTAAAGCGCAGATGCGGTTGCCGACGACGAAGACCTTGCGCAGGCGGTCCATGTTTCCGGTCGCCTCGGACTGGCTGGCAATGGGCAGAAAGTTCTGGGCCATGGCCATGACCACCTGTTGCGCGTAGCTGACGATCCGGGAACCAATGCTGAAATAAGTGACCGCAGCGGCCGAGATCATCGTGCCGATGACGATGTTGTCGGTCTTGAACTTCAGCTGCGTCGCAATCATGATGATCATGGTGACGCTGCTGTAATTGACCATGGTGCGGAAGGTCGTGCGATCGACGTACTTCAGGCCAAAGGGAACGGGTTGGATGCGGTAGGCGATGACGCCGCGGATGGCGGAGAGAATGACCGGGAGAACGACGGTGATGGCGGCAATGGTAAGCAATCCCCGTCCATAGTGGACTGCGAGCAGAATTCCAACCAGTCGTGCGATGTCGCCGGCGATGTTGGCCCAGTTATTGACGTAGAAGCGCTGTAAGCCATCCAGGTAGCCGCCCACCACGCCCAGTGGAAAGCCGATCCCCACGGAAGCGCCCACCAGCAGAAGCAGCCAGCGCGCGGTGGAATGCAATTCGGGAGGAATCTTGAAAATGTGATCGACGTAAAACGAGAGGAACAGGGTAACCAGCAGGCTGAGAGCGCCGATGCAACTGTAGGTGAACAGGCTGGTGTTGATGAGCTTGGCGAGATCTTCGATATCGTCGGTGGCGGCGAACTTGGAAACGTAACGAACCACCGAGGAACGGATTCCGAGATCGAACAGGCCGTAGTAGCCGGTGATGGAAAAGATGAGGACCCAGATGCCGAAGGCGGTGTCGCCCAGCCAGTGTATGAGGAAGGGCGACAAAAACAGGCCGACCAAAACGTCAAACCCCAGCGAGACCCAGCTGGAGCCGACATTCTTGGCGATTTGCCGTTTGTTGATCCTAGTCATTGATCCCGCTCACTGATCCCGCTCAGTACCGGACGACAACTTCTCTCTGCTGTTGATCGGATAATAACGCCGAGTCCTACGATGGCTGGCCGGTCTTCGACCATACCGGCATGGCTTTGCTGTCCAGTTGTCGCGCCTGCAACTCGTAGCCGAGAAAATTCATGAGCGGGAACCACGCGACTTCAATCTCTTCGACTGAGTGGCGCGGCAAGCTCTCCTTCCAGCCGCCGGATTTTGCCGCGCGGACGAAGGGAATCTCCTTCACGGTATTTTTCGTTCCGGTCCACTTGTCCGCTTGTTGTTGTTCGAGCTTGCGCATGGTGTCGGCGGAGCTGCGGGCGACGGCTGTTTTCAGTCTCTCCTCGTCCGCCTTGATCCCAAGGAATTGGGCGATTTTGGCCGTCTCGCCGACTGGATCGGCCAGCAGATCCTCGTAGCGAGCCAGCAAAAACGAGGGATTGCCATAGCGCGGACCGATCCAACTCGCCGCATGTTCCCACCACGAGCCGTAGGACGAAGTTGTGCCCGCGAGAAAAGGCTTGATGAACTGCTCCAGGGTCATGTCCGCCGCGATGTAGCGCTTCTTGAGATCGAAGTGATATTCCGACACGGCGACATCGCGCGGATCGCGGACCAGATAAATGACTTTTTGAAAACGGACGTCAAAGGGCTCGTGGCTCTTCAGGATGCGAGGCCGAGGCAGTTTCTTGAGGAAGCGCTTGGAGAGAACTCCGGGCGCTGGTAGCAGACGATTGATGTTGGCAAAGCCGACCGTTTCGTTGGGATGAATCAGGTTGGCCAGCAGAAAACGCACCCAGGTGTTGCCGGATTTCGGATACGACACCAGGAACGTGTCGTCGGGNNGCGTATTTGAGCTGCCCGATCATAATTTGCGGCCTGCCGAAGCCAGCATCCAGTATGCATCCCTCATCGCGGAACGCCGCTGAGATCTCGCAGCGATCCATACTCCCGCACTTCCGCCGGAGATTGCGAACTCAATTCATATCCCAAGTGTTGCATCAGGTGTCCCCATGCGGCCTCGATTCTTGCGGCTTGGGGAGCGGGCAAATCGGAGCGCCATCCGCCAGCGCCGGCGGCGCGGACAAAGGAAAGATCCTTGCGCGATCCTTTCATGAGCGTGTTCCGGTCGGGTTGCTCCTTTTCGAGCTTGCGCATGCGATCGGCCGAACTTCGTTCGACGGCTTGCGCAATCTGCTCCGGGCTTGCGGAAAGTTGCAGAAATGTGACCACCTTGGCCAGTTCGCGGGCGGTATCGGCCAGCAGGTCCTCATAGCGCAGCAGCAGGAAGCGGGCGTTGCCCTCGCTCGTGTACAACCAGGTTGCGATGTTTTGTCCCCAAGAACCGTGCGGGCACGTCTCGCCGGCAAGGAAGCGGGTGACGAATTTTTCAATCGGGGAATCGTCCTCGATTTTCTTTAGTTTCCGATGATAGTGATATTGCGAAACCACGACATCGCGCGGGTCGCGAACGATATAGACAACGCGCGGATAGCGCGGATCGAAACACTCATGGCTCTTGATGATGCGGGGCCTCGGCATCCGGTCGAAATCGCGTTTGGTGGTGCCCATCGGATCGGGAACCAGGCGATCGATATTCGCCCAGTTGACGGGTTCGCCGGGAAATCTGAGGTTCGCCAGAAGGAATCGGGTCCAGGTGTTGCCGGACTTCGGAAACGACACCAGAAAAATGTCGTCGGGCAGGATGACCAGGCTGCGGTGCGGGATGTGCAAGCCCAGAGCGCGCTTCACTCCGGCAATCAAATGCTTCACGATTGGAATCCGCACCTCGATACACCCGACCTTTCTTCCCCGCGTCTTCGCCAAGGAGCGAACTTCGTCGACTAGCGTCGATCCGCGCCGACGGAGACTGTGTTGGCCACCGCGAGTTCATATCCGATTTCGCGCATGAGCCGTCCCCACGCGGATTCAATCTCGGCCACGCTGGATTCCGACAGCTCGTTTTTCCAGCCGCCTGCCTTGGCGGAGCGAACGAATGGTTTGTCCTGCCGGGTCTGCTTGGTGGAGGACCACAGATGGCCCTGCTTCTTTTCCAGTTCCCGCATGCGGTCGGCGGAACTCTGTTCGAGGGCGAAGGCAATCCGTGCAGGATCTGCGGGAACTCCGATGAACTCCGCGATCTTTGCCATCTGCCGCGCGCCTTCCGACTGCAACGCTTCGTAGGTCACCAGCAGCAAGCGCGGACTCTGGCCACGGGTATAGAACCATGTCGCCGTATTTTCTGCCCACGTTCCGTAGGGATGATTGAGTTCGCCAGAAACAAAGCGCGAGACGAATTTGTCCAGCGGAAAGTCGTCGGGAATCGCGCGCCGCTTGATGTCAAAGTAATATTCCGAAAGCACTACGTCGCGCGGATCGCGGACGATATGAATGATCTTCGGATAGCGCGGATCGAAATATTGATGACTCTTGAGATAACGCGGACGCGGCAACTGCTCGAGATGGCGCTTGGAGATTCCTTCCGGATCGGGGATCAGTTCGTTGATATTGGCGAAGTCGGGATGCTTCTCGGGGTAGACGAGGTTCGCGATCAGAAACCGCGTCCAGGTGTTGCCGGACTTCGGATAGGAGACCAGAAATACATCGTCCGGAAAAATCCGCAGATTGCGGCCGGGATAATGTAAACCGAGAAGCTGTTTTCCGCCCGCGATGAGTCGCTTGATCATTGGGAAGTCCAAAGCATGTCAAAGTAAAAGTTGAGCGGCTCGCGCAGTTCGGCGCGCTACGTTCCCTGCCGCATTCGATTCCAAAACGAGATGAGCTTCGTCGTCGCGCCCGGCGCAATCGCCAAACCGATCGTCGCCAGGCTCAAGCTTGTCTGGTGCAAATAGCCGTTCGCCTCTGAAAACAGTTTCCGGGCCTGATCAAACTGACGTTCCTCCAATTTGCTCTTACCTTCCTCCAATAAATACCGGGCTCGGATCTCCGCGGCGCGCTTCTCCACCATTACGCGATCCGCATCTTTCAGCGGAAGGGTCTGCTTGTACTTCTCCAGAATCGCCGAGTACCCTTCGGCCAGCCTCGCCCGCGACGCACTGAGCGAACCGGGGCGTCCGACGGGCATATATGCCTGTACTTTCTGTGTATATCCAATTTTCGCACCGTAGAACGCCGTGCGCACCCACATATCGTAATCGTCACAGCGGGCGAGCGATTCATCGAACATTCCCGCTCTTACAATCGCCTCTTTGCGCGCCACCACGGTGGAGATGGGTATCTGGCAGCGTTCCACCAGCAAAGAACCGAACGTCGCCTCGCCGGCCGAGGGACACCCCTTCATGAATTCGCGTTCCTGGCCCCGCTCGCCGACGAGGCCATTGGAGTACGTAAGCTCGAGCGCGGGGTTGTCGTCAAACAGCTGCATCTGCGCAGCCAAGTGATCGGGCATCCAAGTGTCATCGCTGTCGAGGAAGGCGACATACTCGCCGCGAGCGTGCCGAATGGCGTTGTTTCGTGCTCCCGCCGTGCGCTTGTTTTCCTGCTTAACGTACACGATCCGGTTCAGGTACGGCGCAAGCACCTTCTCCAACTCCGGCGTATCGGGCGAGCCGTCGTTCACCACAATCGCCTCGAAATCCCGATAGGTCTGGGCGAAAACCGAATCCAGGCATGCCGCAATGAAATGAGCTGTCTTGTAGGTCGGAATGATCACGCTGACCTTCGGCGCTGCGCCGAGCGGCGGCGTCTGTCCGCTGAGCTTCGGCTGCGAAATGGAATCGGCTGTCTGCATGCCCTCCCCAGGTACTTACACACTCCTACTTACGAACTGTGGAACACTTCTTCCTTGTCTCCCGCAACAATATGGTTGACCGCCTCCACTCCCATCATCACCGAGTGATCCATGTTTCCGATCTCGTAACGCCAAGCGCCGAAGCGACCGCGGGAGTAAATTCCCTTTTCCAGCAAAGCGGGTTGCAGCACGGCGAGGGCTTGGTCGCGGCCGAGCGTTGGGATCGGGTAGGAGTAGCCCACGATGCGATGATAGCGCGAGACAATGCGGCTCCGGTCGGCTTCTTCCAGCATTTGGGCTTTGATCAGTCCCGACGTGACCTGCTCAAGAATTTTCTCCGGGTCGGGCGTTTCGCCCACGCGGAACGACATTTCGCACATCAGGGAACTGTAATGTTCGGTATCACCGTTGGGAACGTTGTACGGCGAATAGTGGGAAAAATAGGTCGCCCGATAACACGGCATCTTGGAATCGGTGAAGTAGATCCAGCAGCGTCCGGTCTCGATCTTCTTCTTGAGTCCCAGCCCAAGCACCAGCAGGTTGTTGTGTTCAAGGCCGGTCGCGGCCTCCAGCAGTTTGCCGTCCGCCGGCTTCATCATCTTTACGAACAGATCGAGAGGTGCGGTCGAGATCAGCACATCGTAGGTGTCGCCAGTTCCGTCGGCAAAAGAGACTTGGCGGCGGACGGGGTCAATCTCGGCCAGCTGTTTTCCGGTTTTCACTTTCCCGGCGAAATACTTGGCGATCCGGCGGTAGATCTCGCCGGTTCCGCCGTGCAGCGGGAACTTGAACTTGCTGTTGGGACCCCACCCCACATCGTCGCGCTGATAAAGCACGTTTTCGAGGAGTCTCTTGAAGTCCACCACCGCGACGCGGTCGGCGATCCAATGTTTGGACATCTGTTCGAGCGGCGTGGTCCAGACCTTGTAATTGTAGGGGAACATGAAGGCATCGGCGATGCCCTCGCCAAACGTAGCGAGGATCCAGTCGCGGAAGTTCCCCGTTGTGCCGGCGGCTCCCGTGGCTGCGGCCTTGGCGGCGCCGATAAGGCAAGAAACCTGAACTTCTTTCGGCAGGTAGCGCAGATTGCTCTGGAACGGATAGGGAACCCAGGAATCGTCGCCTTGCACAATCCAGCTCTCGCGGATGCGCTCGTGGACTTCTTTGCCCATGACCTTGTCGATGAGGTCGTCGAAGTATTTGTAGTGCGAGAAGATGACGTGGCCGCCCTCGTCCCACACGAACCCGTTTTCATCGACATGCGAAGTGGAGTGACCTCCGACGTCGCCGGTTTTCTCGTACAGTACCCAATTGTCGTAGCCCAGCTCGTGAAGGCGGTAGGCCGCACCCAGTCCGGTCGGTCCGCCTCCGATGATGACAATTCTCTTGCTCATAGTTATAGATAGATTGGTGTGGCAAAAACACGTTGCGCCGAAGGATTCAGCCGACGGAGCGGTGTGCGGTGAACTGTTGCTCCGCGCCCGCGCTCACCTCGAAACTACAATCGGCAACCCCCGAACAATTGTGGGACGAAAAGAAAATTGTACCATCCGAATTTCAGCCCACTGTGTTCCGCAAGTAACCTCAACAACGCTATGCAGAGCCCGAGCGACGGACCGATCGCGAAGGGAGCGATTATCCCGCTATGGTCTTCGCCGGGCACGCCACAAAAAGCCCTTTTGCGCGCGATTTGGGTCATGGGATCAAGTAGGGAGATTCAGATGGGATGGCTGGCTTCGATTCCCCTTGCGCCTACATTCCTAATCGCTTATTATCAGCAGCTTACATGCAATACCTTGAGGGAATCTCGTGGTATTGACAAGAGTGCGGGCGATGGTAATCTTGATCTCAAGCAGGCGGCGCCCCCAGCCGACCGGTACTCGTGTCTAATCAAGCTAATTGACCAGGCATAACGGAAGCAAACGCGACCACCTTACCGTGGTCTTCGGAGAGCAAGACCAATCGACGGTGCGAGGCTAGAATCTGCATGAAGATCGCTAGAATCATCACGGTTTTGTTGTTGGGAACCGCTTCGGGCCTGAGCTTGCCGTTAACCACGACAACGCTCTCTTCGTCGCTGAATCCATCCACATACGGAGAGACGGTGACTTTCAAGGCAGTGGTCACTCCTGTGCCGCCGAATGGAGAAACGGTTACGTTCAAGCAAGGAAACACGGTGCTGGGAACGGGGACGCTGAGTTCTGGATCGGCCACGTTTGCCATCTCGACGCTGACGACGGGCGGCACGGATAACATAAAGGCGTTTTACTCGGGAGATTCAAACTTTGCCGGCAGCACATCGAGCGTGGTGGCGCAGGTGGTAGACCCAGCGCCGACGACGACGACGTTGACCTCCTCGCTGAATCCGGCAAATGTGGGTCAGTCAGTGACGTTCATGGCGAGCGTGACACCGGCGTTCGGGGGCACCGTCACCGGAAACGTGACTTTCTACAATGGGAGCGCTCGCTTGGGGGGCGAATCGCTTTCGGGCGGAGTCGCCAGCTACACGACCGCGAATTTGCCGGCTGGCACCGATTCGATTACCGCTGTCTACAAAGGTGACAGTTCTTTCGCCACCAGCACATCAAATGCCGTGAGTCAGGTTGCGGGTTCCGGAACATTCATTGACTCTTCGATCACCTGGGATGGCGTCACCCGATATTACGAAGTTTATGTGCCAACGGTTCTCCCGGCGAATCCGCCCCTGCTGCTCATGCTGCATGGAACGCAATCCACCGCTTCCACGGGTTCCGACCCTACGCCGGTCATTACCCTCAATTGGGGCTGGCAGAACCTCGCCGAGCTGAAGGGTTTTATTCTGGTAAAGCCCGCTTCCACTTACAACGCAAACTCGCACCAGTGGAACTGGAACTCGTATTTCATGGATGCATCGTTTACTGCGGCCGATGTGGGAACCTGTACCATGCCACCCGCAACCGGGTGTCCTGACGACGCCGGCTTCCTGCGCCAGTTGATCGTCAATCTGACGGCGCAGTACAACGTGAATCCAAATATGGTATACGTGGCAGGGTTCTCGTCGGGTGCACAGATGGCGGAGCGCGTGGGCGTCGAAATTTCCGATCTGGTGGCGGCCATTGTTCCGGCTTCGGGCCAGATGGAGGGGCAGCAGGCTGCTCCTCCGCCGGTGCTGACGCCCGGCCCCGCGGTTGCGCCCATTTCCGTTCAGGAATGGCAAGGCACGCTGGATACGGAACTACCCCCATGCAACTACGGCACGACCGGGTACTCGGGCGTGATCTACCATCTGGACACGGTCGATGACACTTTCAATTACTGGACTGGACCGAACGCCAACGCCTGCACTGCGTTTCAGACCTCGCAGCCTTTGTGCTTGAACGATGCGCCGAACAATACGAACGATGCGCCTACTCCGGGCATGACGGGCTTGACGGGCAATGTTGCTTCAAGCTGCTCGGAGAGCAATGTCGAAGTGCAATTCATTTGGGAGCCGGGCGTCGCGCATGCGTTCGAGCCACAATACAACACCGCACGCTGGTTGTTCTTTGCGGCTCATCCAAAATCGACGCCATCGCGGTAGGCAGAAGTGAAATATTAGTTTGCAGAAGTAATGACGAATCCATTGTCCCCGGGAGATATCTGATTTGCGACGCCTTGAATACTTAACCTCACCCACCCGCACCAAGGCGTTCTTCTGCACTGCGGCAACCGTCCTTTTTCTTCTGTCTTGGAACTCGGCCGCCGTCAGCCAGATCAGCGTCCTGACCCAGCACTACGACAACGCTCGCACCGGTCAAAACACACGGGAAACGATCCTGACTCCGGCCAACGTCAATGCGGTCCAGTTTGGTAAGCTTTTCACGCAAAGCCTGGATGGACAAATGCCCGCCCAGCCGCTCTATGTTCCCAACGTCTTCATCCCGGCAACGAATTCGACGCACAACGCCATGTATGCGGTCACGATGCACGATGGCATTTACGCCTTCGACGCCGACAACAATCAGGGCAGTAATGCATCGCCTCTTTGGTATGTGAGCTTGCTCACGAATGGCGCCACCACCGTTCCTCAGTCCGACCAGGGCTGCAGTATTGACTACACCGAGTTCGGAATTCAGGGCACGCCGGTCATTGATACGACTCTCCATGCCATTTTCTTCCTGGCGATGACGGTGGAGAACGGCAGCTATGTTCATCGACTGCACGCTTTGGATCTGGGCACGGGAGAGGAATTGTTTGGCGGGCCCGTGGTCATTGCGGCGTCCGTCGTGGTCGATGGCTTGACCTACCCGTTCGTCGATCACTATCAGCAGCAGCGTCCGGGGTTATTGTTGCAGAACGGAACGATCTACATAGGATTCGGCAGCCCGGGTTGCAACATCCCCACGGAAATGGGCTGGGTGATGGCCTACAACGAACAGACACTGCAGCAGGTTGGCGTGTTCGATACATCTCCGGGAGTCGAGGCGTCGGCAGTCTGGCTGTCGGGTGGTGGCCTGGCCGGCGATGGCGCCGGGAACATCTACTTCAGTACCGGCGATGGCCTCTTCGATGGACCCGGGGGAACGCATTACGGCGACAGCGTGATTGAATTGAACCAGGGCGATGGGGTGCTGAATCTGGTCAGTTCTTTCACTCCGTATAACCAGAAGTTTTTTCAGGAAAACGATCTCGACGTCAGTTCCGGCTTGGTGCAACTGCTGCCCCAACAGCCCGACGGCAGCAATTTCGTCCTGTCCATCGATAAGAACGGAACCACGTATCTGCTCAATCAGAACAGCCTGGGCGGCTACAACTCTCTGAGCGATACCCAGATTCCACAGGAACTCGATGTTCCCGTGAATGGAGAGGTACACGCCGGACTGACGTATTGGAACAACAACATCTACATCGCCGCGTACCAGACGCGGGTCGCGGCATACTCGTTTGCCAATGACCAGATTTCCTTGACGCCGACCTCGCAGACCCCAGCGTCGACGGCAAATCCACAGGGTGGAATCGTCTCTTCCAGCGGCCAGACCAATGGGATCTATTGGTATGTAACGGTTCCCACCGCCCATCTTCTTGCTTTCGACGCCACCAATCTTGCCAACCAGTTTTACAGCAGCACGACGGCGGCAAATAATCGCGACGCATTAGGCTCGGTGGTCCACTTCGAGATGCCAGTGGTCGCCAATGGCAAGGTGTACGTGAACGGTAAAACCCAGTTAACCGTGTATGGACTGTTGCCGATCATCACGGCCACGGCGGGCAACAATCAGAGCGGACTCGTCGGCACAACGCTGCCGATCGCGTTGCAGACGGCGCTTCAGGATCCCTATTCCGGCAACCCGATTCAAACGAGCGGCATACCGATTACCTTCACCGCCAATAATAAGACGGGCTCGTTCTCGAACCCCAGCGCCGTTACCGGCAGCACAGGGACCGCCAGTACCTCCTACACTCTGCCGCCGAAAGCCGCGACCGTCACGATTACCGCGTCCAGCCCTGGATATGCCAGCGCAACCTTTGTGGTCACCTCGACGTCGACCGGCCAGACGGGTCAGACCATCACGTTCACCACTCCGGCTCCGGCCAGCGCCGCCAATGGCAGCAACTTCACCGTAGCCGCCACTGCCAGTTCGGGCTTGACCGTGGCTTACACGTCCTCCGGATCGTGCAGCAATTCCGGCGCGACCTACACCATGACCAGCGGCACCGGAACCTGCTCGGTCATCGCCAATCAGGCGGGCAACAGCAGCTACGCGGCTGCGCCACAGGTCACCGATACCGTAACTGCAACTCCCTTGGGCCAGACCATCACGTTCACCATTCAGGCTCCGGCGAGTGCTGCCAACGGCAGCAACTTCACCGTAGCAGCCACTGCCAGTTCGGGCTTGACCGTGGCTTATACGTCTTCCGGGTCGTGTAGCAATGCGGGCGCGACCTACACCATGACCAGCGGCACCGGAACCTGCTCGGTCATCGCCAATCAAGCGGGCAACGCCAACTATGCCGCTGCGCCACGGGTTACCGAGACCGTAAACGCGGCTTCGGGGAGCCAGACGATCACGTTCACGACTCCCGCACCGACCAGCGCCGCCAACGGCAGCAACTTTACCGTAGCCGCTACTGCTAGTTCGGGTTTGACCGTGGCTTATACGTCTTCCGGCTCGTGCAGCAATTCCGGTGCGACCTACACCATGACCAGCGGCACCGGAACCTGCTCGGTCATCGCCAATCAACCGGGCAACAGCAATTACGCGGCTGCGCCGCAGGTCACCGAGACTGTCGCTGCGACTCCGGGCAGTCAGACCATCACGTTCACGACACTGGCTCCGAACAGCGCCGCCAATGGCAGCAACTTCACCGTCGCCGCCACCGCCAGTTCAGGTTTGACCGTGACCTTCAGCAGTGCGGGAAGCTGCAGCAATTCTGGCGCGACCTACACCATGACCAGCGGCACTGGAACTTGCTCGGTGATCGCCAACCAGCCGGGCAACGCCAACTACGCGGCGGCGCCACAAGTCACCGAGACTGTAATCGCGGCGGCGGGCAGCCAGACCATCACGTTCACAACGCCGGCTCCGTCCAGCGCCGCCAATGGCAGCAACTTCACCGTCGCGGCCACCGCCAGTTCGGGTTTGACCGTGACTTTCAGCAGTGCGGGAAGCTGCAGCAATTCTGGCGCGACCTACACCATCACCAGCGGCACCGGAACCTGCTCTGTGATCGCCAACCAGGCGGGCAACAGCAACTATGCAACGACGCAGGCCACCGAAACTGTAACCGCCACGCCAGCGAGTCAGACCATCACGTTCACCACACCGGCTCCCGCCAGCGCTGCCTATGGCAGCAACTTCACCGTGGCGGCCACTGCCAGCTCGGGCTTGACCGTTTCGTACACATCTTCCGGGTCCTGCAGCAATTCCGGCGCGACCTACACCATGACCAGCGGCACCGGAACTTGCTCGGTGATCGCCAATCAGGCGGGCAATGGTAACTATGCAGCTGCAACACCGGTCACCGAGACCGTGACCGCGTCTTTGACGAGCCAGACCATCACCTTCACTACTCCTGCTCCAGCCAGCGCCACCTATGGCAATAACTTCACGGTGGCGGCTACTGCCAGTTCGGGCTTGACCGTGACCTTCAGCGGCTCGGGAAGCTGCAGCAATTCCGGCGCGACCTACACCATGACCAGCGGCACCGGAACCTGCTCGGTCACCGCCAACCAGCCAGGCGACGGCATCAATTACGCGGCTGCGACGCCGGTCACGGAAACGGTGAACGCGGCTTTGGCGAGTCAGACCATCACGGTCACTACGCCGGCACCAGCCAGCGCCACCTACGGCAGCAACTTCACCGTGGCGGCGAACGCGAGTTCGGGATTGGGAGTCTCTTACACGTCGTCCGGATCGTGCAGCAATTCCGGCGCGACCTACACCATGACCAGCGGCACCGGAACCTGCTCGGTGGTCGCCAGCCAGGCGGGCAACAGCAATTACTCGGCCGCGACACCGGTCACGGAGACGGTCAACGCCACGCCGGGAAATCAGACCATTACCTTCACCACCCCAGCTCCGGCGAGCGCCGCGTACGGCAGCAACTTCACTGTGGCGGCAAGCGCCAGTTCGGGCTTGCCGGTGAACTTCAGCAGTGCGGGAAGCTGCAGCAATTCGGGCGCGACCTACACCATGACCAGCGGCACCGGAACCTGCTCGGTGACTGCCAACGCGGCGGGCAACGGCAATTACTCGGCGGCCACGCCGGTCACGGAAACAGTAACCGCGGCCCCGGCGAGTCAGACCATCACGTTCACTACACCGGCACCGGCCAGCGCCGCCTACCTCAGCAACTTCACCGTGGCGGCGAGCGCCAGTTCTGGCCTGTCCGTCGCTTACTCGTCTTCCGGATCGTGCGCCAATTCCGGCGCGACCTACACCATGACCAGCGGCAGCGGAACCTGCTCGGTGACTGCCAACGCGGCGGGCAACGGCAACTACTCTGCGGCGGCTCCGGCCACGGAAACCGTAGCCGCAGTTCCGTTGAGCCAGGCCATTATGTTCAGTGTGCCGCCTCCCGCAACCTCCAGAAGGAATGACACATTCACCGTGGTAGCCACCGGTGGAGCAAGCGGGAACCCGGTGAGCTTTGCCGCCGGCGTTGGCTCCGTGTGCACTATTTCCGGCGCCACGTTCACCATGACCGGCAACACCGGATTCTGTTATGTGGTCGCAAACCAGGCGGGCAATAGTAACTACTCGGCGGCACCGCAACTGATTGTGCCCGTAACCGCGGTTGCGACAGTAACGAAGGTTGCGCCTACCGTGACCTTCACCGGCGCACCGGCCAGCGCCGCGTATGTGTCCACCTTCACGGTGGCAACGACGCAGAACTCCGGTGTCACACCGACCATTATGTCGACCACGGCGAGCGTCTGCACGGTCGCCGGCAACTTAGTTACGATGAAGAGCGGTACAGGGACCTGCACCGTGAAAGCTGCGTGGGCAACCAACGACTATTACTTGGCCGCGAGCCTCACGCAATCCGTTACTGCAACGCCGCTGGCCACGACCACCACCATCACCAACGCGGTTCCGGAGACAAATCCTCTAAAGGTGACGGTGTACTTCGCGGTGAGCAATGGAATGAACACGGTGACGGGCGACGTCACGGTGACCGCCGCCACCGGGCAAACCTGCACTGGAATGCTGAGCGCCGGCAGTTGCACATTGAAGTTTAGTAACCCAGGGCCGACGACTCTGACTGCGGCCTACGCGGGTAACCCCAGCAACACCACTAGCACGTCGGCGTCGTATCCGTTGACGGTGAACTAGCGAACTCTGGCGATGGGCTAGCGCCGCGAATCGATCGCAACCACCCGCGGCCCAACCTGTAGTTGTTAACCAGTGACCGGGCGCGGGACGATTCCTTTAGGCTGGCCTGCGGTCCGGCGCACCAAAGACACCGTTGTACTCTTGACAGCCAATATGAGCGCGCTCTTAACTGGAATCGTGAGGAAGTCGGAGGATTCCGCTACTGTGGCACGGCCTGCCCAAGAGATAGGGAAATGTTGCAAAGTCTTTCACACGGTCCGAAGAAAGGCCTCCGCCCTTCGATGGAATCGAGATAACATTATTACTTACAATATGTTACGGAATTGCCCAGGGGGCACGACGGAATTGAAATTGCACTTCATTGAAGTTGCACCGACTTCACATTGCTGTCGTATTGCTGTTATACAATTTAGAAAGACTCTGCCTTTCAGACCATTCCTCGCCACCCCCGCGAGACTACGGGAGCGAGTCCGAGGAGACTGAAATTGACTCACAGCGATTCTAATATCACGAAAAAACTTGATCTACGCATCGGGAGGATCACCGAATTGACCGCTTCGACCAGTCATCTTATTGCCCCGCACGGGGGAGAACTTATCCAACTGCAAGTGCCGGCCGATGTTGCCGCGGAACTGAAGGGACATTCGAAAGAATGGCCTTCCTGGGACCTTACAGCACGCCAACTCTGCGACCTCGAACTTCTGATGAGTGGCGGCTTCTCGCCGCTCTCTGGCTTCATGAACCGCGCCGATTATGAAGGCGTGTGCCACAACATGCGCCTAGCCAGCGGAACACTCTGGCCCGTGCCGATCACGCTTGACGTCACCGAAGAATTCGCCAAGAAATTGACCCCGGGCCAGAGCAAGGTTGCCCTGCGCGACGGCGAGGGCGTCATGCTGGCCGTGCTGAATGTCGGGGACGTATGGCAACCGGATCGCACGGCGGAGGCAAAAGCTGTGTTTGGTTCGACCAGTAGCGCGCACCCGGGCGCCGACTACGCCATCAACAAGTCGAATCCCTGGTATGTCGGCGGCAGCCTTCAGGGAGTGCAGCCGCCGTCGCATTACGATTTCCGCGCGCTGCGCCTGACGCCTGCTGAATTGCGGGCGGAATTCAAGCGCCTGGGATGGACGCGCGTCGTCGCCTTCCAGACCCGAAATCCCATGCACCGCGCCCACGTCGAACTGACCATGCGCGCGGCCAAGCAAGTCGAAGCCAACCTGCTGATTCATCCCTCGGTGGGCATGACGAAGCCGGGGGACGTGGACTACTTCGTCCGCACCCGTTGCTACGAACTCCTGCTCTCGAAGTATCCCCATGGTACCGCCAAGCTTTCGATGCTGCCGCTGGCTATGCGCATGGGCGGGCCGCGGGAAGCGGTTTGGCATGGGCTGATTCGCAAGAACCACGGCTGCAGTCACTTCATCGTCGGCCGCGATCATGCCGGTCCAGGAAAAGACACCGACGGCAAGAACTTCTACGGCCCTTATGACGCCCAGGAACTGTTCAAGAAACATGAAGCGGAAATGGGCGTCACCATGGTTCCCTTCCAGATGATGGTGTATCTGCAAAGCGAAGACCGCTACGTTCCTGCCGATGAAGTCCCGCAGGGCGCCAAGGTCCTCGATGTTTCGGGTACCGAATTGCGGCAGCGCCTCAACGAAGGGCGCGACATTCCGGCGTGGTTCACCTATCCGGAAGTGGTGAAGGAACTGCGCCGCAGCTATCCCCCGCGGGATAAGCAGGGCGTGACCATTTTCTTCACCGGACTTTCCGGATCGGGCAAATCAACCATTGCCAACGCGCTGATCACGAAATTCCTGGAGATGGGCGGGCGTCCCGTGACCCTGCTCGACGGCGATCTGGTGCGCAAGAACCTGTCAAGCGAGCTCGGCTTTTCCAAGGAGCACCGCGACATCAACATTCGCCGCATCGGCTACGTCGCTTCGGAAATTACCAAAAACGGCGGGATCGCCATCTGCGCTCCCATCGCTCCCTATGAGGCGACTCGCAAACATGTCCGGCAGCTGATCGAGCCGGTCGGCGGCTTCATCCTGGTGCACGCCGCGACCTCGATCGAAGTCTGTGAACAGCGCGACCGCAAGGGCTTGTACGCCAAGGCCCGCGCCGGCATCGTCAAGGAGTTCACCGGCATCTCGGATCCGTACGAGGCGCCCACCGATGCCGAAGTCGTGATCGACACCGACAAGCTCAGCCCCGAGGAGGCGGCGCAGACCATCATTCTGCACCTCGAACGGGAAGGCTTTATCGGCGCCAACGGCAACAGCTAAAGGCAGGGCCCGGCTCCCGGTTCTCATGGTTCCGCGGAACTGGGAACTGGGAGCTACCAACGCGCTTCGCGCGTCAAGAAAGTCGAGTATTTCAATGGACTTTATGCGATAATGTCCTTGAAAAACGGCTCTCAGCACCGGTTCTCGGTTTCCTCAGTTCCGGAACCTGCTTCGCTCGACTGAGAACCGATCGCTGGGAACGGAGAACTCTTCGAAAGACCGCATGGAACTCTTGCTGCTAAAAGTGCTGATCGGCTTCACGGTGGGAACGCTGATCGGGTTGACGGGGCTGGGCGGCGGCGTCTTGCTGCTGCCCATGCTGATATTTGGCCTGCACATCTCCCCCATCGTTGCTGTCGGCAGCGATGCCATGTGCAACTTCTTCACCAAAATCCCCGCGACCATCATTCACTTGGTCAAAGGGACAGTGCGGCGAAAAGTCGTCCTGGCCATGGCGGTCGGCAGTATCCCCGGCTCTTTTCTCGGCGTGCGACTGCTGGTGCATCTGCGCGAACTCCACGGGGCGGGCGTGAACGATTTCATCAAGTCGGCGGTGGGACTGCTGCTGGTCGTGATTCCCGCGCTGCTTCTGTTTCAAAAGCGCATTGAAGATCGTCTCGTCGGGCGCCAGCCCACCATGAAGTCTTTTGCCTTCATGAGCGTAATTGGACTGGTCGGCGGATTTCTGGTGGGCATCACTTCCGTCGGATCGGGCAGCATCATCATGATGTTGCTTCTGTTGTTTTATTCGTTCCCCCCAAAGATCATGGTTGGAACCGACATTGCCCATGCTGTGATTTTGACCGGGGTCACCGGTCTGATGCACTTTCTGGCGGGCAACGTCGACGGACATTTGGTCGGAGCCATATTGCTCGGCTCGATTCCCGGCGGCATAGTTGGCTCGTATCTGGCAACGCGCGTTCCCGTACTCTGGCTGCGCCGCATCCTGTGCACGGTCTTGCTGATGACCGGAGCTAGAATGCTGTGGGCGTGAAAACAGTACTCAGTTGTCAGTACCCAGTACCCAGTGAGTGCCGGGTCACTGAAAACTGGTCACTCAAAACTTGGGTTGCTGGGTACTAGGTACTGGGTACTTTTTTACGGAGCATCAATGACGTCATCCTCATCCGCAGAAACTCTCGAACGCATTCACGCCGCTCTCGAAGCGGCGCGCACGGTTCTGAACGACTTCACTCCCGGCGCCATCGAGGCCAAATTTAAAGTTGGCGACGATCCCGTGACGGCGGCCGATCGGGCGGTCGACGCCGTCCTCAAGGAAACCTTGCTTCGCCCGGGCGAAGGCTGGCTCTCGGAAGAGACCGTCGACGATTTCTCGCGCCTGGACAAGCGGCGAGTTTGGGTCGTCGATCCCCTCGATGGCACACGCGAATTTGTACAGGGCATTCCCGAGTTCTGCGTTTCGATTGCCATGGTTGAAAATGGTGTACCGGTTGCCGGCGGAATCTGCAATCCCGCAACCGACGAACTGATTCTTGGATCGCGCGATACCGGCGTCACCTACAACGGCCAGCCCGCGCAACCCAGCCAGCGTAAGGATCTGCACGGAGCCCTGGTGCTCGCCAGCCGCAGCGAAGTGAAACGCGGCGAGTGGAAGCAGTTCGAGGCCGCCGAATTTAACATTCGTCCGATGGGCTCCGTCGCTTATAAGCTCGGCCTCGTTGCCGCCGGCCGTGCCGACCTCACCTTCACTCTGGTTCCGAAAAACGAGTGGGACGTGGCCGCCGGGGCTGCGCTAGTCGAGAGCGCCGGAGGCTGGACGCTCAAGCTCGATCAATCGCCGCTGCGCTGCAATCAGAAGGATCCGCTGATCTCCGGCCTGCTGGCGGGCGGTCCGTTCCTCCGCGGGGCACTGCTGGCCATACTGGATCGACATGCGCAGACCACCGGCGCCGAGAAGCAAAGCTGACGTTTCGGAGCTTGCCATCATGGTTCGTTCGCCTATCGTTTTCCTGATGTACCACGAACTCGAGTTGGCGGGACGCAAACTCTGCCAGTCCGAGCCTGGCTACGTGCGCTACATTCTGCCACTCGACGCCTTTCGTCGCCAGATGGAGTGGGTCAAACAGTCCGGCTTTCGCGGCCTGAGTGTGAGCGAGGCTCTTCTGTTCCCCGCGGAACCGAGCGTCTGCCTCACCTTCGACGATGGCTGCGAAACCGATGGCATGGCCGCCGCTCCCGTGCTCCTCGAATTTGGCTTTCACGCAACCTTCTATCTGACCGCTGGTTTTTTGGGTAAGCCGGGCTACCTGAGCGCGGAACAGGTGCGCGCCCTCGACGCGCAGGGTTTTGAGATCGGCTGCCATTCGATGACCCATGCCTACCTCTCCGACTTGTCGGAGGAGGAGCTGAGACGCGAAGTCGTAGACGCAAAAACTCGGATCGAGCAGATTGTAGGGCACGCGATCGAGCATCTCTCCTGTCCCGGAGGACGCTACAACCAACGTGCGCTGGCGATGGCGCGCTGCGCCGGATTCAAAACCGTTGCCAATAGCGAATTCCATGCGAATGGTTCGGCTACCAACGCCTACCAACTCGGCCGCGTCGCGATGCTGCGAGATCTCCGGGTCGACGAATTCAGTTCCCTGTGCCACGGCCGTGGTTTGTGGAAAAAACGTCTTCAGCACCGGACGCGCCGCGGCGTGCAGCGCCTGCTTGGAAACCGCGCCTACGACCGGCTGCGCGCGGTTCTATTGAGCGAACCCAGCTAGTAACCTGACGAGATTACTTTCGTAAATTCGCGATTTCTTCCCTGCCTCCCTGCAATCTCATGGCGAAAACCTGATGTTTCATTGGCCAAACGCGGCGTCCCGCGCCTGTTTTCGGCTATTACTCGCAAGTGCACCCGGTGGATCACTGCCCGATGCGAAACCGTACACGCCAGGTCCACATGCACTAATGCGTTGCTGCGTGAACTTCTGATATCTGTGAGCCACCGGTAGATGCCGATAGATTCAGCATGTGGACTTGTTCGACTAGTCCCCCAATTTGTAGGGTCGAGGTCTCGCAAATGTTGATTACTGGATTTGGGTCTTATCGTTATCATGGAAGGTTTTCGCAGCAGCATGGAATACGTATCGGAGCCTCGGCTCTTGTACTGGCGATCGCGTTAATCTGCATCTCGTGCGGTTCGGTGGCGCAGGCTGACCCTCGTGGCAACGCGGGTCTGGTGCTGTCGGGATCGCTGCCGAATGGATCGGTGAGCCACTCTTATAACACTGTGTTGTCGGTCAGCGGCGGCAGTTCGCCGTATCAGTTCTCCGTCGCCTCAGGCAAGTTGCCGCCGGGCCTCACTTTGAACGCGGCCACCGGGTCGTTCACCGGCGAGCCCTCCAGCGCGGGCAACTATACATTCGCGGTAAGTGTTACCGACAGTCCACGCCCCGATCGCGGAACCCAGACGTACACGGTCACAATCAAGAATGGCGGTAACGGCGGCCAGGGGATCGCGGTTAGCATTTCGCCTTCGAGCGCGACCTTGTCCTCCGGTGGAACGCAGCAATTCACCGCTACCGTGACCGGGACCGCAAACACTGCCGTGACGTGGTCGGCCACAGCGGGTTCGGTTAGCGGTAGCGGCCTTTACACCGCGCCCACGGTAAAATCGGCAACGAGCGCAACTGTCACGGCGACGAGTCAGGCGAGTTCGGCTCAGTCCGCCAGCGCCGCGGTCACGATTAACCCATCCCAGGGACAGCAGTCCCTTCAAATCTCCACTTCGAGTCTTCCCCAAGGGCTGCAGGGGGAAACGTACGTCGCGGCTTTCTCAGCCACGGGTGGAACCCAGCCCTACGACTGGAGCTTGACCACTGGCACTCTTCCGGCAGGACTCACGCTGAGTACGAACGGGAACTTGACCGGCACGCCAAGCGCGCTGGGGACGTCCGGCTTCTCGGTCATGGTGAAGGATGCCAACGGCAAAACGGCGACAGGTACATTCGGCATCACCACCGTGGCCAGCAGTGGTTACGATGGTCCGGCGCAACTGCCCCTGGTGACGGTTGCCACCGCCATGGCGGATACACCCGCGCCCGGCGCTGTCATCAACGTCAACGCCGGCGGTGATTTGCAATCGGCTTTGAACAGCGCTCAGTGCGGAGAAACCATCCAACTTCAAGCCGGCGCAACCTTCAACGGCTCGTTTACGTTGCCGGCCAAGAATTGCGACAACAACCATTGGATCATCGTCCGCACCAGCTCTCCCGACAGCGCTCTGCCCGCCGAAGGGCAGCGCGTGACGCCCTGCTACGGGGGCGTCAGTTCCCTCGAAGGACGCCCGGCTTACAACTGCCCGAATCCACAAAATGTGTTGGCGAAGGTGCAAATGCCAAACCCGGACGGCGGTCCTTTCAGTCTGGCCAACGGAGCGAACTTCTACCGGTTGGTTGGCTTGGAACTCACTCGCCCGATTGGAGTCAAGGGGAGCGCCGTCCTCATCTCAATCGAGGACAAAGGAGACGTGCGAGGAACCGCCGACCACATCATTGTTGATCGCTCCTGGCTGCATGGACAGGCGCAGGACGAAACCCGCACTGGCATGAACCTGGGTGGGGGCACCTACATCGCAATCGTGGATTCTTACTTTAACGACTTCCATTGCATTGCAGACACCGGCAGCTGCACCGACGCTCACGCCATTGCGGGTGGCAACACCGAAACCCAAGACGGTCCCTATCTGATCCAGAATAACTTCCTCGAGGCTTCGGGCGAAGGAGTGTTGTTCGGCGGCGGACCCGCCACCAAAAACCCCGCCGACATCGAAATCATCGGCAATCATTTCTGGAAGCCCTGGCAATGGATGCCGGGAAACACGCCATTCGTCGGCGGGCCGGACGGCAAACCTTTCATTGTTAAGAATCACTTTGAGCTCAAGAATGCCGTGCGCGTCCTCTTCGAAGCCAACCTATTGGAGAACGTCTGGGGCGGCTTCACGCAGGCTGGACATGCCATCGTGATGTCGCCTTCGAATCAACACTCGAAATCGGGCGCGAATGTTTGTCCGCTGTGCCAGGTTACCGATGTGACGATGCGCTACAACCAGATCTCGCATGCGGGCGGGGGCATCTCGCTCGCCACTGAGATCTCTCCCAGCCGGACCTTAGGCGCTCCGGCGCTGGCGGGGGAACGCTGGAGCCTTCACGACCTCGTCCTCGATGACCTCAGCACAAAGTACGTGGGCGGAGGCGATGCTTTCAAAATCACGAACGCCTGGCCCAAGAACCCCATCAACACTTTCACCATCAACCACGTTACCGCGTTTCCCGATCCCACCAGTCACGTCATGTTGCTGGGGAACTTCCTGGAAGACGATCCAATGTTTGGCTTCGTCTTCACGAACAATCTTGTGACGACGGGCCAGCATCCCGTTTGGAACGACCTAGTCTTGAACAGTTGCTCCGCTGGGGATGTGCCAGCGCAAAGCTTTGCACATTGCTTCACCACCTATGTGTTCCAGAACAATGGACTGATCGCGAGTCCGTCCGCCTTCCCGGAATCCGCTTGGCCGAAAGAGAATCTCTTCCCGGCTACGGTCTTGGCCGTCGGGTTTGTCAACTACAACAACGGCAACGGCGGAAATTATGCGCTGCTACCGGGCAGCCCGTACAAGAACAAGGGCACGGACGGCAAAGATCTTGGAGCCGATATTGCCGGACTCACTGCAGCGCTGGCTGGAGTGCAATAAGTCTGTACCGGTTCCGCATCCTAAGGTCCGCGGTTTCTCTCGCGGACCTTATCTTTTGTCTGTTGCAGCGCGATTTTATCAGTCTGAAAACAACCGTGATATCCTCAAAATGGGGCATGCTTCAGGAGAAAACAAGAATGGTCCGGACTGGATGGCTGTTTCCCCGCTCAATACCATTCCACTGCTCCCTTCTTTTCGCGGGTCTGTCGATTTTTGTAACTTTGTCCACAGGGGTGGCAGCGGCAACCGCGCCTCCAACCGGTGAAAATGCTTACTGCGGCAAGGGCGACGTGCCCCAGTTTGGCGAGAAAGACGGTCCCGCCGAACTGCCCAAAACCTGTTACTACACCGGTCTCGAGGCGACCCCATCGCCGGGAAAACAGATTCACGTAGGCGCGAAAGAAAATCTCGCCGACGCGGTCGACCACGCGAAATGCGGGGATACTCTGCTTCTTCCAGCCGGCGCTGCCTATGAAGCAGGCGAGCTTCCCTTCAAGAAATGCGACGCGAGTCACTACATTACGATCCGCACCGATACACCCGATTCCAAACTGCCTCCGGAAGGCACACGCATTTCTCCCGCTTGGGCTGGCGTCCCGAGCCTTCCCGGCCGACCGGCATTCGCTCAGCCCGCCGGAGGCGCTGCCAAGCTCATGCCAACGATTCTGGTGAAGCGCAATGCGGGCGTAGTAGTCGGAGACCATGTCCGTTTCATCGGCATCGAGTGGACCACGCGCGCCGACACCCCTGTTAACCGCATGATCAGCACCGAGCATGGCGATCACATCGTCTTCGATCGCAACTACATTCACCCCGGCGAGAACGCCGAGGTCGCGCACGGCATCGGGATGGTCGAAGGCAGCCGTTTCGTCGGCATCGTCAACTCCTACATCGGCGGCCTCAATTGCATTGCGGGGACGGGCAAATGCACCGACGCAACCGCGATCGGAGGCGCCCACAGCGACGCCCCCTTCGGAACCTTCAAGATCTATAACAATTTTCTCGAGTCCGCGGGCGAGAACATTCTCTTTGGCGGTGGGCCGTCGGAAAATAGTCCCACCGATCTTGAAATCCGCCGCAACCACCTGTTTCGTCCCATGATCTGGAAAGAGGGCGAACCGGGATACACTCCCAGCGCATCGGGGCGCCCCTTCATCGTCAAGAACAATCTTGAGCTCAAGAGCGGGGTCCGCGTCCTGTTTGAAGCGAATTTGCTGGAGAATTCCTGGGGTGGTTTCAGCCAAACGGGATTTTCCATTCTGCTGACCCCGGTCAGCCAAGCCAGTCAGTGTCCCAAGTGCCGCGTCACCGATATCACGATGCGTTACATCCGGATCCGCAATGTGGCCGGGGTCCTGGTGATCGCCACGCCTCTGGCAATGGAAAGCAAAGGAGGCGGGAGCGCGGCGGACGGCGGACGCATCAGTGTTCACGACCTAATTGCGGACAATGTTCACGAGAAGGACTACAAGGGCGGTGGCGCTTTCCTCAAGTACGCCTCCTCCAAGGTTGCCGTTCATGACGTGCAGATCGACCATGTGACATCCATCGGGCCCGGCCCCCTCCTTGCCATCCTCAGTCGCGGGGACAAAATGCCCAACTTCAGCCTCATCAACAGCGTGCTTGCCGTGGGCGGCATTCGCCCCCCGGTCAACTCCGCCGGTCCGGGGAGTTGTTCGGAAAAGCAGCCCAGCGTACAAGCCGCGCTGAATGCATGTTTTTCCAACTATAAGTTCGACCACAACCTCATCTCCGTCGAGCGGCTCAGCGGCGGCTGGCCGCCGGAAAACACGATTGTTGCCTCTCCGGAGGATCTTGGCGTCCACGACCTCAAGGATGGCATCAGCAGTGATCCCCGACTCTGCCACGAGAAGGGCCCTGGCTGTCACAAGAGGTCTCCCGGCGTCGCCGCAGCCTCCGATGGCCGCGATTTGGGAGCCGATGTTGACGCCGTTGAGGCGGCCATCGCGGGCGTTGAATAACCTGGGGGCGACTAGCCAAGTTCGAGACTAGATGCAGGCGGGACTGTGGCATCCAGCTTTTAGGCGTCCTGCGGTTCCACCGATGCGGCCGCCATGCCAGATTGCGGTTCGTCCGCGCCCGATTGCCCGGGCAGCGGATCGGCTCCCGCATCCTGCCAGCCTACCGGGTGAGATACAGGCCTTCGGATGGGGTCGAGAAGTGTTTTCGGAGCGCCCGTGCCCAAGTCTCCGATCAGACGCACGCCGCTGCTGGGAACATTTGCAATCGGCCAGCGAAACCGATCGAAAGCGTGGCGCACCAGAGCGATCTTTTCCGGCGCATAGGCGAGCAGTTGCGCGCCCACCCAATCGATCGCCGCTGCGTTGCTCCCGCCAATCAGCAGCCCGAGGTCGAGTGGTTCCGGCGCTAGCGGACCGTTACCCTGCCCGGCAATCACCGCATCCGCAATGTGGATCACGCGCCGCTGCATTTCGTCGCTCATCGTGCCATCTGCACGTCCATACAGCAGAATGCGATTCAGATCGAGACACGTGCGCCAGATGGTGTCATTACCCGACCAGGAGCCATCCATCCCTACGCGGTCTCCACCGTAACGCGACGCTCGCGCCAGCACCGCAAAGAAAAGGTGCCACACCATGCCGCCCGTGTATGACGACGTGACGTTCTGGCGGTCGCTTACATATTCGAGCGCCCGCTTCACAATACCGTCGTCGGGATAGTTGTCGCCTCCGGTCTTGGGTCCGCCCACTCTGTGATGCGGAAGATATTCCTTATTGCCGTTAATCCCAATCAGGTTCTTGAGAGCGCAGGTGACTCCCGCCTTCTTGTGCGTCTTCAGCTTGGGAAGATTGATGATGACATCGGCATCCACCACTTCTTTCGCGACCAGATACTGATGCACGCCCGGATGATGCGTCTTCGCCATGAGGCGGTGGTCGTACCACGCCACCCGAAACCGGCTCCGGTTGTCGCTGATCGGTTCGAGCAGGCTTTCACGTCCCAGGTCGAAGAGCGTGAAATGATCTTCCGACTGGATATTCTCCTCGGCGACGCGGACGCCATGCACCAGCACGCAGGTGGTCCTGCGAAAATCGCGCACGCCTTTGAAGCGAGGTTCCTGAGCCATCCGCTCGCGCGCCCAGGCGTCGAGGCCCGTCGTCTGGATCAAGGCGTTAAAGTCGCACCCTTGGATCGGCGCATCTCCCACCAGCACCTCTGCGGCGTCAGTTTGCAATGCGGCATCCACTGCGGCCCGGATCACCGAGGCGTGGGTCACGAGGCAATCCATTCCCCCGGTGCCTTCATTTTGATGGAGCACGAGATTGGGTTTAATCAGAACGCGAGATCCCGGCGGGATGACCATGCCAAAGGGGCCTTTTTCACTCGACCAGCCCAGTCCGTCTGCCAGGCGAACCAATGCCTGCGAGATAGGACTGTCGCTCTCATTCGCGGACGGATAGGAACATGCGGGCAAGCGGGCAATTCCCACCGTGGGAGAGAACGCGCGACTCGCTAGGGCGTCTTCCGTCATGATCAGGAACTGGACGTCGTCTCCCTCTCGACCGGCGCGCCCGTAGAGTTTACATCCGAGCGGGTGAACCGATACTTCCCGGCGGAAGACAGCGGAATCGATTCCACTTCACGCACCTCGATGCGGATGGGATGTCCGGGAGAGACCGCTCGAATCTGCCGGATCGATTCCTGAATCTTCTCCGCCCGCGCCGCTGCGTTGCCCGGCCCGGGCACAATCGACAAAACGATCTCATCCAGCTTGGTTTGGTGAAACTGGAAGTTCACGATTCCGTCGCTGCCATACATCAAGTGGGTGAAGAATTCCCCGTGCACCACCCTTCCACCGGGGAACAGGAAATTGTCGCTAGTGCGGGCGATCTCCAACCGCATCAGCGAAAAGTGATTGCCGCACGAACAACTCTCCTGCGACAGATAGCCGCAATCTTCGTTGCGATAGCGAATGAATGGCATCGACAGGTTCTGCAACGACGTCAACAGGAACGGCCGAGGCCCATCGCCCTCAACCTTGTCCTCTTCGATCGCCACGAAATCGGCATTGACGTGCATTTTGCCTTCCGGGCATTCGGCAGCGATGTTCTGCACTTCGCTGGACCCGTAGCAGTCGTAGACTTTGCACCCAAACACGCGCTCAATCACCTCGCGCTGCGGCCGATACAGTTTCTCCGCCGTCGTAAATGCGCCCTTGATCCCGCCAATCGTCTCGCCCTGGCTGTCCAGAAACGCCGCGAAACGCGCGATGGTTGAAGCGTATCCCAGAATCACTCGAGGCCGAATTCGGGCGAAACGCCGCGCCCAATCCGCCATCTCCGCGTCTCCCGAAAAAAACGGGTCGAACTGATACTGCCGTCGCGCAAACTGCCGCAGCTCAAATTCCACGCCCGACATCGCGTACAGCTTGTCGTTGCCGCCCCAAAAGAATGCGATCATCTCCCCGGGACGCCACCCGCATTGTTCCATGTTTCGGTACGTGCCGGCATCGCTCGCCACCATGTACTCATGACTGCGAAAGAACTTCAGGGGAACGCCCGTGGATCCGCCGCTAAAGTGCGGTGACAGCTTTTCCAGCGGCACATCTTCACGAACCAGGTCGCGCTGATTTGCACGAATGATGTCTTTGGTCAGAATTGGGAGCTGAATGAAATCGTTCCACGTCCGTATGTCTTGACTTCGAACCCCGAGGCGGCGGAACAGATCGCGATAGTAAGGAACGCGGGCCTCGGCGTGCGCCAGAAGTGCGCGCAGATCCTCAAACTGTTTTTCACGGATTTCTTCCGGGGAGCGAAACGGGGCGTTCTCGATCTCCCGGAGTTTCCCCATGAGATCCACCCCGCGCAGGCGACAAGTAAAGCTTAGGAGCGCGCGTCCCCAAAAAGGCCCGCGCTTCGCTGAGGCCCCCATCGGCACTTACTCCCCAACCCCGGCGCCAACCGGCGCGCGCAGGTGCAACTTGAAGATGCAGATCATGGTGAAACGTGGGCAAAGCCCCGTGCAGAAACTATAGCATGGACGATATTTCGGTCCGCTCCGGCCTAAAGCGAGCCCATCCAGTCGCCACTTTAGAACCAGCACCCCATTCCACATCGCGCCATTTCCTTGAACACCTGCCGTCCCTTGTCTTCCTCTTCCATCACAAAGAACCGGAAATTGAATTTCACCTTGATCGGCTGATAAGGCCGGGGGGTAGTCAGCGTGAAAAACGCTCGCAGACTGTTGTCGTCATAGGCATCCGCGTAAAAACCCGGTCCGATCAGACCCAACGGCTTGCCGCCGGATTCAAAGTTCATTTCGATGAATTTCAGCAGGCTTCCGGAATCGTGGTCCGCGTTGTCGACAAAGCCAGCCGGAGTGTACGCCGAAACGACCAGCAGCGGCACGCGGAATCCGTAGGTAAAGCCCTTGCCCCAGCCATTGGGCTGGGCCTGGCGGAAGGGCTTCACATGATCGTACCAACCGCCCCAATCGTCCCAGGTGATGAAAATGGCCGTGTCTTTCCAGTACTCTTCGCCCGTCCCGGCGCACGCTGGATTGGTGCCGAGGGCGTTGACGACCTTCGCCACCCAACCTGGGCCTCGGCCATCGGTCATGCGCGGATGGTCCGACTCTTCGTGCGTCGGTGTGATCCACGAAACTTGCGCCAGTTGACAATCCTTGATGTCCTTCAAGACGTGGGGTGTGCCGATGACCATGTGGTTCGTCCACTCCGGACCGGTGCAATCCAGTGTTCCCTCATGGTTTTCCTTAGCGCCGCACAGGTGCCGGATCGCGTTCGGCCCAACCCATATCGAATCGGGCACCTCGCTGTAGTATCTCCATGTGATTCCGGCAGCATCCAGCACATCTGGCAACGTCGCATGCTCAAAGCAGGGGAAGATCGGCGGGTGGGAATCTTCATCTCCATCTTCGTCCACCACGGTTACGGTATTGTCGGGCGTGGCCGTACAACCGGCCGGCTCTTTGATGGGATTTCCCGACACAAACAATTTGCTGTAGGTATCCGGCGCCGACGTGCCGGCGATAAAGAATTGGTGCGCTGAAAAACTGGGCCCCTGGTTGGTCTGAAAATTGCGGTTCGCCCACCCGTACTGCTTGGCGAGATCGAAATAAGGCTGAACCTGCCCGTTGGAGTTGTCGATGTACTTATATTGCGGAAGCGGCGGAACCACGCATCCCGGGGCAGGTTGCGATGTGTTCTTATCGGCTCCATCCATCTTGCCGCCGTCGTAAGCAACGACGAAGGCATGATAGCTGTGATTGATATCGAAACATGTTTGCCACGGAATTGGAGTCAGCGGAACCATCTTGCCCGTGGAAGTGAGCCCTTCGGTGGCCAGGTCTACTCCCGGCTCAAAGTGCGGATTGCTTCCAAAAATATTGTCCGGGGTGCGATTTTCCTGAAGAATCACCACCACATGTTTGAATTTAATGGCCTGCGCATTTGCCCAGCCAATCGCCCCTAAAGTCCACAACAATAAGATCGCAGCCATGCCAGCTTTGCCGATTGCGCTCAGACGAAAAATAGCCCTCAAAGCTTCTCCATTCCCGATGTGGTCGTGCGATTGTGCCGCAATCCTTGCGAATCAGCTGCACCAAAATGCATTTGGTTCATTTCGTCGACGCCGGACCGCGCTTGTTTCGCTTGCAGAGTGCCGCACACGGAACCGAAAGTGATTCTTTGTGTATTGCAGCAATCTTATCCTCGCTGGAGTCTCCCCTACAAGTTAACTCAACATATCCTCAGATGAACGTCTGCGCACACAGCCCGGGAAGACCATTAAGCCACATTTCCTTCTTGAAGTCCGTGTAAGGATTCGTATGATCGAAAGGGTAGTCCAGCTGGAGTCCAATGTTCACAAACCTTCAATATCAAATATTAAAGAAACTCTCTCCCGGTGGCCCACATTGTTGTGGAGGGGGCGTTTATAAAGGCAAATCGAAGCTCGCGGTTCTCATGGGGGATGAATTCTTCCCCAAGATTGCAGGGAAGGTGGTCATCGACTTCGGCTGTGGCGATGGAAATGACGCCGTAGAGATGGCTGGCAGGGGGGCCAAGCGGGTGATCGGGATTGATATCCGTGAGGATGTTCTCCAAGCCGCCAGACAGAACGCAGTCGCCAAGGGTGTTCAAGAGACTTGTCTGTTTGCCTGTTCGACGAAGGAACTTGCCGACATCGTCGTTTCCGTGGACGCTTTCGAGCATTTCGGCGACCCCGCGGGAATCTTAAGTATCATGAACCATCTCCTGCAGCCGACCGGCGAGGTGCTCGTCTGCTTTGGGCCAACCTGGTATCACCCGTTGGGCGGTCATCTGTTTTCTGTTTTTCCATGGGCTCATCTGATCTTCAGTGAGAAGGCCCTGATCCGTTGGCGATCCACTTTTAAGACGGATGGAGCAACCCGTTTTAGCGAGGTGGCCGGGGGCCTGAACCAAATGACGATCGCAAAGTTCGAGGAACTGATCGCGGGCAGCCCCCTCGAGTTAGCCAGCCTCGAACTTGTGCCCATCAAGAAGCTTCGACATTTCCACAACCGCTTCACGCGGGAATTTACCACTGCGGTGGTGCGCGGCCGCCTGGTCAAGCGAACCTGATGGCGAACACGCGAGGAACAGTGAGTCGGTGCGCTGCCCCCAAGTACGGCGTTCGCGTGTGCTATATTTCCCCAGATTAGACTAGGAGTTGTATGCGTCCAATTGGTGTGACGTTGGTTTGCTTATATCAGCTGCTGCGGGGTGTGATTGGGCTCGTCTTTGGACTTTTCATTGTCCTCTATACCGGGCCGACCAACCAATTCGTCGCCCGAGCCTCCCAAGGCAATGCCGCGGAACGCTGGATGGCCAACATCGGCCACGCGGCCGGCATCGTTATCGTCGTATTTGCTGTCGTGCACGCGCTCGCGGGCTATGGCGTTCTGCGCCGGCGAAACTGGGGGCGTCTGTTGACGATCTTAGTTTCTGCCCTGGAACTTGCGCTGATTCTTCCCGCCGCCATCCATGCCAATTGGTTTGCCCTCGTTTTTAGCCCGCTGAACGCGGCCTGCATCTTCTACCTCTCGATGCCGCCGATCCGGCGCGCTTTCCAGGGCGCGAGTAATCCAGTCTGGACGAGTGCCTAAGCTCCGCGACCTCCAGGATGGCATCAAAAGGCACCTCGCTGTATCGAACCATCGGGTGACTTTGGTAACGTGCGCTTGACCGGTGCATCGAACCGTCGCTCTGATTATGCGTGGTAAAATTTTCTTGACCTTGCCCACGCCAAATCCAAATGATCGCAGGAACTCCCCTGTCTTCGTGATAGGCTGCCATCGCTCTGGCACCAACCTCCTCTATGACATGTTGTTGTCATCCGGAGGCTTTGCCATGTACCGCGGGTATTTGCCCGTCTATAAGATTCTGATCCCCCGGCACGGTTCGATGGCGAGCCTCGCCAACCGCGAGAAGATTGTCGCCACCTGGCTTCGCAGCAAGGGCTTCCGCCGCACCGGACTGGGAGCCGAGCTTTTCTCTCCCCGCATCGTGAACGAATGCAGGACCGGTGGCGACTTCATTCGTCTCGTAATGGACTCCGTCACCGAGCGCCAGGACGCTCACCGCTGGGCGTTTCATGACGGCGATAACGTCCTGCACTTCCGGCGCATCAAGAAAGACATTCCGAACGCTTTGTTCGTGCACATCATCCGCGACGGTCGCGACATCGCTCTTTCGCTCAAGAAAATGGCCGGCTTCGCTCCCCTGCCCTGGGATCGCAGCGAAACCAATAGTCTGGTCGCCACCGCCCTCTACTGGGAGTGGATGGTGCGCCGCGGACGCGAAGCCGCAAAAGTCTTCCCCGCCGATTACATCGAGATCCGCTACGAAGATCTGGTTACGAATCCCCACGAAACTCTGGGCAAACTGGGCAGTTTCATCGACCACGATCTCGACTACGATCGGATCCAGAATTCCACCGGGGGTACACTTTCCAAGACCAATTCATCCTTCCGCGAAGAGGGGAAGGAAAAGATCAATCCGCTGGGCCGCTGGAGGGAACGCCTTTCCCCGGAGAACATCGCCGCTCTCGAAGGCGCTGTGGGCGCTTGTCTCGAGGAAAACGGCTACCAGCTCTCGCTTCCCGCGCCCGAGCGCCGCATCAGCTTGCGCAGTTCCTGGATGCGCCTAATGTACCCCGCATTTCTCGGCACCAAGCTCTGGCTCAAATTGAATACTCCTGTGGGCCGCCTCGCCAATGTTTCCGCGCTAGAGCTCACGGAAGACCCTTGCAAGATGCCGAGCGGGTGCTGACATGCCCCACCAGCATAATCCGGCGACCTTGCGCGCGGAAGTCAACCGCCTCCTCGCCGAAGGAGCACCCGACGCAGCCTCTCGACTCCTCGCCGAGCTCTGGCGCCGCGAACCCGGATCGGCCACCGCCAGTTTCGTCACCTCGCGCGTCGATCAACTTCGCGACAAACTCCCGCTCGCTAGATTCAAGCTAGCCATTCTCCGCTCCTTCACGGTCGAGCCCATCGTACCCCTGTTGCGTGCCGAGGCTTTCACGTACGGCATCGATCTCGAAGTCCACGTTGGCGACTTCAATGCCTACGTGCAGGATATCGTCGACGCTAACAGTTCTCTCTATCGTTTCGCCCCCAACGCGGTCATTCTGGCAGTTCGCACCGAGGATGTGGCACCGGATCTCGTCCGCGAGTTCGCCGATCTCTCGCCCGAAGTCGCCCACCAAGCCGCGGCTCGCGTTACGCGCGGCTACGAGCAGTGGATCAGCTCGTTCCGCCAGCACAGTCAGGCCGCGCTCGTTGTCCACGCGCTCGAACGACCCACTCATCCGAGTCTCGGCGTTCTTGACGGCCAATCCGAAACCGGCCAATCCGGACTCACGCGCCAGATCAACCGCGAACTGCGCCTCATTGCCGCAAGCCACCACGGCGTCTACGTACTCGATTACGACGCGCTGGTCGCGCGTCATGGCAGCCAGCACTGGCACGACGAACGCAAATGGCTGACTGCCCGCCTGCCCATCGCCGCGGGCCATCTGCTCCACATGGCCCGCGAGTGGATGCGCTTCGTAGTGCCTCTCGTCGGCCGCACTGCTAAATGTCTGGTTATCGATCTCGACAACACGCTCTGGGGCGGCGTCATCGGCGAAGACGGCATGGCCGGAATCAAGGTCGGTCCCGAATATCCCGGCGCGGCCTATCAGGCGCTGCAACGCGCGCTGCTCGATCTTTCGCGCAAGGGAATCCTGCTCGCCGCGTGCAGCAAGAACAATCTCGACGACGCCATGGAAGCCCTCGACAAGCATCCGGGGATGCTCGTGCGCTCCCAGAACTTCGCCGCGTTGCGCATCAACTGGACCGACAAATCCCAGAACCTTCGCGAGATCGCCCAGGAACTTAAGATCGGCCTCGACTCGCTCGCCTTCCTCGACGACAATCCTTTTGAGCGCGAGCAGGTCCGCGCCGCGATGCCCGAAGTCACCGTCATCGATCCCTCGCAGAATCCGCTCGATTACGCCGCCATCGTACGCGACTGTCCCGTCTTCGAACGCCTTACCTTATCCGACGAAGATCAACAGCGCACCGCCATGTACGCCGCGCAGCGCCAGCGTGCCGGCGCCGAACAGAGCTTCCAATCGAAGGAAGACTTCTTCCGCTTCCTCGAGCAGGAAGCCGAACTGAATCCCGTATCGGACCTTACGCTCGCGCGCGTCGCCCAACTCACGCAAAAGACCAACCAGTTCAACCTGACCACGCGCCGCTACACCGAGTCCCAGATTGCGGAGATGGCGAAGCATCCCGCCTGGAACATCTTCTCCATCCGCGTGCGCGACCGTTTCGGCGATCACGGCATCGTCGGCGTCGCCATCACTCATGACCAGGGCGACCAATGTGAAGTCGATACCTTCCTTCTAAGCTGCCGCGTCATCGGCCGCACCATCGAAACCGCGCTCCTCGCCCACATCGCAAAAAGCGCAGCCGAGCGCGGCTGCAAGCGCTTGGTCGGTCGGTTCCTGCCGACGAAGAAAAATGCTCCGGCGCGCGATTTCTACTCCCAGCACAAATTTGGACTCGTGGAAAAGAATGGCGAAGGTTCCCTCTGGTCGCTCGATCTCACCCGCCAGCAAGTGCCCTTTCCCGAATGGGTTAAACTAATCACGGCGCAGGGAGCACACGATTGACCGCTACTGTTTTCGATCAGATTCGAACCATGGCATCCGATCTTTTCGGAGTTCCCGTGGATCAAATCAGCGCCGCGTCTTCGGCGCAGACCCTCGATAACTGGGACTCGATCCAGCATCTGAACCTGGTACTCGCCGTCGAGGAAAAGTTCGGCCTGCAACTTTCTCCGGAAGAAATCGAGCAAATGAAAACTGTCGGCGACACGGCAAAACTGGTGGAAAGCAAACTCCAAGCCGCTCCGAGGTAGTTCTTGGCCATCGTCATCCAGCCTTATCGCCAGGAACACGAGCCGGCCGTCCAGGAATTCAATCGCCGGCTCCAGCAATCCTCAGGCGACCCCAATCTCGTATTTTCTCAAAACGCCATTCCGCGCTGGCTGCCGCCCGCCAGCAACAATCCAGTTTGGAATGAGTTCTTCGTCGCGGTCGAAGGATCGTCGGTGCGAGGCGCGTACGCCCTCAAGCAGGAACAGATCTTCACCCGTGGAAAAGGTCTGCACCGCGTGGCCTGCTACCATCACCCGCTTTCCGAGGGAATCGTCGATCGCGCCTATGCGAGCGTTGGCGCGCTGCTGGCGCGAGACGCGCTGGCGCGCCAGCCCTTTCTCTACGCGCTCGGCATGGGCGGCGCTGATCGTCCCATAGCAAAAATGCTGAAGGCACTCGGTTTCAGCCTGACGCCCATTCCGTTTTACTTTCACGTTTTGCATCCGGCCAAGTTTCTCCTGGAAATGCAAGCCCTGCGCCAGAAGCGATGGCGCGCAATCTTGATGAACTTAGCCGCCGCGACTGGCACGGGTTGGCTCGCCATCAAGTCGGCGCAAGCAGTCGCGCGGCTGCGCGGACGCCCTGGGAACTTCACGGCCGAAGAAGTCTCCGAATTTTCGGATTGGACCGAGAACCTCTGGAATCAGGTCAAGGACACCGTCAGCCTGGCGGCCGTTCGCGACGCGAACACCCTGCGACTCTTGTACCCACCCCAGGCCGCCAATATCAAGCGCTTGCGCATCAGCCGCAACGGCGCTGCGCTTGGATGGGCAATTGTCGGCGAGCGCCGCCAAGACGCCAAGTTTGGAAACATGCGCGTGGGCTCAATCGTGGATTGCTGGGCATCGCCGGAGAACTCTGCGGCAGTGGTCCGCGCAGCGATTCAGTCATTGGAGAAAGAAGGCGTCGATCTGATTGCCTCCAATCAGAGTCATCAAGGGTGGTGTGGTGCTTTCGGGAGCGCCGGCTTTCTGAAAGGCCCCTCGACCTTCGTCTTTGCCGCCTCCAAAAGACTGACGGAATTATTGCAGCCGCTCGACGAAACTCGACCGTCGTTTCACATCACTCGTGCCGACGGCGACGGGCTTCCCGCAAACTTCTAACTGCGGCTAGTTTCCCTTGTGTACCAGCGTTTCCTTGCTCGCCTCCGACGACAACGGATAGCCCAGCGAAATCATCACGTGCCCCCAGGCCGCCTCGATCTGCGCCACCGATTGCGGGGGAAGCACGGCCTTCCAGCCGCCCGATGCGGCTTTCCGGACGAACGGCTTATCCTGGCGTGTGTAGCGAGTCTGTACCCACTTCTTGCCTTGCGTTTCCTCCAACTGGCGCATCCGGTCGGCGGAGCTGAGTTCCGCAGCCCGCACCAGCCGCTCCCGCGTCGGCTCAATGCCCAGCAGTTTGGCCACTTTGACCAACTCGCGCGCCGGATCTTCAATCATGTCCTCATACCGCAACACGATAAAACCATCTCTGCCGCTGCGGGTGCTCAACCAGCTGGTCACGTGGTCGCCCCAGTTTGCCAGGCGGTCCCAGATCTTTCCTTCGATCCACGGCGGCAAAAATTGTTCGATCGGACAATTGTCGCTCATCGCCCTCTGCTTCATTTCCCAGTGATAGTTCGACACGGCCACGTCTCTGGGATCGCGAACGATGTAAATCACCCGCTTGTACCTCGGGTCGAAGACCTCGTGACTCTTCAGGATGCGCGGCCGCGGCAAGTGCCGCAGGTAATAGTCGCCGTGCTTGTACATGTCGGGAACCAGCCGCTCCACATTCAGAAACGTGACCGCCTCTTCCGTATGCGCGAGATTGCCCACCAGAAACCGGGTCCACGTATTGCCCGATCGCGGGTAAGAAGTCAGAAACACGTCATCGGGGAAAATCGTGATGTCGCGCTCGATGCGCAGCGTCCGGAACAGCACATCGTTCACCCGCGACAAATGCTTCAGACCCCTTTTGATCAACATGCAATATTCTCCTTACCCGGATGTCGCATCGTCGCGCTGGCTGCGCTCCCCATGCAACCAACCAAGAAATTTCTGTTTGCGCGCAAACATATTGCGAGCCTCGTCCCGTAGTGCGCCGACAATCTGATAGCGCGACATCGTGAACCACGGCACGCGGTGCGGAACACAACCATACTTTTCTTTGTATGTGCCCTCGCCTCCCCAATCATAGACGGTGACTCCGCGCCCCTTCCAGTAACGAAGGGCATACCAATGGCATGCTTCGTTGGGTCGCAGATTCTGATGCGATCGAAAACTCGCGTTTCCCCAAAACTCCGCAATCTTATTGAATCCAGGGTAGATTCCGGTCGCGATGCACTTCCCTTCCGCATCGCGCGCCCGAATCAGCAGCACGTTGCCGCTCGGCCCGACGTGCTTCACCAGCGATCGCACCCGCTCCACCGTATACGTAGGGACCAGCCCCTGCTTGGCGAATACGTCTTTCAGTTGCTCGTAGTATTCGTCGGCAAAGGCGAGGTCGTGCGCTTCTTCAATCGTCACGCCGCTCTTTTCCGCCTTGCGAATGCAGCGGCGGCACGCGCTGTCCATTCCGTTAAACAACTCTTCTTCAGACCGAGCCAGATCCGTGCGGTACGAGGCGTAATACTCGGCCTTGAACCCCAGTCCTTCGCCGTCCGCCACCGTAAAGTGCGGATCGGAGACTTCCATGTGCAGGCATTTCAAATCGTCCCACGCAAACTTAACGAGGGCTTCCAGGGCCGCGCGCCGCGAAACACCGGGCCGCAGATTGAACCCGATGTAAGGCGTGGTCCAGCCAGGAAACGAACTGCCCAGCACCTTCATGCCAAACTTCGAAAACGTGAGGCCCGTAAAGTATCCAACGACGTCGGTCCCCTCCCGCAGCTCCGCGAGCACCGGAGTCGCCCCCTGCGCCTCCTCCACAAATTGCACCCACGCGCGCGTCTGGAAGACCGTGCGATCCTCGAAGCTGTCGAGCAGCTTCCAGTCCGCCGTCTTGCCGTCAATCTGGTGCAGCTTCATCGCTCCCCAATCGCTTATCCACTCTCATTACGAACAGTAAGGGTATTGTTTTCATAATATTACAGAATATCGCTCAACCCCAATCCAAGTCCAGTACGCAATGCGAGATTCGCACCCGACGGTAATCACACCAATGGCCTCGGAGCGGTTAGCCCTCGGAAGCAATCTGCCCGCTAGACCGCCCGCCCGAGAAAGGTGCATTGCAGGTTCCAGGTGAACTGATCCAGATCGTTGGCCGCATAGATCCGCTTCAGAGCCAGCGGATCGTCTCCCGCGCGCACCGGTCCGGCCATCGTCAGTGCCGCGGACTTGAATCCCGCCTCTCGCGTAAGCTCCAGCGTTTGCTTCGACCACTGCGGATTCAGCGCAGGGTGCGGATACGAGAAATGGTCGATGGGTTCCCTGATCTCTTCTTCCAGTCTCTTCTTACAACCCATGATCTCCGAGCGCGCCTCGCTCTCGCTCACTTGCGCCACATTCGGATGGGAGAGCGTGTGACCGCCAATGGTGTGCCCTGCCTTTCTCAAGGCACGCACCTGCTCCCAATCCATCATGAATCCACGCTTCGCCTGAACCGGTTCAGTCTCCAGCGCTCTTTCGACTCCGCCGACGAAATCCTGCTGCACTTTGCCCGTCAATGCCGCGCCCCAGTCCCAAGCTGACGCCCTCGCCGCCTTGCGCTCTTCCGGTATGGTCAGATCGTAGGTTCGCTGGCTTTCAGGATGACTCCACCTGGACTGGCGCGTGCTGTTAAAAGCGTAACGGATCCGACAGTACCAAGGTAATATTCCGTTTTCCACCGCATCGACCATAATGTAGAAGGTCGAGGGGATGCCGTAGCGCTTGAGAATCGGCAGCGCTACTTCGTAGTTGTCGGCAAAACCGTCGTCAAAAGTCACGGCAACTGCCCGCGCCGGAAGTTCGCGGCCAGACCGGGCAAACTGCGCAACATCTTCCACGGTGACTGGGGAGAAATGCTGCGCCAGGGCCTTCATATGCGCTTCGAAGTTGGCGCGCGACTGCGAAATACCGAGAATATGGTCCGTAGCTTCTGGCTCTTCGAGGATCGAATGGTACGACAGGATTACTGCGGCGGGAGGGAAAAAGCGCCTTGCCGCGCTGAAAATTGGACTGCGGACAAGCGCTTTCTTGAACCAGCGCTTGGATGTCGACCTCAGCACTCTCAACGCTCCCCGGGCCCCGAAACGCGCAACGGCCTCGTGATAGTATACCGATTTGGTGGGTTCCAACCGCAGCGGGCGGACACCCAAGACTACAGAATAAGCACGTGTGAAGGCGTCAATCGCAGCCGATTTGTGTCGCCTGCATTCGCTAACTGATTGATAAAACGAGGGCAACGTGAGTTCTAAGCAACAAGTAAACGATCTGTTCACCCAGACTGTTGACGACTGGGCCCGGTATTACGACGACCCGGCGCCCCCGAATCTGACCGCTCAAAATTTCGTGTCGCGACGCCGTTTTGCCATCCAGATGATCGAAGACCGGCTGGCCAAAGGGTCCAAGATTCTCGATGTGGGCTGCGGAACCGGCCATCTTGCCGCCGAACTTGCCCGCCGCGGCTACGATACCTGGGGCACGGATTTATCGGCCGGCATGGTGGACTACGCCCGCGCCAACTATAACCAGGATCGTTATCAGGTAGGCGACATCGAGAAGATTCCATTTCCCGACAATACTTTCGATGGCATCGTGTGCCTCGGCGTGGTGGAGTACCTCGCCAGCGACGGCCCGGCGCTAACCGAGATTCATCGTGTGCTCAAGCCGGGCGGCTGCGCGGTCATCACCACTCCCAGCAGCATTTGTCCTTTTTTCTATCTCGATCGTGTGCTCGTTCGCACTCGTTTCGCCATCCGTCCGGCGACCAGCGTGGTGCGAAGCCTGTTTGGCGGCAAGCCGCGTCCCGCTCAGACATTGCCCAAAGTTGAACATCGCCGCTATCGCCGCGGCAGTTGGGAGAAGCTCCTGCGCTCTCACCAGCTCGAACTCGAGGATTGGGTTTGTCACGCTTGGGGATGCTATGCCGTGGAGCGTTTCTTCCCTCAGGGAGGGTTCTGCCGCGCCAGCGATCAGTTCGCTCGCAACCGAGCCGTCAACTGGCTCGCCTCCGATCAACTGGTTCGCGTCCGCGCGGTCAAATGAAGACATTCGGTCAGTGATTTAGTACTTCGCGATAGACGTTGAGCCACTGCCCGCGCACCGCGTCCCACGTACATTTGCGCGATTCTTCGTAAGCATTCTGTGCCAGCCGCGCAGCCAATTCCGGATCGCGCAGCAGGCGAATGACGTTCGCAGCAAGCGTTTTCTCGTCGCCAACCGCTGACAGCAACCCGGTGCGCTCGTTTTCAACAAGATATGGCATCGACTCCGGCGAAGTCGTCACCACGGGCGTCCCCGCCCCAAATGCTTCGATCACCGAAACCGGCATATTGTCGAGCCACGAAGCGTTGATAAAAATATCGGCGTTGTCATAACAATCCCCGATCTGCTGTCGCGAAGCCACTCCCATGAAGTTGACGCCGCTAAGCTTCAGATCCGAAGCCAACTTCCGGATCTCCGCTTCAAGCGGACCACTGCCCACCAGATCGAGCCTCGCCTCCGGATATTCTTTCTTCACTTCCGCGAACGCCTTAACGACCACATCTACGCTGTAGTACTCCGAGAACCCGCGCGTGCACACCAGATGCGGCCCAAGCGGCCTGCGCTCGCGATAGCGAAATTGGGAAAGATCGACCAGGTTGGGAACCACAACCGCCGGTAGCCCAAATTCGCGAAACACATCCACCAGGTATCCAGAGGGCACGGCGATGCAGTCCACACGCGACATCACGAACTTTCCCGAACGGAAGCGCTGCAAGTGATCGCGCGCTTCTCCGCTCCGGTAGTTAATGATGGTTCTTGTACCGCGCAGCTTCGCGAAGAACCACGCTGGCGCGGGCGCAAGCAGAAACGACCAGTACGACGCGGAGAAGATGTGCGCCACATCGACGTCTTTCAGCCCGCGCCACAAGCGCCAGAAGTAAATCGGCTCGCGCAGAACTGTGCGCAGACCCGGAATTTTCTCCGCCCACGCAAGTGCACCCGGTAGCGCAGGGTCGACGCCGATGAAGCAGACCTCGACCTCCGGATCGTTCTGCCAAAGGCGCATTAGCAGATCGGCCTGTACCGCTTGCCCGCCAACATAACGCAGGCTCGGCGCGACGATCGCAACTTTCATTCGCGTGGGCGCTTCCGGCTTGACCGCTCCGCTCATACGCACGGGTTCCGCCGTTTCTGATTGAGAAGTCTCACGTAAAGATCTTCGTACTGCCGGCAGACGCGATCGACGCTGTAGTTCTCTTCCGCAAACCGTTGCGCGTTCTCGCCTTGCTCCTTGCGAAGGCTGGCATCCAACAAAAGGCGGCAAACCGCGCTCGCGAATTCGCGTTCGTTGCCCGCAGCCACCAGCGCTCCGCGTTCCGCATCCACCAGTTCGCCGTTGCCGCCAACATCGTAAGCGACTACGGGCAAGGCGGCTGCCTGTGCCTCCAGGATCGCATTGGATAGACCCTCGGAATCGGATGTGAGCACAGCAACGTCGGTCGATGCCAGAACAGCGGAAACATCGCGGCGATCGCCGAGAAAAACGACCCGCTCCCCAAGCCCCAGCGCAGTGGCTTGCCGCTCCAGTTCAGGACGCAACGGTCCATCGCCCACCAACACGAATTCCACCTCCGGCATGCTCTTGCGAATGTCGGCGGCGATCCGCAAGAACCCGGCATGGCCCTTGTACTCGGCGTTCATGCGCGCCACCATCACCACGCGCAGAACCCCAGACCTTCGCAGCAGCGCGGGCGATGCCCGCTCAAACACCTCCGCTGGAAGAGCGTTCCCAATGACCACCAGCTTTTCGGGCGCCACCCCCGCCGCCGCCAGGTAAGAGGCTCCAGCCCGTGAATTGCACACCACCGCGTTGCACCAGCGGAATGCCACCGCCTGCGCGCGATTTTGCGCCCGCGTCATCAAGTCGCCGAGTTGACGGTGGCTGCCGATGACAACCGGCACGCGCCCCAGACGAGCCGCTGGAATGAGCGTAAGGTTCGTGTAGAAATCGAAAGCATGGGCGATCTCAACATGGTTCCGCCGCAGATGGCGGGCCAGGTTGAGCCGCGTGCGCAGCGACTGCCATCCAAACAGGCTGTTGCCCAACGGAAATTGAGCGACCTCCCCAAACTGGCCGGCGAGGGGGCCGCGAGGGTTGACGCATCCCAAATGAACCTGAAACCTGGCGGCGCGGGCATTTTGCGCAAGCACCGCGAACTGCCGCTCCGATCCACCTGTCTCAAACGTGTTGATCATGAGAAACAGGTTGATCGGCGATCTGTCGAGACGGCTCGCCGTTATGCTGGTAGCGTTCGCGGCGCCCACCCGGTCATTCCCCCACCGGGGCCGACGCGAACACGGCAGGGCCCGGAACCTTCCGCCGGGAATCGGCGACCACCGGCAGCGAGAACAGTCCGGCGGGCTTGACGTATTTCTCCAGGAAATTGCGGTGCCACAGTTCGAACATCAGCAACCGCCAGAGCCGCCCCGTGTTGGCTCGACCGCGAAGAAGATAATCGTCCATCACCGTGCGAATTCCGCTCGGCTGGAAGTAGCCCCGTTCGAGCGTGCGCGGCTCCAGCAGAATCATCAGCATGTCTTTCAGTTCGTGGCGCATCCAGTGCACCAGCGGGAGCGAAAATCCCCGCTTTTCCCGGTACAGCGTCTCCCGCGGCACGCCGATTCGTTCAGCAAGCTTGCGCAAAATGTATTTCTGCTCCCGGCCGCGCAGCTTCCACTCCGATCCGAGCCCGGTGGCCCACTCGACAAAAACGTGGTCCAGGATCGGAACGCGTACCTCGAGCGAATTCAGCATGCTCATGCGGTCAACCTTGGTCAGAATGTCGTCCACTAAGTAGGTTTTCGTGTCGACGTAGAGTAACTGGCTCACCGGTTCGTCGGTCGGCGCGGCGGCAAAGCGCCGCCGCAGAACATTGCCGGGATCGTCCCCGCGCCGAAGAATCGCGCGGAACTCGTCCGAGAGCAGCTCCGTATCGCGTTCGAAATCGGGCAGAAACGAAATCCGGTCGATATACCGCTCCTGCCACGGCAGCGAAAGATTGTAGCTCAAGGTGCGACCCCGCATCCCGCGAGGCACGTGGGGGAATATCCTCTCGCGATAGAACTTGCGGGCCCACTCCGGAATGTGCTCGAAAATCTTGCGGTCGGCGTGAATGCGGTAGCGATCGTAGCCGGCAAAGATTTCATCGCCGCCGTCGCCCGAGAGCGCGACCGTGACGTGCTGCCGCGCCATCTGCGACACATAGTACGTCGGCAGCATCGACGAATCCCCAAATGGCTCTTCCAGCGAACTGGTCAGATGTTCGACGGTCTGCACCACATCCGGCTCGAGAATCATTTCGTGATGCTCGGTGCCAAACTTTTCCGCAACCATGCGCGCATAGCGCGCTTCGTTGAAGTCGTCTTTCGTGAACCCGATGGAAAACGTCTTGACCGGCTTGGAGCTGGCGCGCGCCATCAGGGCCACGATGGTCGAGGAATCCGTGCCGCCGCTCAGAAACGCGCCCAGCGGCACGTCTGAAATCAGCCGGATCTTCGTCGCTTCCAACAGCCGCTGCTCCAGCTCTTCCAGACACTCTTCTTCGCTTTTCGGAAAATGCGTGTTGTATCGCGGCAGGTCCCAGTACTGCCGGATCGTGATCTCCCCGCGTTCGAACTCCAGCAAGTGTCCGGCGGGCAGCTTCTGAATGCCGGTAAATGCGGAAATCGGCTCCGGCACGTATTGATAGTAGAGATATTCCAGCAGCGCTTGCCCGTTGACTTCGGCCAATTCCGGCGCCACCGCCAAAATACTTTTCACCTCCGACGCGAAGTACAGGTTGCCCTTGTGCAGCGCGTAGTAGAGCGGCTTCTTGCCCAGGCGGTCGCGGGCCAGCGTCAGCTTGCGCTTCGTCTTGTCATAGAGGGCCAACGCAAACATGCCGCGCAGTTTCTTAACGCAATCGGCGCCCATCTCTTCGTAGAGGTGGATGATGACTTCAGTATCGGTCTTGGTGTAGAAGCGATGGCCTCGGCTTTCCAGTTCCGGCCGCAGCTCGGGAAAATTGTAGATTTCCCCGTTGAACACGATCCACGCATTACGATCCTCGTTAAACACGGGCTGGTGGCCGCCCGAAAGATCGATAATCGACAACCGCCGCATGCCAAGCCCCGCGCCGTCTGCCACGTAGATGCCTTCATCGTCCGGGCCCCGGTACATGATCTGATCGCACATATGGCGCACGAGGGCTTCGCTAATATTGCTCTCGCGGCTGGCGCTGACGACTCCGGCGATTCCACACATGATCGGATCTTACCCTTTCTGGCTCACCGGCACGGGCCTGGAATTTTCTGGCATAGCCACCGCCGCCAATCGTTGGAAGCGATAGTCGCGATAGTCGCCGGGGTTCCCCCCCCGCCCATCGCAGGCTGCCAGCAGGATGTTCGTCATCTCGCGCGCACTCACAAAGTGCAAAGTCTCTTTTCGCTCCGGAGCGCCGCCCACCAGATCCTCCATAAATTTGCCGAATGCCTCGCCCGCAACCGCGTCCCTCTGGTTCGGATGCATCCCGTGACAATGCAGCTTGATGAAAATCCAGTCGGGACGCCCTGCCACCCCGACTTGCGCCTGCTTCCACAGCGCGAGGCGCTCGATGGTCATCGCACTCCTTTCGTTGATTTCTCCATTTTCAATCGCTGGCTTCCTGCGGCGTAGCGTGCGGCCGATATCGGCGACGAGTGGGCCTTGGATGATCAGCGGAAAGGTCTTGGCCGCCCGTCCGGCAACCAAGTCGTTGCCTTTGCGATGAGGTGCGGCCTGATCCAGCGGCAGCGCGCATTCGTAGACGCTATTGATCTTCCCGATTTGCGCCCGGTTTAAAACCGAGGTCGGCATGGTCAGGTCCGCATAGCACCCGGTTTCCGCGAGAATTTGCATCTCCGAATCCACGCCGCACAGCTCGCCTCCGGCGGAATTGGCCAGCGCCCAATTTCCGTGCACGAAGGCATAGCGCGCCTCCGCCGATCCCTCCTCCACCGCAAGACACCTATGACGAAACGCCAAGATGTCCCGAAATTCCACCAACTGCCGTCGCGTATTTTCGGCGGTGTCCGGTTCGAAAATGCCATGGTGCAGATGCACTTCAATCTCGCCCCACCCTTGGCGGCAGTGCTCGGCAAGCGCCGCCACTAGCCCTTCGTCGTACTGTTCGGCGGGATAGAAATACGTGTGAACAAAAGGCCGGCCCTCTTCATCCCTCCACCGGTCGGCGATCTTGGGATATTCGCGGCACCACCATTCCACCCGGCGCTCCTGTTCGAAGCGCGAGACGCGTTTGCGTCCGTCCTGGGCGTCAATCGCCGGCTCAAAGTGATCCGCCAAAACAAAAATGAGATGCACTGGACCCGCCACCGACGAGCGCAACCCGCGCCACATCGCCCCGGGCAGCACTTTCCTCGCATACGCAAGTTTGTTGACAAGGCCCATTTCAATCCATGAATCCAAAGATTCGGTTCCAGTCCTAAGTACCGTCTGATTACATCCAGCAAGCTTCCCACTGTCATCCTGCGCGAGCGACGGACCTTTGCATTCTGCGCGCGCCACCACCGGCGTTGCGGATCTCTGGGCGGCAACCTCTAGCGCAGCGGCTTTCGTCCCCGAACCGCAATCGAGAATTCCCCGATTCGCATGTCCTCCATCCCCATCGCCTCGTACCAGCGGAACACTTGCTCATAGGTATGCTTGGATTGGTACTTCGGTGAATACCAATCGAAGGTGTCCAGCATCCGCGCCTCTGGAGTGCTTTGCCGGTTCACCGGAAACACATGATGCAGCAGACCCGCGGCCGGACGCCCCACCAGCGGCACTTTCCGCAACACCTCTTGCGTATTGTAGAGAACCGGCACCGCGACCTTCAGGACACTGTGCAGCGTTTCGGGCTTCATTTTGTGCGTGTAGCGTCGCCAGAAATCGCTGAAGCGATACCACTTGTTGTATCCGCTGTACAGCCATACCGCGAGAATGCCGCCCGGCTTCAGATACTTGCCCAGCGTCTTCACCGCCGCTTCACAATCCGGTGTGTGATGAAGCACTCCCATGCTGTAGATAAGATCGAAGCTATCCGGAGCGAACGGAAGCGCGAATACATCCGCCTGGAAGGCCACGAACTCGCGATCCGCCAGGTTCTTCGCTGCCACTTCCGCCGCCGCGCTCAGATCGATGCCGACCACCCGCGCGCCCCACGCCGTGGCAACCTCGGCGAACCGTCCCATGCCGCAACCCACATCCAGAACCAGCTTACCCTTGAGATCTTCGGGCCGTAGCGCCGTCTTCATCCGGAAATTGAGGTCGGCCTCGCGTACGTCGTCGTGATCGAGTTGCGTCTTCTGATAGCGGTGCCACTGGAATCCAAAACTCGCGGCATAGTGCTGCGCATCGACGAAACGCGCAATCCCATTGACAAAGGGATACGCGCGCTTGCAGGCGGAGCACACATAGCCTCCGCCACCGTCGCTATCGAGCTTCGATCCGCAGTTCAGGCAACGCAGTATTGCCTGTAATTCAGCGGGCAGGAGTGACTGCGCCTGTTTTTCCTCGATCGGCATAAACCTCCAGAAAATGACGGCCCCGTTTCGGCGGCGGTGGAAGCGCCGATCCCTGGCCTTGATCTTGTTCTTTGGTTGTCTGCAATAAAGTTGCCGTGAAAACCACCGCAAAATACGGGAAATACTGGTAGGCCTCCGGGGCAAACAGCGCGCCCACAATAAACCCCACCAGCGAACTGGTAAGCGCTCCCACGAACAGGATGACTTCGGTATCGAGATCGGTCCGCTTCCGCAGGATCTTCAGGTTCCGAAACGCTTTTCGGAAAAACAGCAGGTAAATAATGAGAACCGGAATGCCCCCTTCCGCGGCCACCTGAAGGTACGTCATATGAACGTCGCGCCACACACCCGAATATGTCGGAAAGTCGCCCACTCCGATGCCAAAAATGGGATACGCTTCGATGGCGTCAACCGCGCGGTACATCAGAAACTTGCGTTCTTCGTAGGATCCGTATGCCGACTGCTCCGTTGTAGTGGCGCCCGAGAGCGCCTGAAACCGATCGTAGAGTTTGCCGCCCGCCGTAAACATGATGAGCACGGCGGCTAACGCGGCCGTGACAATCAGGTACGGGCGCTTGCCCTTGATCGCGAAATAGTAGAGTGTGACGGTTCCGGAGATCACCAGGTTGATAAAACCGGCCCGCGAGGCAGTCACGAAGATCGTCAGCAGCATGACCAGCATGCCGCCGAGCCACACCGTTTTGACCAGAAAGCTCTTGGCCGTAACCATGAACGCCAGCGCAAAAGGCAGCGCCAGCACGATGGCGAAAGCCAGATCGTTCGGATTTGAGTAAATGCCTCCCAGCACGCCAGCCAGACGGTCCACACCACGGCCTTTCGCCAGAGCAGCCACGCAAGCCACCACCACCGACGAGGCTTGAATAAAAATGATCCGCCGCAAGCGTCCAAAACTGGTGATGAGCAGGAATACCATCACCCAGGCGATCCAAATCTTGGAAAAATCGATCGTCTTGGATACCGCCCCCCCCTTCCAAACCGGCGAGAGAAAACCGCCCATGAAAAGCAGGACGATCATGGTGAGCAGCAGCCACGCTTCCTTCGGAAGATCTTTGAACGTGCGTTTGGTGCGCCCGAAGCTCTTGAACAAGCCCCAGATCGCGAGGATGGCAGTAATTTTGGCGAGGGGAGCATACTTGAGGCCCGGCACCCAGTCTTCCGGACGCGCGCAATAGACCACAAAAAACGCACTCAGCCAGAAGAACGGCTTCTTGGTCGGGTCGGTCACCTCGAAGTAGCCGCGTCCTCTCGACACTCTCTCCGCCGGTGTCGCGTTGCCGCTCTCGCCAATCGCCACAAATTCCTCTTTCCCTGGTTACGGCGGTGATCTGCCGACCGACGTTACGCCGAACGCGCCGGCACCACGGCCGCCGCGTGCGATTTCTTTTCCGCCGCCGACTCCAACACTTCGCTGAACCGCTGCCCGATCGCCGGCCAGTCGTACCGCGCGGCCGTCTCGGCAGCCGCCTTTTCATAGCGCCGCCGCAGTTCGCGATCGCGCAACAGCAGGACCACTGACTGCGAAAATGCCCGGGCGTCGTCGGCCAGAATAATGTCGCGGCCGTGCTGCACGTCCAATCCCTCCGCGCCCACAGTCGTCGAAACCACCGCCTTCGCCGCCGCCATCGCCTCGTAGATCTTCAGCCGCGTACCGCCGCCAATCCGCAAAGGCACGATCACCACCGCCGATTCCCGCAGATGCTCAACCACCGAGGGTACGAGTCCCGTCACTTCGATCGAGTCCGAGGCCCATTTCTCGACGCGGCGGACCGGATTGCGCCCCACGATGCGGAATCTTGCCTCCGGCACCTCAGCCTTGATCGCCGGCCAGACTTCGTTGCAAAAATACTCCACCCCATCCACGTTCGGCTCCCAATCCATGGCACCGACAAAGGTGACCAGCGGCGCGGGTTGCGGCACACAGCCATCCGCCGCGTTCTCACCGGGCGTGTAGTGCGCAAGATCCACTCCCGTGGGAACCACCGTAACGCGATTTCCATCCACCCACTGCATCATCAGCGCGCGGTCGTTTTCCGAGACCGCAATCACATGCTGAAACTTGCGCACCGCGCTCCGCTCGTAGCGCAGCATTTTCCGGAACTCCATGCGGTACATCGCCTTCTTGACCGGGTTCCCTGCCGTCTCGGCATGCCGCCGCCAGATTTCGCTCTCTACATTGTGCTGAAACAGCACGCTCGGAATGTTCAGCCGCCCCGGAAAATTCACCGCCGCATCCAGAAAGTCGCATACCGTCACGTCAAAGCGTTGCTCTCGGAACCATCTCCGAATTCGCTGCTGCACCCGGGCGTTGGCAAAACGGCTGACCGCATACGGCGGCTGCGCTCCCACATGCCCCAGATAATCGAGGCCGCGCGCGACTCCCGCCAGTTCCCTCTTGCCCGTGCACACGGCGACTGCTCCCGGCAACTGCCGCTGCAACTCACGCTCGTAGTCCGCGTCCGGGTCCCCTCCATAGTAGGAATAAAACGTGAGCTCATGCCGTGCCGACAAAAATCGCAGCACATGATAGCTGCGGATATTGCCGCCATTCTGCACCGGCAGCAGCTTATCGGCTTTGACCCAGAGGATTCTCATAACGGCTCAGCGCACCCAGACTGCCTTCCTCCCAGTCACAAAATTCACGAACGCGACCAACGCGGCCGAATTCAGCACCACGAACGTGCGCGCCGCATCCGCCAGCCGCGACAGCGGGCCCAGTTTAATTTCTCCCCATGCCGCCAGGCTGAGCAGATAAAACCCAAGCTGCGCCACCAGCGCCACCCGGTAAAAAGGCTGCCGCAGAAACATCGAAGCCACCAGAAGGCCCAACAAGGCGAACGGCACTGCCAAGCGCGAAAGTTTGTGGCTCACGAATTCAAATCGAATCGCGTTCTTCGAACTCAGCAGCCAGGGCGCAAGCTGCAGCAACTGATAGTTCCCGCTCAGCGTGCGCACCTTTCTCGAAAATTCGCGGCTTCCCCCCAGGTTCGGCGAGTCCCACGCGCGGGCCCGAGAATCGAAGATCACGCGCGCTCCCCTGCGCACTACCTGCATCGGCAATAAAACGTCGTCCAGAATAGTGCCTTCGGGCAACGGATCGACAAGTTCCCGGCGCGCGCAATAGATCGCTCCCGTGGCGCCCACAACCGAACCCGAGGCCGACTCCAGGTCCCGGACTTTCTTTTCGATTCGCCAGTACAGCCCCATCCCCTTTCCTGTCTCGCCGCTGGCCGGATCTCCCAGCATCAGTTCCCCGCTCGCCGCCCCAACGTCAGGATCGCCAAAATTCTCGACCAGAAAACGTAACGCGCCCCGCTCGATCTGCTGCCGCACGTCGGTGAAGAACAACACCTCGCCGCGCGCCGCCTGGATCCCATCGTTCAGGCCCGCCGCTTTCCCCTGCGACTCCGCTTTCATAACCGTTCGCACCTGCGGATCGCGCTCAAACTCGCCCAGAATCGCCGCCGTTCCGTCGCTCGAACCATCCGACACCACCACCACTTCCAGTTTCTCCCGCGGATAGTCGAGCGTCAGCAGGTTCTCCAGCTTGTGCGCGATCGCCGCCTCCTCATTTCGTACCACCATCACCGCCGAAACCGATGGCTCGCCCGAACCGCGGCGCACCGGGCGCGGCGACCACCGGCTGCGCAGCCACAGCCACGCCGGATACCCGAGATAGGAGTAGCCGATCACTGCTGCCGCCAGCCAGAATACCCATCTCATTTTCATTGCGCGCCACGGCCCAGCAACACCGTCTTCACGGTCAGAAATAGGATCACCAGATCCAGGCCAATGGAAGCGTTCTTGATGTAGTACAGGTCGTACTGAAGTTTTTCACGCGCATCCTCGACCGTGCTGCCGTACTTGTACTTGATCTGCGCCCATCCCGTAACCCCGGGCCGCACCATGTGCCGTACAAAGTAAAAAGGAATCTCTTCCTGGAGCATTTCGATGAATTCCGGACGCTCCGGACGCGGCCCGACAAATGCCATATCGCCTTTGAGCACACACCACATTTGCGGAATCTCATCCAGGCGCGACGTGCGCAGGAACTTGCCCACCCGCGTGATGCGCGGGTCGTTATTGGCTGCCCATTGCGCCCCGGTGCCGGACTCGGCATCTTGCCGCATGGTGCGGAACTTCACCACCTTGAACAGACGCCCACCCTTGCCCACCCGCGTTTGCGTGTAGAACACGGGCCCTTTGGAATCGAGCCGAACGGCGAGCATGACCAAAGGGATCAGCGGCAGAGCGAGGATCAGGCCGATCAGCGAAATGATGACGGAGAACGCCCGGCGAACCAACAGGAAGGGCGTGCCGCGGCGAAACCCTTCGTTAAACACCAGCCAGCTCGGGTTCAGGTTTCCGACTTCGATCTTGCCCGAGATCTTTTCCAGCCACGAGGCTGCCTCTTCGATCTTGACGCCCTGCATGCGCAGTTCCAGCAGTTCCTTCATGGGGATGGTGCCGCGGCGATCCGGCATGGCTACGATCACGCGATGGACTTTTTCCTTCTTCACCATCTCCATCATGTGAGCCGCCACCGACTCCCGCGTCACCTCACCTTCGAGTTTGCCCGTCCAACTCGCAATCTCCACTCCAATTTCAGGATTCTTCCGCAGCCCTTGCACCAGGCGCTGCGCGCTCTCGGAGGCTCCCAGAACATAGACGCGTTCCACCAACATCGGCAACTGCACCAGCCAGCCGTAACCCAGACGCCATCCGAAAAGGGCAAAGGTCAGGATGACCAGGCCCAGCACCGAGGAATCGCCGCCCAAAAGGAATTTGGGGTGGACATAACTGATGCCAGCCGTCACAAAAGCCAGCACGCCCAGCAACAGAAACAAGCGGAAAAAGAGCTCACCCTTCGTATTCAAGCGGGCGGTATCGTAGAGGTCGAACAGATGCGAACACAGCAGCACCACCCCGGTGAATACGAAGATCTTGAGGTAACCTCCCTCATAATTGAGCACCAGGTAACTGTTTTCCCCATGCACAAGAACCGCCGCCACCAGGAACGAGGTCCAAATAATCAGGGCCTCTCCCAGCAGCAGGATGAGTGTTCGAATCGGGTAGTAGACATGAAACAGCCGAATCAATGGGACCTCGGTTCATTTCAGGCTTGGCTGTTCTTGTCTTCGTCGGGGCGATGGCCATAGCCATAACCGTATCCGTATCCGTAGCCATAACCGTAGTAGTACTTCGACTGCGCCATATGCTCGGGAGACGCGCCGTTCAGCACCACTCCCAGCAGCATCTTGTCCGGAAACTCTTCGCGCGCGCGCCGCGCCAAATCGGCCGGCGTCGCTCCCGAGCGCACCACCAGAATCACGCCGTCACTGACGCCTGCGACCAGCGTCGCATCCGAAACCAGCACCACCGGCGACGTATCCAGAATGATCCAGTCAAACATGTGCTCGACGCGTTGCAAAAGCAGCTGCAAACGTCCGTTCGCGAGCAATTCGGCGGCGCTCGGAACGCTCCGCCCCGCCGCCATGAAGAACAGGTTTTCCATCGGCCCGCGTTGCAGGGCCGCGAACTCGTCGCATTCGCCCAACAGGTATTCCGCCAAGCCCGGCGATTGCGCCGCTCCCAGGGGCCGATGCAAGCCCGGCTTGCGCAAATCGCAGTCAATCAGCAGGGCGCGACGCCCGTGTTGCCGCACCATCACCTGCGCCAGATTGGCAGCCGTGAACGACTTCCCGTCTTTCGGAAGCGCGCTCGTGATCAGCAACCGCTTCAACGGCATCTTCTCCCGGATCTGATAGAGACGCGAACGCAGGCTGCGAAACTCTTCTGCGCCCGCGCGCCGATCGCTGTCCCCAAAGAACAACATGGTGCGCGGATCCGGGTTCCACTCGGTTTGGGCGCACCGGGCCAGCAGCGCTTCGTAGGTCAGCCCCGAGACTCCAGGGGATACGGTCGACATGCTGGTGATCCTGGAGTCGGCCAATACCTGCCGCGCAGGCATGGATTCGTTCTGCACTTCCGGTTGCGCATAAGCGGGCTCGACATGCGTCCCCGTGGAGGCGGCTCGTTCCTGCTCGGCGCGCTTTAACGCGTCATGGATGCGGCTCATAGTTTCCTTTCCTTGGGGAGATCCTGTGGTTCCGATTGGCGCAGCCGGTCGGCCAGCATTGCCAGGGTGCGCAAAGCCTCGACCAGATCGAACTTTTCCGGGGACGGTGCCGGCCCCGCCATGGAGGCAGCGGGGGCGCCATCGATCAAGTCGAAATCCGTTGCGACAGAATCCACCACTGCGGCCGGCACCGTCTTCTTCTGGTCGACGAACGCGCTCACCAGGCAGTGCTCGCACAGCAAATTGATGATGCGCGGAATCCCCTGCGCATACCGGAAAATCGCCACCGTGGCGTCCGGCTCGAAAATCGGCTCCCCGTTCGACCCCGCGATGCGCAGCCGCTGCGTGATGTAGGACTTGGTTTCCTCGAGATTGAAAGCATGCGTCTTGGCCCGCAGCGTCAAGCGCTGCCGTAATTGCCGCAACTGCGGCTGTTTCAGCCGCTGTTCCAGTTCCGGTTGCCCCACCAGCACGATCTGCAAAAGCTTCTCGGTGAAGGTCTCCAGATTGGTGAGCATCCGGATCTCTTCCAGCACCTCATCGGAGAGGTTCTGCGCCTCATCGACAATCAAAACCGCCGTTTCCCCCGCCCGATAGCGATCCAGCAGCCAGTTGTAAAGCCGCTGCAGCACCTGGCTCTTCGCCTTGGTATCGCAGGGAATCCCAAAATCGGCCATCATAAAGTCGAGCAGTTGGGGCACGTCCATGCGGGAGTTGAAAATGAAGGCCGTCGCCACCTGTTGCAGGCGCAGCCACTCCAGCAGTTTATTGATCAGCGTCGTCTTTCCAGTGCCCACTTCGCCGGTCAGCAGCACGAACCCCTTGCGGCTCTGGATACCGTAAGTCAGGCATGCCAACGCCTCTTCGGTATGCCGCGTGAGATACAGGTAGCGCGGGTCCGGATTGACGTTGAACGGGTTGGCTCGAAGTCCAAAAAATTCTTTGTACATAAACGTGCTCTAGACCTTAACCGCCTCTTGATCTTTTGGCGGAGCGGAATCACCCTTGCCCCAGAAACGGCGGTGCCCATTCCCGTTCGCAGCCGCGGCCACTTCCCCTTGTTCCCCCAGCCACGGTACGGAAATCAGCAGCGGCAGATCCGTACAAGCGGCGGCATCTTTTTCGGTGCGGATCGACTTGTCGGTAAACTCCAGAATCATGCCGATCGCAACCCCCAATCCCAGACCAACACCCAGGCCCCCTAATGACAAAACCCATGGAATCGGGAACGTGGGCGTCTGCGGCAAAGGGGCCGTGGCCACAATGTGCATCTGCTCGCCCTCTTGCTGGTTTTCCATGCTGGTGCCCAGCTGGGCCGAGCTTTTCTTGGCCAGCAGCTCCTTATACTGGGCCTGCGCGTTATCGTTGTCTCGGGTAAGCAGCTTGTATTGCTCCTCGATCCCCGGACTCATCGCGGTGCGGCTCTGGTAGATCGTAATCTGGCTTTGCAGCTTCTTCTGGTCCTGGGCAGCCTGCTGAATCACCTCCTGGTACTGGTGAATCTGCAGCCGGAGTTGGCCGATTTCCGGCGGCTCGGTGGCATTCGGCGTATCTCCCTCGGTCGAACCGGAGGCCGTCTTGGTCCCGGCCTCTTTCAGCTTTTTCTGGACGTCGGCGATTTCCGCTTTGGTTTTGATCACATCCGGATAATCGTCGGTATAACGCGCCTGTAGTTCCTGAAGTTGTCCCTGGAGTTGCGCCAGTTCTTGTTCGAGAGTCACCGGATTGCTGCTGGACAGCGAACTCTTCCAGGCGGCCACCTGTTGCGCTAGCATGCTTTCGGTGTACGCCTTGTCCTGCTGGGCGCGGCTTAAAGTGCCGGTCGTGGCATCGAGTTGCGAATTCAGCGACCCCAGCATGCGCATGTTGTTATCGATGTCCGTCGGCAACTGGCCCAGNNCTGTCGAGAAAATTGGTGGTGCTCGTGGCGGCCTCGGACCGGCTGCGCAGGTTTTCATTCACCATCAGCGAGGTCATGGCATCGCAGATCTTTTGCGCGCGCTCCGCATTCCCGTCCGTATAGATGACATTGAACCCAGGCAGCGGTTCGTTGCTGACAGTGCCCTTCTTGGCTTTGGCGCCAGGAGACGCCGCCGCCGCCGCGCTCATCGTGGTAATCACCGGCTCCACGTCCAGATTCTGCTGGATCTCCTTGATCAAACCATTCTGTTCTTCCGGCTTGACCCCGAGGCCCTGCAGCACGGGAATCAATTTGCTCCGGCTCACCACTTCCTGGCTCAGAGTCTGGACGCGCTGCGTGAAATCGGAGGTGATGACCGGCATGACGTAGTTTTCCGGCACCTTCTGGCCTTCCACCAGAACCGTCGTCTGCGTCGTATAGCGCGGCGGCAGGATTCGAGACGCCAGAAACCCTCCCAGCGGGGCAACCAAGGCAGGGATCAGCACCACCCGCAGGCGGCGCTTGGCCATTGCCAGATAATCTTCCATCGTCAGTTCGCGATCAGCCATGTCGGTTCACCAATCCGGCCGCCTCGGCGGCCCAGAAATTACTCGATCCGAGTCGGACGGGGATGCCATTCCACCCCAACCGTCCCCACTTGCCGCTGCTCAACGCCGGGTATGCCATCCAGGCCCAACTCGCTGAAGTGATACGCGGCAAAAAAATCGTACTCGCGTCCCAAATGTTTGCGCAGAATGAACCCCGCCGAACCTTCGTTATAGCTGGACGAGAACGCACTCACACCTAAGTCAGAACCCGGCGTGTTCTGCACCGGCGTGTTATGGGAGTAGCCCAAATCGGCGTACAGGTCCCAGGTCCGTCCCAGCGGCCGCGTGTAGCCGAGCCGAGCCGCCTGCACATTCGATCCGGCATAGAAGCCCGATCCCGACGATGTGTATTTTTCGTAGGACGCAACGATCGATGCATGGTTTAACTTATAGCGCAACTGCGCCCGTGCGCTCAGCGACCACGTCGAGGCGTAGCCGCCTTGTTCCAGTTCGGTGTACTCCGGACCGGCTCCCACCACAAAGCTCATCCTGCCCGTGATGCTATGGCTGTAGCGCAGATTCAAGACGTTCACGTAGAGAGAGCCGCCAGTAAGTTGCGGAAACTGAAACACCTGATAGGCATACACCAAGCCGATTTGATCGTGCCGGTTCATCAGATGGCTGTAACCGCCCTCAATCGTCACCTGATCGCTGTTGATCAGACATACGAGGAGCGGATTATTCGTGCAATCCGCGGAATCATAAAAATGAGCGTTGCTGAATCCGCCTGCCACCGTGAACGCCGATACCGGGTTGATGGCTTGCACCGCGTCCAGAATCGCCGTATTCGTCAGCCGCGGAATATTTCCGACGGCCCCGAACTGACCGGTGCCGAACACGTGCGTGCCGGGCAATCCCCCGCCCGACTCTCCGCTGCCGATGCCGCCGCTGGTCGCAATCCCCAGCCCCGGATTGCCGCCGAAGCCCAACTCAAAAGAACCATCCGGCAAATAACTGAAAGCGTCCCGCAGCGTGACCTGTCCGGTGCGCCAGCGTGTCACCGCCTCCAGGCCGAAGGCCTCCATTTGCTTGACATCGGAGGGGCTGCTGTAGAACGCTCCCCCGCCAAGATACTCGAGAATCAGATCGCTCTTCGGCCAAAACTGCTGTAGATCCAGCGCTCCGATCACGCGCGCCACCGACGACACACTGCTGGTGCCGAGATCGTTCTCCGCGTTCGTATCGGCCGATTCACTGGCCTGCAACGCCGGCGAAATAAAGCTCCGGCTCGCCGGATGCAGATCCAACCCAGGCTCGTCCAACCCTGTCACCGGCGGGTTCTCCGGGTTCAACACGGGCGCGCTCTGGCCCATGGCCGGCGCCGGTGTGGTTTCCGCCGGAGTCTGCGCGTTCTGGGCAGCCACACCAATGCTCATGCCGAACACCAGCAACGCCAACTGGATTGTTTGCCTTGTTTCCATAATTTTCACTCGCGCATTCCACCTACGGGATGACAATCGTATCCCCAGACTGCAACACATAATTCTCTTCAATCTCCTGGCCCTTGACCAGCTTGCGGTAGTTCACCGCCAGTTTCTCCTGTTTGCCGTTCACTGTGCGCAGCACGTAAATCCCCTTGGTCTTGGCAAACTGGTTCAACCCGGCGCTGGATAACGCCTGCAAAACCGTCATGTTCGGCAGCAATGGCATGCCCCCGGTGTGCAACACTTCGCCAATCAGGTAAATTCGCTTGCTGTTGATGGCCGTCACCACCACCGTGACGCGCGGGTCGGCAATGTATTTCTTCAGCTTTTCCGTGAGCGACTGGGCCAACTGCTCTGGCGTCAACCCCGCGGCCTGCACATCGTTCAGCAAAGGCAGCGAAATCTTGCCATCGGGACGCACCGGCAAAGTAGCGGTTAGGTCGTTTTCTTTCCATACCTGGACGTGCACGACGTCCTCGGGACCGATGACATAATCGGGGCCCGCTTGGCTGGCCGGGACGGCATTTGTGCCTTTATCGGCAACCGCCTTATCGGCCGCCACTTTGTCGGAAGCGGCTTTCGCCGAATCGGGAGTCGCAGCGGGCTGCGCCGGCGCATCCTGAGCCCACGCCATGCCGCTGACCAGGACCAATGCCGCAACCGCCGTCCATGTTGATCTCATCCTCATAATCCTCATGTACCTCTCGATGAATTCCTCTCGGGCTTCAGCGTTTCCTTGAAAACTGGAAAAATCGCGCTATGCCCCGTATTCCTCGTATCCAATCTGCTTCAATTTATAAAGCAGCGCCTTGTAGCTGATCTGCAATTCCTGCGCGGCCCGGCGTCGGTTCCAGCGTGTCCGGGTCAACACCTGCAATATGATCTCTCTCTCGGCCTCGCGCGAGGCGGCGCGCGCCGCATCCTTCAGCGAGATTTTCTCGCCATTGCCGTTGTGATTCACCCGCCGCATCAGAGAGCGCAATCCACCCATCGCCAGCGTCTCGTCGCCCAGGGCCACGATGGCTCGAACCGCATCTTTTAATTCGCGAATGTTTCCCGGCCAGTTGTATTCAAGAAAAAAGCTTTGCGTTTCGGGGCTGAGCGCCGGCACTGGACGGCAAAAATCGCGGGCCGCGGCCGAAAGAAACCAATCCCGCAGAACCGGAACGTCTTCCTTCCGCTGCCGCAAAGGCGGCAGCCGCAAGCAGACTCCGCTGATTCCGTAGTAAAGGTCTTCGCGGAACTTCCCCGCCTTCACCTCCGGCTCCAACTCGCACGAAGTTCCACAAATGAACCGAGGCACGCGCCGTTGCGTGTCCCCATTGCCATGCAAACCGATCTGTCGAACCAGTTCCTTCTGCACCGCTCCCGGCAGGTCCGCAACTTCCTGCAGGTACACTGTGCCCCCTTGACCGTCGCACGCCGCCAGAATCTCCGCGCTGGCTTCCCGGCCTTGATAGACCCGAAACGGCTCAGCCGCGCGGACCGAAAGAGCATGAATGCGTCCCGCCGCCGCCGCCTTTCCCGAGCCATGTTCCGCCACGATCAGTACGGGCACGTCATTCTGCGACAACTCCCGGATCACGGCTTCGACCGTGCGCATCCCTGCGCTGACGCTCTCCACCCACACCCGAGCTCCGCCATTTCGCGCGTTTTCCACAACCGACATGACTTCGTCGCGATCCAAGTCCATTCTGTTTCGATTCCACTCCCGTGATTTCAAACCAAGACCTGGGGGATACGTCTTGGACGAAGGGCCTGCATCTCTACAGCACACTCGCTGCCAATCCATAAAAACCGTAGCCCGAGCACACTAGCAACAATACCGTCCACTGTTTCAACAACTTACAGCCGTTACTCATGAACAAATCCGAAGCTATCACTTTATCACGTTGCGGACAAATGGGAAAACAATTGCCCACCTCTTTGGTAACTTTGGGGATTACTTTCCACCTAAGCTAAGGAAGCCCCCTACCCGCTGCAAGTGCGGCAATTTCCATCCTTACACCAGCACATAGGCCACGTTGCACCCCTTGGGTAGGAAGTACTTTTCCACTTCTTGACCGGTTTTGGAAGACCACGACCTCGATCAACGCCGGAAACCTAACCTAAGGAACGACGCTCGAGACGAAGAATTAGATTTTAGATTAAGGTCCGTATCCCCACAGTTTTCCTTAGTGTGCCTTCGTGTTCTGATGTGTTGGAGACTTTCGCAACCGGCCCCGGACCAATTACCCGTTTCCCTTGGCGCGACGGCTAACTTTCGCATATCCTCAACATGCAAGTGCGCGGCCCCACGAGCAACTTATGAGTAACTCAGCCCAGGCAAGCCCGCTCCTCTCCACCCGCGACGGTCGATCCTGGGACGGATTGCCCCGCTGGCAGGGGGTCGCTCTGCTACTGCTGATCGCCTGGCTGTACGCTTCCATCTTCGCCCACCTGGTTCTACAGTGGGTCGGTCCCCACGCCGACCGGAATTTCGAGCACGGCATCTTTGTCCCCATCTTTTCCTTGTTTGTTCTCTGGCAAGACCGCAAGCGCTGGCAAGCCATTGCACCCGTGCCCTCATGGACCGGCCTCCCCCTGGTCGTCATCGCTCTATGCACCCTGGTTCTCGGAGTCCTGGGCGCGGAGTTGTTTCTGTCGCGCGTCTCGCTTCTAATCTTGCTGGCCGGCCTGATCATCCTGTTTCTGGGATGGACGTTCTTCCGCGCCGTCCTGTTTCCCTGGGCATTTCTGATTCTCATGATCCCGATCCCCGCCCTGCTCCTGCAACAGGTCACATTCCCTCTTCAGTTGCTGGCCGCAAAGCTGGCTACCGCGTTGTTGGAACTCGTCGGAGTTCCCGTGCTACTCGAGGGGAATGTGATTACGATCCCTTCGGGGCCGCTGAACGTCGCCGAAGCGTGCAGTGGAATCCGCTCTCTTCTCACTCTCGTCACCCTGGCCATCATCTACGGCTACTTGATGGAGAGACGGATCTGGGTGCGCGTGATTCTGGCCTGCTCCGCCGTCCCGATCGCCGTGGCCGCCAATGTCTTTCGCATTTTTGGCACAGCCTTGGTGACGCAGTATGGGGATCCCGCCCTGGCCGAGGGTTTTTACCATGCTCTTGGGGGCTGGGCGATCTTCGTGGTGGCATTGATCATGCTCTTCGCCGTTCACCGCGTCATCACTCTGATTTGGAAAGACGGTGCCGAGGTGAAACCCGCATGAAATCCGGATCGCTGCGATTCTGGAAGGTGGCCCCGCTCATGCTGGCCGCTGCGCTCTTGCTGCAGGCGCACTCCCGGGATGAGGTCTTCCCGCCGCGCCAGCTTCTAAAATTCTTCCCGGCGCAAATTGACGGCTGGACCGGAACCGACGAAACCCTCGACCAGGAGACGCTAGACATCCTCGGACCCGGCGACTTCCTGGTTCGCAACTACGTTCGAGACTCCGAAAACTCCAGCGATCCCCAACCGTGGATCAATCTCTACATCGCCTACTTCCCCTCGCAAAAAGCGGGCGACACCATCCATTCCCCCAACCATTGCCTGCCGGGCGCGGGATGGGTTCCCACTTCGCGCGAGATCATTCAGCTTACGAGTCCCGACGGCTCCTTGTTCCCCGTCAACCGTTACGTGGTCGAAAAATCGGGCCATCGCCAACTCGTCTTGTACTGGTTCCAGGCCCACGGCCGCGCCGTGGCCAGCGAGTATTCGGCCAAGTATTATCTGATCCACGATTCGATCCAATTGCACCGCAGCGACGGCAGCCTGGTCCGTCTCATGACCCCCATGTTCGAAGGCGAGTCCCCCGATGCCGCCCAGGCCCGCATGATGAAGCTGGGCGCGCAACTACTCCCCTTGCTCGACAACTACATCCCCCGATAGCTCCCAGAAAGCTGTCATCCTTCGCGAAGCGAAGAGCCTCTGTACCCGACTTGCCCAATCTCGGCGTTCGAAAACCTCGACCGGAAACTCCTATCCGTGGATCCGAATCTCCCCAGCTGGCAGACTGCGAGTCAGCGCAAAAGCCGGCGGCAGAAAACGGACCAGATCCGTAGCCACCAGAGAATTCTCCCCCACCGATTCCGCCGCGAGATCCCCCGCCAGTCCATGCAGATAGACGGCAAGAACGGTGGCTTCAAGCGCGTTCTGCGGATGCTGCGCGATCAACCCCGCCACCATCCCGGTAAGAATGTCTCCCGTCCCTCCGGTCGCCATCCCTGGATTGCCCGTAGGGTTCACCCAGACAGTGCCGTCGGGCGCTGCGATCAGTGTCCGATGTCCCTTGAGCACGACAATCACCTCGTGCGCGCGCGCAAACTTCCGCGCAACCTCCAGGCGATTCGTTTGCACCTCGGCAATCGTCAAGCCGGTCAATCGCGCCATCTCTCCTGGGTGGGGAGTGATGACGACGCTTCGCCCGCGCCCGTTCAACTTACTGGCGGTTCCCTCAAAAGCGTTCAACCCGTCGGCATCGACAACCAACGACTTGTCACCGCGGGTAACAATTGTGCGCACGAACGCCGCGGTCTCAGAGTTGCGCGAGATCCCCGGCCCGATCGCGATGGTCGTACGATCCAGCAGCGTGTCGAGGCTCATTCCGACCGCCCGCAATGAAATCGTGCCCGCTTCGGTTTCCGCTAATGCCTCGGTCATCACTTCCGGATGAAACGACGCCACCGCAGCCAGCACGGACTTTGGCGTCGCCACAGTCGAAAGTCCCGCACCCGCCCGCAACGCCGCAAACCCCGCCATCGCCGCCGCGCCCGCTTTGCCCACCGATCCGCCGATCACCAGCACGTGCCCGTAGCTGCCCTTGTTCGCGTCACGCGCCCGCGGCGCAAGCAGAGGAGCGAAATCGAACGGAGTACTCAGGTGCAGCCCGAGTCGCGAAACGATGGCTTCCGGCGGCGAACCAATCGGCGCAATCAGCGTCGGCCCGGCAGTCAGCCCAGCAAAAACGTGCGCCGGGCGCGGCGCAGTGAAAGTCACGACGGCATCGGCACGCGCCGTATCGCCAGAGGCTGTCGCCTGCATGGCATCGGCATCTGCATCTGCGCCGGAAGGAATATCCACGGCAACAATCGGAGCCGCCGCCGCGTTCATCTTCGCAATCGCCGCCGCATACAGCGGGCTCACCGGCGGACGAAATCCCGTGCCAAGAACTGCATCCACGATCACGTCGGCGGAAAAAATCTCCGCTGCATCCGAGGACTCGAACCCGCTAGCCTCTCGCACGACCACAGGCGCAACGTTCACTGCATGCAGCGCCTTCATCATGTTCCGATACATGATGGCCACATCGCCACGAAGCTCTGCCGCATCGCACAACAGAAGAACGCGCACCGCGCGCCCTGCTTCAACCAGCTTGCGCGCCACAACAAACCCATCGCCGCCGTTATTCCCTTTGCCGCACACAACACTGACGCGCTCCGCCCGCGGACAATCGGAGACGACAAAGCGGGCAACCGCCGCCCCGGCGTTTTCCATCAGCGTAAGCGAAGGCACGCCGAAGCGATCCGACGTGACGCGATCGATCTCGCGCATTTCGGCTGCGCTCACGATTTTCATGCTTGATTCCCGGCCGTCTGTTCCAGTTCGCGCAGTTGTTGCGGCTCGCCCATGGCAATCAGAAAATCGCCGGCTTCAATACGATCGTCGGGCGCAGGATTAAACCGCATCCCCGCGTCGCGCTTGATCGCGAGAATAATGACGCCGCGGTCTTGGCGAATGCGCGAGTTCTCAACCGTCTTGCCGGCAAACGGACTGCGCGCCGTGATCGGCACTTCGCCGATTTCCAGATCCATGCCGAGATGCGTGGTAGCCGTGTCCAGAAAACTGACCACGTGCGGACGCAAAAACGAATGGGCAATGCGCTGTCCCGCAAACACATAGGGACAAACCACCGCATCGGCGCCCGCGCTGCGCAGGTGCTTCTCCGCCATGTCTTCGCTGGCGCGCGCAATAATGCGCAGCTTCGGATTCAGGCTGCGCGCCGTCAGCACAATATAAAGATTGGTCGCGTCAGTGGTGGTTGCGGCCACCAAGCCAGCCGCACGCTCGATTTGCGCATCGCGCAGAGTCTGTTCCTGCGTGGCATCGCCCACCATCACCAGCCAGTTTTCGCCAGCGAACTTCTGCGCCTTCGCCTCGTTGTTTTCGATGATCACGAACTGCGCCGGACGGCGCGCCAATTCGCGGGCTGCGCTGCGGCCAACGCGTCCCGCGCCGCAGATAATGTAGTGACCGGTCAGACGGTCGATGTCGCGCTCCATGCGGCGCCTTCCAAAGAAGCTCTGCAGTTCGAATTCTAGCAAAGCCTGCGTGAGTGATCCGATCAGTAAAAACAAGAGCGAAACTCCGCTCAGAATGATGACGATGTTAAACACCCGTCCCGCATGCGACAGGGGATGAACTTCCTCATATCCAATCGTGGTCAGGGTAGTGATGACCATGTAAAAACCGTCGAACCACGGCCATCCTTCAATGTAGTGAAAGCCCACCGTGCCCAGGCCCACCACGAAGGCAAGCGCGGCCGCCAGAAATTTAAGATTGCGGGAAGCTCTCATCGATCATTGTCACGCGGATCATCGTCACGCGTTGCCGCCTAAGGAATCTCTGATTGAGTTCGTTTTCGGATAGCTTTGTGTAGGGTGCCGAATCGGACCCTGCAACCTCGTTACTAAGCGAAACCAAATAGCCCAATTTCTTGCGCGACAGGTGAGTATAGCTCTGGCTTTGCCCGATTGCAGTGACCTTGCACGCCGCCAATTGGTACACCACGCCTTATATAACCATGTTCTTACACAACGATGTCTTGTGCGGCCGCCGCGCAGGTTGTTACCATACCGCAACATGCCAACCCTGATTCCCCATCCCACGCGCATCGAATCCGCCGGCAACAAGCCGAAGGTCATTGAAGAATACGTAGGCCGAGTCCATACCTCGACCGCCGAAATCAGCGTGGCTCACATGCACAGTCCTGAAGGCTGGGAGGAACCGGGCCAGACTCCGGAGTTTGACGAGTACACGTTGGTCTTGCGCGGCACCCTGCGAGTCCATCACAAATCCGGAGAAATCGACGTAGCCGCAGGCCAAGCCCTCATCGCGCATCGCGGCGAGTGGATCCGCTATTCAACGCCATTTTCTGGCGGCGCCGAGTATATCGCTCTGTGCCTTCCAGCCTTTTCGCCTCAGACCGTCCATCGCGATTGCTGACAGGCTGCGGTGTAAGCAGGATTCGTATCCTTAAAGGCATGCCGCAAGTGCCGTGTTTCCAATGCGCTCTTAGGCGCTGGCCTCGCACCTTCGAAAGCAGTAAAAACGCAAAACCAAAGTCGTGGCACCAACATCTAACTTGCAACGCCTGTTTTTGTAGCACAATCGTAAGAATAGGGAGAAAAGCTGTTTTGAGTCTCAGCAAGCTAAGCGCGATTCTGCTGTTTTGCCTTTGCTCGATTTCACGGGCGCGGGCCGGAGCCACTCTGTTTCTGGGAGAGCCTTACGGTTACGATGGCGCTCTCGCCGGAACGGGCCACGCCGCCGTCTACCTCAGCGGCGTCTGCGCTACATCCCCGGTCGTTCTCCGTCTTTGCGCACCGGGTGAAACCGGCATCGTGCTCAGCCGTTACAAGGCTGTCGCCGGATACGATTGGATCGCCATTCCCCTCGTCCCTTACCTCTACGCCGTGGAAAAGCGGGAAGACATGCCGCTGTTCACCGACGCAAAGTTAGTGGCATTTCTGCGCGACCGCTATCGGCGCGATCACCTGGAATCACTCATCCCCGATTCTCCCGGTGGCGAAACACCCGATGGAAACTGGTACGAATTGGTCGGAGCCTCGTACCTCCGCACCATCTACGCATACGAGATTGAAACCAACCCCGAACTGGACGCCGCTCTGATCCGGAAACTGAACCACCGGCCCAACCGGGAGCGCTGGAAACTGGTGACCGCGAACTGCGCCGATTTTGCCCGTGAGATTATCGACTTCTACCACCCCCGCGCCGTGCATCGCAGCATTGTCGGCGACCTTGGCGTCACCACGCCGAAACAGCTGGCCAGAACGCTTTCCAAATACAGCCGCCACCATCCCGCGTTGCAAGCATCGCATTTCGTGATCCCGCAAGTGCCGGGAACGATTCCGCGCTCCAAACCGGTGCACGGCGTTGTGGAGTGCGCGCTGACCGCGAAGAAATACATGCTGCCTCTATTCGCGTTGCACCCGTTCGTCGCCGGCAGCCTGATCGCCGGATATATCGGACACGGGCGCTTCGATCCGTCGCGCAACGTGCAGATCCTCGACGCCGCCGACCGATTGGACGTGCCGGCAACGCGCCAGGATCGCCGCAATTTTCAGAGTCGATTGCAGGAACTCGTTCAGGACAAGTTGGTGCAAACCGCGCCATCGGCGGACGCGGCAGACGAACGCCATTGGGAGTCTCGCCTCGCCGCAGCCGCGCCAGCCATGGACGCATTTGGAGCGCCAGCCATGCAGATCCGCGTCGGAGACCTGGTCACTCCCGTGGGGGTCGCGCGAGCCAATATTCTCAGCCTTCCGGCGGCTTTCGAATTTGCCGCGGACCTGATGGAAGCGCGCTTACGCGAGGAATTGAAGGCGACCGCAGCTCGAAAAGCGGCTCGCGCCGATATTGAAAGCGATCTGGCGCTTCTGCAGCAACTGCTCGCGCTGCGGCCCGGACAACTGGCAAGTGCCTCCAGGGTGGCCCGCCAGGGGGTCGAACTCAGCCCTCGCCCGTCCTCCACTGCCTCGATTGCCAATCCGGCGGCCCGCCCCTGACGGTTCCCGGATCGATCCCGGCGGACAACCTAGCCCGATCCCTGGCGTGTAATTCCCAGCCGCCAACCCTCCATTTACAATCGAGATGGTTTTGAGGGGAGCCTCGCTGTCCCCCGCACGCGCCATGAAGCTTTCCGTCGTCATGCCGGTCTTTAACGAACGCGCCACGCTTCAGGAGGTGGTCCTGAAGGTGCTCGCGGTTTCCCTCGAGATCGAGTTGATTTGCGTGGATGACGGATCGCAGGATGGCTCGCGCGAGATTCTCGCCCAACTACAGTCGGAACATCCGCAGATCCGCCTCGTTCTGCAGCCGCAAAATATGGGCAAGGGAGCCGCGCTCCGCCGCGGCATTCAGGAAGCCACCGGCGAATACGTCATTATTCAGGACGCCGATTTGGAGTACGATCCGGCGGAGTATCCGCGGATGATCGAACCCCTGGTTCAGGGCAAGGCCGATGTGGTGTTTGGCTCGCGCTTTCTCGGCGGCGCGCCACACCGCGTCTTATATTTCTGGCACTCGGTCGGCAACCGTGCCCTCACCTTGCTTTCCAATTGCCTCACCAACATCAACCTCTCCGACATGGAAACCTGCTATAAAGTGTTCCGCCGCGAAGTAATTCAGGCCATCCCGATCGAGGAGAATCGCTTCGGCTTCGAGCCTGAGATCACCGTCAAAGTGGCGCGCCGGAACCTCCGCATTTATGAAGTGGGCATCAGCTATTGGGGACGCACCTACGAAGAGGGAAAGAAGATCGGGTGGAAAGACGGCGTGCGCGCCTTGTATTGCCTCTTGAAGTACTCCATCAAAGAGCCACAGACCAGACCGATCGCACCGGCCAGCCCCGCGCCGGATGCGGCGCGATGAATTCCGCCTGCTACTGTTGAGAGCTTTTCTGCCGGACTCGCTCTTCCTTGTAAACCCCACCCGACTTTAGACCTTTGGCGCTGCCGCTTGAACTAAAGCTGATCGGCGGATTGGACTCACTTCTTAGCGGTTTCAGCGGGGGCGCAGCCTTCTTCGCCACACTTCCGGACCTCCCGTATGTCTTCGCAGTTTCATGTTCCAGGGCCTGCAAATTCTTCGCGTTCGCATCTGCGGTACCAGAGCCAGCCGTCTTGCCCACCGGCAGCGGCGCAGCCTTTTTCTCCACGGGGGTTGAGCTTTTTACCTTAAACTGATCCTGCTGTGCCCACCCGCTCGCGCTGATCGCAGCCAACACCACCGCAACCGCCAAAGAAAATCTCATTGGTTTCATCCTAAATCCCCAACCGGAATCATGCTCCCAAAACACTTGAATCTGCTCCAGTTTGGATGCACTCACCCTGATATAGGGCTTCGCACTCCCTTAATGCTAAACCCGCCGCCGACAAAAAGCACTCGATAATAAAAAACAAGGGAAATATGCAGGATCTTGCACATTGCGGCCGACTTACCAGCAGATTCCCTCATACCTCCGAGCCCCTTCAGGCCGTCGAGTCTTATCCAGGTGGATGAGGTCAATCACGATCTGCTCGGGCCGAAGATACTTGGCAAGTTGTTCCTTGCTCGCCGATTTGTTGCCCAGGATCACCACCTCGGCCGTGCGCAGCACGCCTTCCAGGTCGGCCGACAGGACCGATCCGATATGCGGGATCACCTCTTCGATGTACTGGCGATTCGACCCAGCCAGCCGCCCCAGAGATACGTCTTCATCCCACACTTGAACTTCCAGCCCTTCGCCCATGAGGCGTTTAATCAACTGCACCTGCGGGCTCTCCCTCAGATCGTCGGTGCCCGCCTTGAAGCTCAGACCGAGTTGCGCAATTTTCTTTTTGCCCGTGTTCACCACCATCTCGACCGCGCGGTCGACATGCTCGGCGTTGCTCGGCATCAGCGATTCGAGCAAGGGCAGCTTAAGGTCGAGTTCCTTCGCCTTATAGGTGATGGCCCGCAAATCCTTCGGCAGGCATGACCCGCCAAACGCAAACCCTGGAAAAAGATAAGCCGGAGAAATATTCAGCTTCGTATCCGACGTGAAAATCTTGGTGACCGCATGCGCGTCCACGCCGAGATGCTTGCACATGGTTCCCATTTCGTTGGCGAAGCCAACCTTCAGCGCGTGATAGCAGTTCGAGAAATACTTCACCATTTCCGCCACCGGAATGGTCGTTTCGTAGAGCGTGCCCGGCGTGTTCTTGTACAGTTCGCGCAGCGGCGCCAGGTGTTTCGTGTCGCTCGCTCCCAGAATCGTGTACGGCGGGTTCAGGAAGTCAGCCACCGCGCTGCCTTCGCGCATGAATTCCGGGTTATAACAAACCGTGAAATCCGCGCCGCACTTCTTGCCACTTTCCTTTTCGAGAATCGGCAGCACCACCGTCTCCGTCGTCCCCGCCAGCACCGTGCTGCGCAGCACAAAAACATGCGGCGACTTCTTCTGCCGGATCGCCGCGCCAATTTCCCGCGCCACGCTCTCGATATGGCTGAGGTCGAGCTTGCCATTCTTCAGGCTCGGCGTTCCGACGCAAACGAACGACACCTCGGAATTCAGCACCGCTTCCGTAGCGTCGGTGGTCGCGCGTAACAACCCCGCCCGCTGCGCCTCGGTGACCATTTCGCTCATGCGAGCCTCGATGATCGGAGTCCGCCCCGAGTCCATCATCTCAACCTTGGCGCGGCTCACGTCCACGCCGATGACCTTGTGCCCCATCGAGGCGAAGCAGGCCGCCGACACCGAGCCCACGTATCCTAACCCAAAAACGCTAACCGACAAGCCCAAGCGAATTCTCCTGAGAATCGAACAACCCACACAGAGTCAATATATTACAAGCATCATCCATAGTCGCCCCCCAGAAGCCACGGGCTGGGCAAACGGCGCCAAGCAATTCCGTCTCGCCGGAAACTCCGCGGTTCAACCGGGCCCGCAATGCCATCGTACCGCAGCCGGCCAAGTCCTGGTCACTACCAACAATTGACGAAGTTACAGGGGTAATCGCGAGGCCGAGAGCGGTGGTTTTCACCATGTAAGATAGGTAAATCTGTGGCTTCTCGATGGCAAAACAAGCTGGCCCGCGTTTCCCGCATGGACTGGGAAGAGCTTCGCGTGCGCGCCACACAGGAATTCCACAAGCACAGCGACCTTCTCCTGCACCGGATGGGCGTGCCTCAAGGGGCCACACGGCTGCGCGCAAGCTCCGCAACGCCGCCTCAATTCTTTTTTTCTAGCAAAGAATGCTCAGCCCGCGCCGAATTGTTGCGCCAACATTTGCCCGAAGAAGTGTCCGCCATTCTGCGCGACGCCGATGAGATCTGCGCCCATCGTTTTCGCCTGCTCGGTTATGAGAATCTCGACTTCGGCAGTGAAATCGACTGGCATCTCGACCCCGTGCATGGCAAGCGCGCTCCGCTCGATCCCTGGTGCAAAATCCCTTTTCTCGATTTCGCGGCGGTCGGCGACCACAAGGTCATTTGGGAATTGAACCGTCACCAGCATCTGGTGACGCTGGCCAAAGCGCAACTGCTGAGCGGCAATAAGAACGACAAGTGCGTTCGCGAACTCATCGCGCAATGGCGCAACTGGATCAACGCGAATCCCTACCCGCTCGGCATCAACTGGGGCAGTTCGCTCGAAGTCGCCTTCCGCAGTTTGTCCTGGATCTGGGTAGACCAGTTGCTGTC
>PLUW01000120.1:196080-225217 GCA_003162935.1 Acidobacteriaceae bacterium
CGCTGGAGAGAATCCGCCTGGAAAATTGTGCTGCACGAAGCGCAGCGCCAGGTGCGTCCCGATGGAGTGTACTTCGAGCAATCGCTCTATTACCACGTCTACGCGCTCGACTTCTTCCTCTATGCGCGCTTGCTCCAGGCGCGCAATGGATTCGAAATCCCCCCAGCCTACGACGCCGTGCTCCAACGAATGCTCGACGTCGTCGCCGCCCTCGCGCAGGCAGGCCCGGCCGAAGGCTTCGGCGACGATGACGGCGGCCGCCTGTGGAATCCGCGGCGCAACCGGACCGAGCACATGACCGACCCCCTGGCCTTAGGCGCGATGATCTATTCGCGCCCGTTCCCCGCCGCGCAATTGACCGAGGAAGCAATCTGGCTGTTTGGAAATCCAGCCGTGGATGCGCTCTCGAAAACACGCTCGCCCCAGCTAACATCCGCACCGCTCCGTTCGACTGCCTTTCCCGACGGCGGCCTTTACGTNNGCTGGCTGGTGGACTCCGGGAGCGGCGTCTACATTTCGCAAGATCCCGCCGACCGCAACAATTTTCGCGGCACCAGCGCGCACAACACACTGCGCGTAGACGGGGCAGACCAGGCCGTTGCCGATGAACCGTTCTCCTGGACCAACATTCCAACCGTGCAAACGGAAAGCTGGATCGCCGGAAGAACCTTCACCTATTTTGCAGGTAGTCACAACGGATATGCGCGCCTGAAAGACCCTGTAGTTCATCGGCGGCACATTCTAAAGATCGCGGGCAGTGTGTACCTCGTGCGCGAAATCGCCCTCGGGCGAGGGGAACACCAACTCGACATACGATGGCATTTCGCGCCCGACTTGGAGGTTCAAGCCGTCAGCCCGGGACGGATCGAAATATCGAGACAAGGCGCTCAATCGGGTGAATCGCGGTTGAGCCTAATCGTGCCCGACGAAACCGTATGGCACGCCTCGACGCAAGTTACGAAAACTCTTCTCTCTCCCGCGTATGGCGCATCGCAGCCCGCTTCGCTCGTCCAATCCTCCGCGCGGCTATCGCTCCCGGCGGAAACCGCAACTGCGCTACTGCCCGGCACGGTCGAAATTCATCAGAACAACGATCCGCTGATCGGACCGCACATGGCCAGTGTCGGGCAGCCAGACGTGCAAGTGTACGAACTCGACTATCATGGCAAAAGCCATGCATTCTTTTTCGCACTCGGCAATGCCAATCAGTCGTGGAGTTTCGGCCCTTGGTCATCCGATGCGCGCCTACTCTACTGCCGCATCGCGAACGAAAGGCTCGAGCAATTGGTCGTAATCGCCGCAACCCACGTCGCCTGGCAAGGACAGCCGCTGTTGCAGTCGGCGCCATTTGAATTTTTCGAGTGGCGCAAACAGGATGCGTTGACCAATTCATCGCCCGGAAAATTGTCGGCTACGGCCCTGATTGAGGAATTGGCCAGCGGCTCGATTCCTTCATCTCCAACTCTAAATCGCAGTTCTTCGAGCCCGGGTCCTTCGAGTCAAGGTTCAGCGAGCCAGGGTTCACCGAATCAAGGTTCAGCGCCCTACGCAAAGACACACTAACGGACACACAAAATGTGCGGAATTGCCGGCATTCTCGAATTCGGACGCGACACCCGGGCCAACCCCGCCGCCTTGCGCGAAATGTGCCGCGCCATTACCCATCGCGGCCCCGACGACGAAGGCTTTTACACGGACGGCGCGGTCGGCATCGGCATGCGCCGCCTCAGCATCGTCGACGTTGCCGGCGGGCACCAGCCCATTTCAAACGAAGACGGCACCTTGTGGATCGTATTCAACGGCGAGATCTACAACCATCTTGCCTTGCGCGAGCAACTCATCGCCCGCGGCCATCGCTACAGCACCCACAGCGATACCGAAACCATCATCCACCTTTTCGAAGAATATGGCGCCGACTGCGTACAGCACCTGCGCGGCATGTTCGCCTTTGCCATCTGGAATCGAAATACGAAAACGCTCTTCATCGCCCGCGACCGTCTGGGCATCAAGCCGCTGTACTACAAGTTGTCGCCCGAGCGGCTCCTGTTCGGTTCCGAAATCAAAGCCGTGTTTGCGCACGGCGGAGTTCGTCCCGAGTTCAATCGTGCTGCGCTGCCCGAATATCTGGCGTTCGGCTATTTGTCGGCTGAGGAAAGTTGCTACAACGGAATCCTCAAGCTGCTTCCCGGACACACCATGACCGTGGCTCCGGATGGCACAGCGAATATCCGGCAGTACTGGGACCTCGACGCGTCGACGACCCACGAATCGCGCGACGAAAATCACTACGTCCAGAGCTACCGTGAGTTACTGGAGGGCGCCGTCCAGAGCCACCTGATGAGCGACGTGCCCTTGGGCGTGTTCCTGAGCGGCGGTGTGGATTCAAGCGCGGTGGCCGCGCTCATGACAAAATTGCGGCGCGAGTCGGTCGAAACTTTTTCCGTCGGCTACACTGAACAGACCTACAGCGAACTGCCCTTTGCTCGCACCGTATCGGACCACATTCACTCCCGGCATCATGAAGTCTTCGTCAGTGAAGACGATTTTTTTGGATCGCTGCCGCATCTGATCTGGCACGAAGACGAGCCCATCGTGTGGCCATCGAGCGTCTCTCTCTACTTTGTCGCCCGTCTGGCCCGCGAACGCGTAACCGTAGTTCTGACCGGAGAAGGCGCCGATGAAACCCTGGCCGGTTACACTCGTTACGCCTTCACGTTGAAGAACGCCGCCATGGATCGCGCCTATCGCAGCATGGTCCCGAGCTTTGCGCGCCGCGGGTTGCGCGACGCCATCGCAACCTCTTCCCTGCTCTCCGCAACCCTGCGCCGCAAGCTCGAACACACGTTTCTCGCCAAAGATGGAAACTCCTGGGCTTCTTTCTACTTCGATAATTTCTTTTCCGCCTTCGGCGCAGCCGAACAGAACGGATTGCTAACTGCTGATTTCGCGCAGGAAGCCGCGCCCAGCACGGCATACAACAACGTCCTAGCCTTTTGGGAGCATTCTTCGGGCGAAATGCTGCAACGGCTGCTCTACACCGACATCAAAACCTACCTCGTCGAACTGCTCATGAAGCAGGACAACATGAGCATGGCCGCTTCCATCGAAAGCCGTGTGCCGTTTCTCGATCATGTGCTGGTTGAATTCGCCACGCGAATTCCTCGCGAGGCTCAGATTCAGGGACTGGCCGGCAAAGGGGTTCTTAAAAAAGCTGTGCAAGATCTCTTGCCGCACTCCATTCTGTACCGGCCCAAGCTCGGATTTCCCACCCCGTGGAGCGGTTGGCTCGCCGGCCCCCGGCTAGAAACAATCCGCGCCATGCTGCTGGAGCCGCGCAGCCTGAATCGTGGATACTTCCGGCGGGAAGCGATTGAGAAGCTGTTCGACGAACATCGCGCCAAGCATCGCGACAACTACGATCGTATCTGGCGGTTGCTCAATCTTGAGTTGTGGCATCGCGTCTGTCTCGAAGGCGAGTCTCACGCGGAAATTGGCGAACCGGCACAAAGAATGGCGTCGACGCGCTAGTGTACTGAGTCCGACAGAACCCATGAACCATTATGGCCGCGAAGTGTCACGGGGAGTTGTGGTTTCGAGGCTTTCCTTCGTGTACCTTCGTGGCCTTGGTGGTGAGCGGTTTCGCAAACTGAGCCACTCCCGAAACTAAAGATCAGTTGCAAAGCAGGCCCAGTAACACTAAAGTACGTCGAGAGTAAAAGCGCGCCGCCGCGCGATCATCCGCACGCGGTATCCGCGGATCGCAAGCATCGGTTGGAAAGGATACGGAATTGAAGATCTCGCAAAAAGGTCTCTACGCGCTGGAAGCGTTAATGACCCTCGGCCGCCGCTACGGAACTGCAACCGTCAAGATTCGGGACATCGCCATCGATAGCGACCTGCCGGAAAAGTTCCTGGAGTTGATTCTGTTGGAACTCAAGAACGCCCGCATCGTCGAAAGCGTTCGCGGCGCCAAGGGCGGCTATCGTCTGCGCCGTGCGCCCGCCGAGATCAAACTCAGCGAGATCATTCGCCTGATTGACGGCCCACTGGCGCCCTTCGGCGACGCCGATCAACTCCGCGGCCTCATCACCACCGACCCCGATCATCGCGCCCTCTATAGCGTTTTCCTGGAAGTGCGCGACGCCGCCGCCAAGATTTTGGATAGCACTTCCGTCGCTGACATCGCCGGCCCGCCGCAGAAGCACCCGAAGCCGCCCAGCGCGCGAACCAGCCCGCGACCAAAGAAGAAGTCGTAAGAACGTTACGCCAGAACTGCCTCGTACTCACCGTACGCGCCCTTGAAATCGGTGATCTCGTGGTTGGCCTCGAAGTGCCAGATCCGGGTCGCGACCTCATCGATCAAATCTTCGTCATGCGTAACCAGCAGCACGGTTCCCTGGTAGCGTTGCAGCGAAATGTTGAGCGCGTTGATCGATTCCAGATCCAGATGGTTGGTCGGCTCGTCCAGCACCAGCAGGTTCGGCTTCTGCAGCATCAGTTTGCAGAACAGCAGCCTCGCCGCTTCTCCGCCGGAGAGTATGTCGGTCCGCTTCTCCGCGTCATCGCGCGGAAACAGCATCTGCCCCAGGATGCCGCGAATCTCCTCGGTCGAAGCCGCTGGATCCCACTGATGGAGCCACTCCAAAACCTTGATCCCCGGTTCGATCAGCGCCTTATGATCCTGCGCGAAATATCCCACCGCCGCCTCGTGACCCCAGATGACTTTCCCGCTGTCCACAAACGGTCCGTCGTAGCCGCTCGTTTTGCGCAATTCCGCTTCCGATGTCGTCGGCGAGTTCGCCAGCAGCGCGTTCACCAGGGTGGTCTTGCCCGAGCCATTGCGCCCCATCAGCGCGATCTTCTCGCCGCGGATCACGCTCGCCGTGAAACCGGAAATCACCTTGGCGTCGCCGTACGCTTTCGAGATGCCTTCGATCTCAAGAATATGTTTGCCCGACGGCCGCTTCTGCTCGAACTTCAAGTACGGACGCTGAATGTTCGATTTCGCCAGTTCCGTCACCTGCAGCCGCTCGACTTCCTTGCGCCGCGACTGCACCTGGCTCGACCGCGTTCCGGCCGCAAAACGCGCGATGAACTCATTGAGCTGCGCTATCTTCTTTTCGCGTTGCGCGTTTTGCCCTTCAATCTGCGAGCGCACCTGCGTCTTGGCGATCACCATGTCGTCATACGTCCCCGTGTAAGTGATGATCGTCTCGTAATCGATGTCGGCGATGTGCGTGCAAATGCCGTTGAGAAAATGGCGGTCGTGCGAAATCACAATCAACACGCCCTCATACTGATTGAGAAAATTCTTCAGCCAATGGATCGAATCGAGATCCAAATGGTTCGTCGGTTCGTCGAGCAGCAGCGCCTGCGGATGCCCAAACAGCGCCTGCGCCAGCAGCACGCGCATCTTTTGCCCGCCCGGAATCTCCGACATTTTCCGCTCGTGCATCTCGTCGGGAATGTCGAGCCCCTGCAGCAGAATCGCCGCGTCCGTTTCGGCCGTATAGCCGTCTTCCTCGCCGACAATGCCTTCCAGTTCGCCGAGTTTCATCCCGTCGGCGTCGGTCATCTCATGCTTCGCGTAAATGAGTTCCCGCTCTTCGAGAGCCGCCCACAACCGCTTGTTCCCCATGATCACCGCGTCGATCACGCGATACTTATCGAACGCGAATTGGTCCTGGCTCAGCACGCCGAGCTTCCGCGGACGCACCACCGTTCCCTTCTGCGGCTCCAGTTCGCCCGTCAGAAGCTTCATGAACGTGGATTTCCCCGCGCCATTCGGCCCGGTCAGCCCGTAGCGTTTCCCCGGAACAAAGCCCGTGGATACTTCGTCAAACAAAATTTTAGCGCCGTAGCGCATGGAAACATTGCCAACTGAAATCATGATATTCAGGGAACTGCGGGAATCGATCCAATTCGGAAGAAAACGCAGCTACTGTAAATAGAATATCACGCCCGCCAAACAAGATCGCTTCCCTTCGTATACCTTCGTGCCCTTAGTGGTTACGCCTTTGACGTCTAAGTCCACACTCGAAGCGGCCCCAAACTGAAGATTCATGTTAGCCTTTTCAACGTGACGAACGATCCAAGCTCAACTCCCATCAACCTTCCAGCCATCGACCTTCCCGCTATGGCCCGACAAATCATGCTGGCAGCGGGTTTCGAACCCAATTTCCCGCCCGCAACCCAGCAGCAACTCGCCGACATCGCCGCTCATCCGCCCCAACTCACGCCCTCCGCCAAAGTGCCCGACCTGCGCAACCTGCTCTGGTCTTCGATCGACAACGACACCTCGAAAGATCTCGACCAGATCGAGGTCGCCGAGCGCTTGCCCAATGGCGACATCAAGGTCCTGATCGGCATCGCCGACGTGGATGCCTTTGTCCCCAAAGACACTCCCATCGATCAGCACGCGGCCCGCGAGACCACCAGCGTCTATACCGGCGTCAGCATTTTTCCCATGCTGCCCAACGCCCTCTCCACCGGCGCATCTTCCCTGCTCCCTGACGTGGACCGCCCCGCCGTGGTCACCGAATTCGTCGTCAACGCCAGCGGCGCGATCGGTTCCAGCAACGTGTATCGCGCCATCGTCCGCAACAAGGCTCAACTCACCTACAATGCCGTCGGAGCCTGGCTCGAAGCGACGGCCGCCGCTCCGCCAAAAGTCGCCGCGTCTCCCGATCTGCAAGCGCAGCTCAAACTTCAGGACGAAGCCGCGCAGGCGCTCAAAAAACTCCGCTACGAGCACGGCGCGCTGAACATCGACACCAACGAAGTCAACGCCATAATGCTCAATGCGCAGGTGATCGACGTCGTGAAGCAGCCCAAGAACCGCGCCACCGAACTGATCGAAGACTTCATGATCGCCGCCAACGGCGTGGTCGCGCGCCTCCTGCTCAAAGTGTCTTCTCTCCGCCGCATCGTAAAAACTCCCGCCCATTGGGATGGCATCGTGCGCCTCGCGTCCGCGCAGGGTGTCACTCTTCCCGCGCAAGCCGATTCCAAGGCTCTCAACGATTTTCTAGTGCAGCGCAAAGCCGCCGACCCAGACCACTTCGCCGACCTCTCGCTCGCCGTCATCAAGCTCATCGGACCCGGCGAATATGTGCTCGAGCGTCCCGGCGATCCCGAGCAAGGCCACTTCGGCCTCGCCGTGCAGGATTATACCCACTCCACCGCGCCCAACCGACGCTTCGCCGACGTGGTCACGCAAAGGCTGATCAAGGCTTTGCTCGATGGAAAACCCGGCCCCTACTCCGACACCGAACTAGCCGCCATCGCCACCAACTGCACAGCGAAAGGCGACGCCGCCCGCAAAGTCGAGCGCGAAATGTCCAAGCGCATGTCCGCCATAGCCATGAGCCATCGCGTCGGTGAAACCTTCGACGCCATCGTCACCGGAGTCACTCCAAAAGGAACCTTCGTCCGCGTAATGCAGCCGCACATCGAAGGACTGCTGGCGCAAGGAGCCCAAGGCTTGCACGTCGGCGACAAAATCCGCGCCAAACTCACCCGCACTGACGTGCAGCGCGGTTTTATTGACTTCGTGAAGGCCTAGAGCTGAAGCTGCTGACGCCCTCTTCTGTAACTGTTGAGAAATCCACTCATCACTCCCCAGTGTGACAAACAGCACTGCCGATTTCGCGATTAAATCATATACTCACGGGTTACCCGGCATCGCCGTGAAAGCCGGAAATCGGAATTTCTTAAATGAGGTCTTAAGGTATAAGAACGGCACAGCCATTGGCGGGACCAATAGCACCGTGTACACCACGCCCGTTCTATCCACCACGGATAACGGCGACCAGTTCTACGTCGTCGTCAGCGATAACTACAACCGGAGCGTTGCCAGCAACGTTGCCACGATCACCATTAAGGGAGTCAGCGGAACCTTCGTTAACACCGGAACACCCAACCTCGCACGCGATTGCCACACCGCCACTCTCTTGCAAAACGGTATGGTGCTGATCGCCGGCGGACGCAGCGGCAATAACACACTCTCATCTGCCGAGCTCTACGACCCGACCACGGGAACTTTCACTCTTACCGGTTCGCTCTTGACCGCGCGCTGCGACCATTCCGCCACCCTGCTGCAAAATGGCACCGTACTGATCGCGGGCGGATACTACGTCGGCAACGGTTTGCCTACCATCACCGCTTCCGAAATCTATGACCCAACCACCGGAACTTTTTCCGCCGCTGGGCCCCTCGGCACTGGACGCTATAGCCATAGCGCCACCCTTCTGGCAGACGGCCTAGTGCTGGTTGCGGGAGGGGTAAATAGTAACAATGGCTACAACTTTGTCACGCTCGCCAGCGCCGAACTCTACGACCCGGTCGCGGGAACTTTCTCTTACACTGGATCGCTCAACACCGCGCGTTCCGCCCCCGCTACATTGCTGAACAACCGGAAGGTGCTTGTGGCAGGGGGTGGCAGCATTGGCACGGGCGCTCCTTTCGGCTCTGCCGAGATTTATGACCCAACCGTGGGAACCTTCTCTTACACTGGATCTCTCATCACGGCACGGTCCGGAAACAGCCAGACGCTCCTACAAAACGGGCAGGTTCTCATCGCGGGTGGCGCGGGCGCCAACAGCGCTGCTATGTTCGGTGAACTGTATGATCCTTCCGCCGCGACATTCTCCGACACTGGCTCGCTCAATCTTGGACGATCCGATCAAACCGCAACACTGCTCGCAAGCGGTCAAGTGCTGCTTGTTGGCGGCGAGGTTGATGTGATTGCTCAGCAGCTACTCAACTCGTCGGAACTTTACGATCCGGCCTCAGGTGTGTTCATTCTCAACGCGCCAACAAACTCCATGCGTTTCTTCCTGTCGGCTACTCTTTTGAACAACGGGAGAGTTCTCATTACCGGCCAGGAAACTTCGGCAATCACTGTCACCCAGCCCGTTCCGTCCGAGCTATACGAGCCATAAATGGATGTTTGCCACAACGATGCCGACACTCACGCGACCAGCTTTTCGTCACAAACTTGCCGTACCCCCATCACAGACTTTTTGATCCACCCATCGCAATAATGGCCCTTGGTTGGGGCAGCGAAGCGCGTGCTCGTCAATCGACAGGTCTATCGCGCCGAAGGTGCTCCAGGTTCCCGTCCGCCCTTTGGGCGCTAACCTGGGCGCTGGCCTCCTAAATCACCTCTGCGTTCTTTGACAATTTGAGACGGTTTAGCGGCGCGACCATGTCAAGGCGAAGGTTTCTTCCCCTTGACACGATTTACCCCCCTCCGAGGGGTAGGAAATGCGACAAATCCCGTAAGTCCTTATTCCGTAATACTTTGATATAAGTGCTTTCGATTCAAAGACCGAGTCAAAAAATCACCGCTAACTCACTGATTCCATTAGACCCGGGGGGAGGGGGGTGGGGGTATCAGGTAGTAAACATGCTTCGCAAAATCCAAATCTCTTCCACATTTCATACCCAAAGAAGAAAGTTTATTTTCAGGCGGTGTTGCGGAGACTCAGCCGCTCTTCTTTTCCAGTTCAGCCCAGCGCGTATAGAGCGCATCCAGCGCATCCTGAGCCGAATCGAGGTCAGCTTGAGTGCTAACCAGAAGCGAAGCATTCGTAGCATTCGCTGGATCTTCCAGTTCCGCGCGTTTCCCTTGCACCAACTGCTCCGCTTCTTCCACGCGCAACTCGATCGTCGCATATTCTCGCGCTTCCAGATACGAGAGCTTCTTTTTTGCTGGAGCAGCCGACGCAGAACTGCCCGAAGTCAGCGAACCATGCGTCGTTGCAGCGTTTGGCGTTAGATCTGACTTCGAGCGCTGCGCCTGCCATTGCTCCCATTGCCCGTAATCGGCGAAAGTATCAGCTCCGCCTTTGCCGTTCAATCCCAGCACGATGCTAGAAACGCGATCGAGCATGTAGCGATCATGCGTTACCAGCACCAGCGATCCGGGGAAATCGATCAGGCTTTCTTCCAGGATTTCCAGCGTCGGAATGTCGAGGTCGTTGGTCGGTTCGTCGAGCAGAAGAATGTCAGCAGGCTGAAGCATAAGCTGCGCGATCAGCACGCGCGCCCGTTCGCCTCCGGAAAGACGTCCGACAGGTTGGCTGAGTTGCTCGCCCGTAAACAGGAATCTTGCGGCCCATCCAGCGACGTGAATGACACGATCGCGATAGACAACGGAATCGCCGTCGGGCGCGAGCGCGCGTCGCAGAGTCACATCGGGATCGAGCGTGCGAGTCTGGTCGAAGTAAACGATGCGCAGCCAATCAGCGCGGCGAATCTCGCCTCCAGTCGGAGCAAGGTCGCCCTGTAGCAAACGAAGCAGAGTGGTCTTGCCGCTGCCGTTCGGCCCCACCAAACCCACGCGCATTCCGGCCGTGAGGATGAAGTTGAGGCCTTCAAACAACGCGCGATCTCCCATGTTGCAGGTGACGTCCTGCAACTCGATCAGCCGTTTGGTCTTGCGATCAGTCGAGGAGAAATCAATCTGCGTGGCAGTGCTGCGCGTCCTCTGGTTCAAGTCGGCCAGTTCTCCCATCAGTTCGCCAGCCTTGCTGATGCGAGCTTTCGACTTGCGAGTCCGAGCCTTCGCACCGCGCCGCAGCCATTCGATCTCCCCGTGAACCAGATTCTCCAGCGCTTCCTGACGCTTGGATTGCGCGTGCAGGAATTCCTCTTTCTTCTCGAGAAACTGGCTGTAGTTGCCATGAACGCGAAGCGAACCATCGGGATAAATCCGATTGAGTTCGACCATGTCCGTAGTGACGTTCTCCAGGAAATAACGGTCATGGCTGACGATCACGCTGGCAAATGCCGCTCCCTCAAGCAGGTCTTCGAGCCACGTGATTCCGGGAAGATCGAGATGGTTGGTGGGCTCGTCGAGCAGCAGAATGTCGGGATGCTGCACCAGTGCCTCGACAATGGCCAACCGTTTCTGCCAGCCGCCCGATAACTCGGTCGCTTGCGCATCGAGATCTTCAAAGCCAGCGCGCCCGAGCGTTTCGGCAAAGCGCGCGCCGCGGTCTGTGCCCGTGACTCCGCAGCGATCAAGCGCAGCTTCGATCACCGAGCGCACGGTCGTTCCAGGTTCAAAGCGCGAGTCTTGCTCGACGCAGGCGAGGCGCGTCCGCTTGCGAAACGACACTTCCCCACTGTCGGCAGAGACCTCGCCAGCCAGAATTCGGAGCAGCGTGGATTTACCCGATCCGTTCGGACCGATGAGGCCGATGCGATCTCCGTCGGAAATGGTGAAGGAAACGCGCTGGAAGAGCGGGTTCGCTCCGAAGGCTTTGGTGATCTCCTGGGCGTTAACGATGGGCGACGATATGGGCGGCAATGCTTTGCGGTCTCCGGGATTTCGATGCTGTGTTTGAGAGTATCAGTTCGAAGGGACTCGCCGCTGAGCCTATTGCGCGATGACCTTGTCCTTTAGATCCTGCGCGGCTTGCGCCAGGTTTTCGGCCCGGCCCAGATCGCGCCAGTAGTATTCATCGGAGCGGAAAGCAAGGATTTGTTCCCCTTGAGCAGCGAGTCGCAGATACGAGGTTATGATGGAAAATGCTCCGACTTCAGTCAACATCGCAAGCAGACGAGGCGAGATTACGTGAATGCCCGAAAAAGCCAGCGCCTGAAACTGCTCAGCAGGTCGAGCGAGTTCAGGCTCCCCATCGCTCCCGGATCGCCGCCCGCAAAGCTGCCGCTGATCACCAAAGAGCAGGTATCGAGAGGTCCTGCGGTCTTGCACTGCAAGCGTTGCCAAGGCCTGATTTTCGCTGTGATCCTTCACCATGCGCCCAAGATCAATCGTACTCAGCACATCCACATTGTGAACAATGAATGCTTGTTCAGACTGGATGGAGTTCCCGACAAAGAAATGAGCGGTTTTCTTCAGTCCTCCTCCCGTGTCGAGTAAATCCTCCTCGCGCGAAACTTCGATGTGCATGCCAAAGTTGTCGTTCGCTTTCAAGTACGCGACAACCATGTCGGCGAAGTGATGCACATTGACAATCGCCTCTCTGACGCCAAACGTGCGCAGGCGTGAGAGCGTGATCTCAAGCAACGTTCGGCCGTTGACTTCGACCAGCGCCTTGGGACGATTGTCGGTGAGCGGACGCAGGCGCGTGCCGAGGCCGGCGGCTAGAACCATTGCCTTCATGGATTCAGTTGCTCCTGCTCGCGATGACGCACCACCACTTCGACTCCGCCGGTGGCGCGTAGATGTTGCGCCAGTTGCTCGGCAAGATAGACGGAGCGATGCTGACCTCCGGTGCAGCCGAACGACACCATCAAATGTTTGAAGCCGCGACGTTGATAGGCACTCACGCTGGTATCGACCAGCGACACGGCACTGGCCAGAAACTGGTGCACGGTTTCTTGCCGATTCAGATATTCGATAACCGGCGCGTCTTTGCCGGTGAGGGATTTGAACTGCTCTTCGCGCCCAGGATTGGGCAGGCTGCGTCCATCAAAGACAAAGCCGCCGCCGTTTCCGGTCTCGTCCTTCGGCAGACCGCGGTGAAAGGAAAAACTGAAGATTCGCACGGTCAGCTTTTCCGTTCTTTCCGTCTTGGCGGTCAAGCCCTGCAATTTTTCGGAAGCCACGATGCTCTTGAAGGCTTCCGTCAGCGCCGGCAACGCGACGGGCAACTCCACATTGTGCAGCAGCCAGCGCAAATTGTTCAGCGCGTAGGGCACACTTTGCAAAAAATGTTCTTTCCGTTCGTAAAAACCGCGAAAGCCATAAGCGCCCATCGCCTGCATGATGCGGACATAGACATATGCGTAGTAAAACTGCATGAACACAGCACGATCGAGATCGAGGAAACCGCCCAGGGTGTCGAGGTAATGATCGAGCAATTGCTGGCGCAGGTCCGGCGGCAAGTCGGCCTTGGCGTCGTAAAGAAGAGACGCGATATCGTATTGCAGCGCCCCTTTGCGTCCGCCTTGATAGTCGAGGAAAAACGGCTGGTCTTCATTCAGAACCTTGCGCAACATGATGTTGCGGGATTGGAAATCGCGATAGAGAAAATATTCGCGGCTGGCGCTGAGCAGAAATTTCGTCAACCGGCTGAAATCATTCTCCAATGCCTGCTCGTTGAACGGAATGCCGGCGAGCCGCAGAAAATAATACTTGAAGTAGTTGAGATCCCACGCGATCGACTGGCGATCGAAGCTGGCACGCGGATAACACACTTTGTAGTTCAGGTCGCGACCGGCGTCAACCTGAAAGCGCGGCAGCAAGGCGACAACCTTGCGATACGCCGCAACGGCTTCGGAGGCGATGGTCCTGCTTTCCCGATGGCCGGAGAGAAACTCGAAAAGCGTGGTGTCGCCCAGGTCTTCTTCCAGGTAAGCGCCGTGGCTTAAATCCTCGCCATATATTTCTGGCACCGGCAGGCCGTGGCGGCGAAAGTGCCGNNCCGCAAAACCGGATGATCTTGCGGCCCGAACCGCCGAGCTGTCCCTGTAGCGGCTCCGCGCGCTCGACCGGGCAGTGGAAATGCCGCTCAAAGAGTCTTTTCAAAACTTCCATGAAGGTTTGTCCCAGCGCTGCACTACCAGCCTAAGATAACATCGAGCGCCGGGGGCAGGCTCCCGCCGCCGGGGACGAAAGGATCGATCCGAACTCTCGGCATCCGGCGGATACTACCGAAGGATTCGCAATGCGGAGCCCGTCTATCTATGATTGCCGGGCGTAGGATCGCGATGCTTTCTCGCTTTACCTGGGACGTCCTGCTGTGAGCAGCGAAACCCTGGGTTTTGCGGTATGATTCTCACCTCTTACCTCTTATCTTCAACGACGGAGGTTAACCACGGGGATGGGCCGGCGCCGTGAGCCTCGCAAAGAGATCCAGGCGCAGGTGCGCATCTTCGGCACCGACAGCAGTGGCAAGGTCTTCTCCGACAAAGCGGTTACGGTCAACGTCAGCCGAAATGGAGCGGAGTTGAGCGGCGTCCACCCGACACTCAACCTCGACGAGATCATTGGTTTGTCCTATGGCGCGAACCGAGTTCACTTTCGCGTCAAGTGGGTGGGCGAGCCCGGCACAGCAAAAGAAGGCCACGTCGGTCTGCTCAACACTTCTCCCGAAAAACCTCTCTGGGACTTTCCACTACCGGTTCCTGCACCCGACACTCACGCGCTGCAAGTTGCGGACCACCGAAAGTACTCTCGTTTCAAGTGCCAGAATTCGGTGGAGCTTCATACCCAAGAAGGGGCTTCCTTCTGGGCATCGACTTCCGATCTCAGCGTCGGCGGATGTTTCATCGAAATGACGATCCCATTGCCAAAGGGGACAAAGCTGAAAATAGGCATGTGGATCGGAGAGACGAAGCTGTGGGCGGAGTGCGAGGTCGCCTACAGCTCACCGGGATTCGGAACGGGCATGAAATTCAGCAGAATTGCTGAACCGGATCTTGAGCGAATCCGGCAATTCCTCGCAACCCTGCCCAGAGAGGCCGCCTTGTAATGGCGTGAATTCTGGCAGACGATAGTCACTCCATCCACAAGGCTGAAAACATCCCCAGCCGTGGCATAGGCGAAACTGCTGGAGGATGTCTGGAACTATGCCTGTGGCTTGCTTTGCTTGCGAGCTCGGTTGAGTACCGATTGGATTGTGGTCGCCAAGCGGTCGGAACCCTTGTCGAGTTCCAGAGTCGATTTTTCGAAGTACGCGGCTGCGCCTTGGCCGATAAGTCTCTCCTCGTTCTGCTGCGACAGGCTGCTTAGAACGATTACTGGAATGTGCGTGGTGGCTGGGTTTTCCTTCAGCGCCTTGAGCACATCGGGGCCGCTAATTTTGGGAATCATCATGTCGAGCAAAACGATATCGGGCAGTTGCTCTTTGGCGATCCGCAACGCTTCCTCGCCGTCAGCGGCGGTGCTGACCAAGAATCCCGCTCTGGACAAAACCCTCTCGGTCATGACCCGGAGAAACTTGCTGTCCTCGACCAGCAGCACCTTCGATTTCGAAACGCCCACTCGGAATTCCCTCTTGAACATCAAGAACGGAACTCAGTTTACACCCATCCTGCCCGTTCGCGACATTACCCACAAAAGCCAGAACAGGTGTTCTCTTCAGCCGACGGGAACAGCTCGGCTGGCAGAGATGCCCGAATGCCGGAGCGTCAAAGACGGGATGGCGTTCAATTAGGCGCGTTCCTTAATCCGCTAGATGACGAAGACACAGGCCACCCAGTGCCTGTGTAGGGTAAACGAACGAAAGCGCCCCAAACTCTAGTTAGAGTCGTGGAGCGCTATCGTTGAACAGCCCTCCCCCGAAGTCTGCTCACCACCAGCCTACGTTCTCACCCTCACCGTGGGAATGGCTCCTGTGTGCCATGTACCAGCACTGCCGGGCTAAGATCTCGTGCGGGTTGAACGATCCCATTCTCTTCTTCTCAATGTTTCTGGATCACTTTCGCGATGCGCTCAAAGGCCCAATCAACCTCCTGACGGGTGATAACGAGCGGTGGCGCGATGCGAATCACGCGGTCATGCGTCTCCTTGCACAAGATTCCTTCTTCTTTCAGCGCTTCGCAATAGGGACGCGCTGCGCTGTGGAGTTCGATGCCGATCCACATGCCCCGGCCGCGAACCTCTCTTAGATCGGGGCTGCACAAGGTCTGCAGCAGGGTCAGGAAATAGGCGCCAAGTTCGGCGGAGCGCTCCACCATTTTTTCTTCGATCAGGACGCGCAGCGCAGTCCGCGCGATGGCGCAGCCCATCGGATTGCCGCCGAAGGTGCTGCCGTGGTCACCGGGCTTGTAGACGCCGAGAATTTCTTTCGAGGCCAAAATTGCCGAGACGGGGTAGAAGCCTCCCGCGAGCGCTTTGCCGACAATCAACACATCGGGCATGATGCCTTCGTGCATGTAGGCAAAGAGCTTGCCGGTGCGTCCGAGGCCGGACTGAATTTCGTCCGTCATCAGCAGCACGCGATTCTGACGGCAGATTTCGGCGGCTTCTTTCAGAAAGCCTGCCGGCGGAATGACGATTCCGGCTTCGCCTTGAATGGGCTCGACCAGGAAGGCGCAGGTGTTGGGCGTGATGGCTGCGCGAAGGGCTTGCGCATCGCCGAAGGGAATGACTTTGAATCCCGGAGTGAATGGGCCGAAGCCATCGCGATATTGTTCGTCAGTCGAGAAGCTGACGATGGTGACGGTGCGTCCATGGAAATTATTGGCGCAGACGATGATCTCGGCTTTGTCTTGCGGAATGCCCTTGATCTTGTAGCCCCACTTGCGCGCCGTCTTGATCGCGGTTTCGACGGCCTCGGCGCCTGAGTTCATGGGGAGCGCCATGTCGAAGCCAGTCAAGTCGTGGAGTTCCTTGTAGAGCAGCGGGAGTTGCTCGTTGCGGAATGCGCGCGAGGTAAGGGTGACTTTCCGCGCCTGCTCGTTGAGAGTTTGCAGAATCTTGGGGTGACAGTGCCCTTGGTTCACCGCGGAATACGCCGCCAGGCAATCGAGGTAGCGCTTGCCCTCGACGTCATACACCCAGACGCCTTCCGCGCGCTCGATGACTACGTCGAGGGGATGATAGTTGTGAGCTCCATATTCGTTTTCGAGTTCAACGAAATAATCGGTGCGCGTGGATTTTTCTATTAGTTCGGTGGTCATAACTTCCTTTCGCTAAGTCTGCTCACGCCCGTTCGAGTAGCTGTTTGGATGGTGAGTACGCAATTTTCCAACCCGCAAGGCAGCCAAGAATGCCACAGTTGGCGCATCGCTCACCAACGTAGAGCCAACGAACCTCACCATCTTCATACAGGGAAAAACCAACGCCGATGTTGGCGCTTGTAGAGCCGCACTCGATGCATTTCCACTGCTCAGGCGTTGCGTCAGACCAGTACTCCTCGCTATCACATATGAACTTCCCTATAGCGCAAGATGTGCACGTTCGCTTCGCGCAGCCCTCGTCATCATCCGCAAGAAGTTCAAACGTCTCGCCGCCGCATTTGCATTTTGCTGGACGGAACTCGTGAATGCAGTAATTGTCTGCAGAATAGGCCTCGAGATATTCCCTGAGGTCGTCAACACTCGTGCCAATCCACCACTTGCCAGATTTATCGATACTCATGTTGGCAATTGTAACTGCCGAAAAGTCACCATTTCGCCAGCAGTCGCCGGACAGCGTTCCTCTCGCTCCCTACCACCACGCACTCCCCGCCGCCGGTTCCTTGTCCAGAAGCATGGTCAACAGTGCCATCCGCACATAGAGGCCGTTCATGGCCTGGCGGAAATACATGGCTCTGGGATCGGCATCGACTGACTTATCTAACTCGACCGTGCGAGGCAACGGATGAAGAATGAGCGCGTCCGCCTTCATGCGCTGAACGACTTTCGAATCGATGGCATAGCGTCTGAGACCGTCCGCATCTCGCAGTCGCTCGGGCCGGATTCGCGTCTGGTAAACCACATCGACTTCGCCAATCACGCGGTCGATGTCCGACTCCAGTTCGTAGCGGACGCCGTGTTCGTCGAGATAATCCAGGATGTCCGGTTTCATCTGCATTTGCGGCGGGCTGACGAAAAACATCTTTACCCGATCAAACTTGGCCAGCAGATACGCCAGCGATCGCGCCGTACGGCCCTTGTCCAACTCGCCGATGATGGCCACACTAAGTCCATCCAGCGGTCGCTGCCGGTAAATAGTGTACAGGTCGAGCAAGGCCTGGGTCGGATGCTGTCCGCCATTCCCATCTCCCGCGTTGATCACCGGCGCTATCGAGACTTCTGCTGCCCGCCGCGCCCCATCTTCGGCAGTGTGCCGAATCACAATCACATCCGAATAGCCGCTGATGATGCGGATGGAATCTTCGACCTGCTCGCCCTCGATCTCAGAAGAGAAAGCACCCGCATTCTCGGTGGACAAAACGCGCCCGCCCAGCCGATGCATGGCCGCTTCAAACGAAAGCCGCGTACGCGTCGACGGCGCATAAAACAGCGCGGTCATGATGCGGTTCTGGTAGTCGAGCGTGCCGCCGCGGGCCACCACATGCTCCATGCCGCGCGAACGCTCGAACAACTCCATGAGCAAGGGGACCGTGAATTGCTGCGACTCGATGACGTGTTTCAGTGGCATACCGTCTCGCAACGCCGGTTCCGATGCCGGAGACTGGAGTGGGATGACATTCGGTTGTGGCATTAGCGTCCTCCCACCGGAAGTTCGAGCCCTGCTCTGCGCTCGATCTCCCCGCAGTCATGATCGGGGAACATATGCGTGCCGACGGATCCGATCACCGCCTGGCACAGATTTTCGCACGAAGTAATGATAGCTTCCTTGCCGCCGCTGCGCAGAAAGCGCAGCACGGATTCGACTTTTGGGCCCATGTTTCCGGGCGGGAAATGGCCGCTGCTTGCGTATTGTTGCAACTCCGCCGCTCCAACCTGTCGCAGCGGACGCTGCGCGGGTTTCTTGTAATCCAGATACACGTATTCGGTGTCGGTGGAGATGACAAACAGATCGACGCCGAGGCACGACGCCAGCAACGCGGAGGCGCGATCTTTGTCGATGACCGCCTCGACGCCTTGCAGTTGACCGTCCCTCCAGACCACCGGAATCCCTCCGCCTCCGCAGGCGATCACCAGCACGCCGTGCCCGACCAGATCTCGAATGACCTCCAGTTCGATGATGCCAACCGGATCGGGCGACGGAACCACGCGGCGGTAGCCGCGGGCGGCGTCCTCCACGATCTCCCATCCGAAAAGGCGTTTGCGTTCCTCGGCATCGGCATGGGAATAGAAAGGGCCGATCGGCTTGCTCGGATGCTGCATCGCGGGGTCGTTCGGCAACACCAGGCATTGCGTGAGAACCGTCGCCACCGGCACATGCAAGTCGGCCGACTGCAACTCGGTTTGCAACGCCTGCTGCAATAGATATCCGATCTCCCCTTGAGTCGATGCGTCACAGACGTCCAGCGGGAGGCCCGGCACCTGGCTTGCTCCTCGTTCCGACCGCAGAAGCGCCGCTCCCACTTGCGGGCCATTGCCATGGGTAAGCACAATCCGGTAACCGGCGCGGATCAGCCCGACGATCTGGGCGGCGGTCCGCTGGGCGTTTGCCCGCTGTTCGGCGATGGTTCCCTTTTCTCCCGCGCGAATCAGGGAGTTGCCGCCCACGGCAAGGAGGATGGTCTTCATAAGTAGTGGCTAGTAGCTAGTAGTTAGGGGCTGGCTTTGATTCCTTAGCTCCTAGCTGCTAGCCACTGCGCTCGGGCTTTGCAGACCATGTACGCATCCCGGTCAGCAGGCGCCCAACTTCGTCGATTCTCGACAGCAATTTAGAACAGGATTCCTGGCTTACGTAATCCAGGTTCTTTGCGATCTCGATTTGCATTTCAACCTCTGCCAATGAACCGCGCGCCACACCCACGAATTGATGGAACTCATTTCGTGAATTCCGCCCGTACCCTTCCGCAAGATTGCTTGGAACCGAAACGGCTGCCCGCCTGAGCTGACTTACTAGTCCGTACAACTCATCCTTTGGAAAGTCTCGGGTCATTCGATAGATCTCGGTCACCAGTTCCATGGCCTTCTGCCAGGCTACGAGGCCTCGATGCCCGCACGCGTTCACTGCAGTTGCCACGCGGTTCTCCTAACTCCTAGCCACTAGCCCCCGAGCACTATATGTGTGCCAACTCCTGCAACTCGACCAAACCCGGCAATTTGACGAACTCGCCTTTCATCAATTCCAGCATGATCGCCTTTTGCGAGTGCAGCCGGTTCTCCGCCTGCTGAAACACCAGCGACCGTGGCGAGTCGATGACATCGTCGGTAACTTCATCGCCACGGTGCGCCGGCAGGCAGTGCAAAAAGATCGCATCCGGCTTGGCGCGGCGGAACAGAGTCGCATCGACCTGGTACGGCAGGAAGATGTGTTTTCGCTTTTCCGCTTCGGCTTCTTTCCCCATGCTGGCCCAGACATCCGTGTAGATCACATCCGCGCCGGAGGCCGCTTCGTCGGGATCATTGGTTACCGTGCAAGTTCCGCCTGTCTCGACGGCACGCTTGCGCGCCCATGCCACCGAATGCGCGTCGAGTTCATATCCCGGAGGCGTAGCCACCCAAACGTGCGCTCCGACCTGCGCTCCGGCGAACATCAGCGAGCGTGCGACGTTGTTGCCGTCGCCGATGAATGCGATCTTCAGGCCGTCGAGATGCTGTTTCGCCTCCCAGATCGTGAGGTAATCGGCCATCGCCTGGCAGGGATGGCTGTAGTCGGTCAACCCATTAATGATGGGAATGCTCGCATACACTGCCATCTGCTCGACGATTTCGTGAGAGTAGGTGCGGATCATGATGCCTTGCACCATGCGTTCCAGGTTCTTGGCCACGTCGTACACCGACTCGCGTTTGCCCAGATTGATCTCGACCGGCGAGAGATAGAGCGAGAAGCCGCCCAGTTGCTGAATGCCGACATCAAAAGTCACCCTCGTGCGCAAGGATGGCTTCTCGAAGATCATGGCCAGGGTCTCGCCTCGAAGCGCACTGCCGTAGGCGCTTGGGTGCGCCTTGACCTGACGGCCTAGCGTGAGCAGGTACTGGATGTCGGACGGCGAAAAATCTCGAATCGAGAGAAAGTCTTTGCGATTCGCATTGCCATTCATCTTCCGCCTCCCGCCAGGGCTGGCTCGTGCTCCCGCACAAACGTGGCGAGCATTTCAGCCAGGCCGGGCTTGGTGAGTTCTTCGACTTCATAGGTCACGCGCAGATTGGGTCGATCGATTTTGATCACCCGCGCCAGGTCAATGGGAGTGGCGATCAGGACGAGATCGCAAGGAGTACGGCGGATGGTTTCCTCGAGTTCGTGCCGTTGGATCGCGCTGTAGCCCATGGCGGGCAAAAGGTTCGTGAGGTGGTTGAAACGCTCGAAGGTGCCGCGGATCGATCCCACGGCATACGGCCGCGGATCCACCAATTCCGCCGCCCCACATTGCCGCGCCGCCACCACCCCGGCCCCGTAGGGCATCTCGCCGTGAGTGAGCGTGGGGCCGTCCTCCACCACCAGCACGCGCTGTCCCTTCACCAGACTCGGTTCGGGAATGGAGACTCGGCAGGCCATCTCAAAAACCACTGCCTTCGGGTTGTGGAGCTTTATGTTCTGACGAACCGTCTCAATGTCGCGCTGCTCGGCTGTGTCGACCTTGTTAATCACGATCGCATCCGCGCGCCGCAGATTGACTTCGCCGGGGAAGTACGACAGTTCATGCCCGGGCCGGTGCGGATCGACCACCACGATTTCCAAATCGGAGACATAAAAAGAAGTGTCGTTGTTGCCGCCATCCCACAAAATGACGTCGGCTTCTTTTTCCGCCTGGCGGAGAATCTTTTCGTAATCCACCCCCGCGTAGACAACCGTCCCTTGGCTGATGTGCGGTTCATACTCTTCGCGTTCCTCGATCGTGCACTGTTGCAGATCGAGGTCCTTCAGGGTGGCAAATCGTTGCACGGCCTGCGCCGCCAGATCTCCGTAAGGCATGGGGTGGCGGATGACCACGGTCTTCCGACCTTGCCGGCGCAACTGCTCCGCAACCAGGCGCGACACCGGACTCTTGCCGCATCCAGTTCGCACCGCGCACACGGAAATGACGGGCACCGACGACTTGAGCTGCGTGTGAGCGGTTCCCAGAAGCCAGAAATCCACATCCGCAGCCACCGCGCGCGAGCCGAGATGCATCAGGTTCTGATGAGAGACATCGCTATAGGAGAAAACCGCTACGTCAATCCGGTGTTCGAGGATCAGGTTCTCCAGATCTTTCTCTTCGAAAATAGGAATGCCTTGCGGGTACAAACGCCCGGCAAGTTCCGGCGGATACCGGCGCCCGGCGATGTCGGGAATCTGCGTGGCGGTGAAAGCCACTACCTGGTATTCGGCATTATTGCGAAACAAGACGTTGAAGTTGTGGAAGTCCCGGCCTGCGGCTCCTAGAATCAAAACTCTCTTCATAGAGTGACCCTCCGGCGAAGAATGTTTACTGGTTATCCTCTCTCTTAGCGCCTTTGACGGCTGTACCGTTCATCACAGGTGAGGGTGACCTTTTGGCGCGACCAGGAGAGCCACGGATCGCTGATGCGAGCCGCCATAATGCTCGTTACGCCGAACACGAAATTTTGATTTTCCTATAGTTCGAGGTGGATGGCGTTGATGGCGACCACGCTAACCTTCCGCAGACTCGCATAGGCGCTGACTACTACTTTTCCGCTGGGCTTGAATGTGATTGCGCAGTCGAGCGTCGCCGGCATGTCCGAAAAACAGCCGCAGACGTGAGGAAGAACCTTTGGGACCCGGTACGATTCGTCGCCGATGGTCAGAATTGTCCCTTCCAGTCAGTTCACCTTCTGCTTGCCCACGAGGTGTGCTTGGACCAATCGGTCGACTTGTGCAGTTACTGCGCCTATCTGCTCATCTCTAGACTGACCCGCTCCGACAAGCAGCGTCGTTGACGAAATTGATGGCTTCACCTTTGAAGCATTGAAATCTTGCAACTCTCTGCTAATGCGACTTGCAATCACCGCAGACCCGTTCGCATCGGTACATGCAATAATGAGAAAGGTTCCAACCGGCTCTGCGTCACTCACCGAGGGCAAGAGCACATCCTGGCCAAGATGAATGCACCGCTCCAAAATCATCCGAATCTCAGGCACGACTCCGTGGGCCCAAACCACGTCCACCGCAATCAGGGTCACGAAACCAGCCTCCAGGTTGGGGACGGTGAAGATGTGGCTATACAGTCTAGCCAGCGAGAACACTGGCAACGTAAGGTAAAAAGTGCTGCCGTGCCCCAGATCGCTTTCGACCCAAATCTTCCCTCCCTGGCGTAACACCAAATCTCTCGAAATGAACAACCCTAGACCCAGGCCGCAGCGACTTGCTTGGGCAGTGCTCGTTACCTGCGCCAAGCGCTCGAAAACCATAGCGCAATTTTCAGGGCTGATTCCGCATCCCGTGTCGGACACTGATATACACAGAAAGCTGTCGTCTTCCGCAAAGAGTCGGCTATTGACGGTGATACTTCCACATTCCGGCGTGAACTTAATTCCATTATCGATCAGGTTGATAAGAACCTGCCGCAAACGAGCAGGATCGGCCCAAGCAAACGGAAAATCATGTGCAACGTCAGAGCGAAGGCTGATGTGTTTCGATGCCGCATTCGCACGGCATGTGATGAGCACGTCGGCAATCAGCTGGATCAGATTCACATGTTGAGGCTCTACCGCGAGTTTGTGCGTTTCGACGCGAGTGATGTCGAGAAGATCGTTGACCATCGTCTGGAGTTGCTTGACATTGTCTAACGCGAGGGTCAGGTGCTCGTGCTGTGCGGGAGTCAGATCACCAAGGAGGCCATCCAAAACATTGGTTGTAAAAAGATAGACCGCTGTCAGCGGCGTCCGGAGTTCGTGCGAGACGTGAGAAAGAAGTTCCTCCTGAAGGCGCGAGCGTTCCTGCCTAGCCTCTTCCAATACCACTACGATCTTTCTCCGCTCGGTCACGTCTTGCACGATAACGGCAAAGCCGCAACTCGGGCCTGAATTCGCCAACAATGCTGCGATGTTGACGTGAGCCCAGAACTTTTCGTGGTTTGCCCGGATGCGCCATCCCTCATCTTCCAGCCGCCCCACTCGCACAGCTTCGATCAACTGTTTCTCGGGCACGTGATTTTGGATGTCTTCCGACGTAAACATGCAAGAGAAATTCTGACCTACGATGTTTGCCTCAGAGTGGCCAAACATTCGGTCGGCTCCAACACTCCAACTGGTCACGCGCCCAGTGGGATCGACGGTAAAAAGCGCGTGGTCTCTGACACCGTCGACCAGTAAGCGGAAGTGTCCATTGGCCTGCGCCAGTTTCGCTTCGAGGATCGCACCATAACGTTGCTGGAGAAAAGCATGACCCAGAGCAAAGAGCAAATCGCCAGATGCCTGAAGGACGGAGATACTTACTGGACGCTGCATCCTCGCCACATGCCAAAGTGTCTGCGCCGAAATACCACACTCCTTTGCCACATGCTGCAGCGGTAGTGGTTCGGGATATCGGCAGAACACCTGCCCCGCAATAATGGCCCCTAAGCATTGCTTGCCCAATAAGAGAGGGACGGCGATGTGAGTCAGGCCAGCTTGGTCATGCGACATTGCCACTCCGCCGACTCTGAGTGCCCTAGCAACCGCAGTACAGGGCTGATCCGTGTTTATACAAAATGGGCAGCCGGTCCAATTAGGTGCGGCGTCATGAACAAGAGTCCAGACCGGCTGGGCATTGTGACATTTCCCCAATACGTGACCGTCGGTATCGGTGAGTGCGACCGCCGCCCTCATGGTTCGACCGTACGTCGTCAGAATTTCGCCCCAGGCGTCCAGATCTAGCAAATCGGCGCGCAGCCTGGGCGACAGATCCACTGCGTCACCTTTATCTGCGAGGCTATTCTCGATGGAGCTAGTTATCGGAATCGCAAGGGGCGGCAATTCGAATGAGTCAGTTCGTCCACGGCCCTGCGCCCTCATTGTCTATCCTGTATTGCTGTTGGGCCATTCATTTTCTTTGGGAGAGATAACCTAGTGGGGGCTCTACTCAAGAGACTGGAGTAGCTCTGCAGCGGCAAGGCTTGGTCTAGGTCTTTTTCTAGCGGTATGAGAGAAATCCCTCCTGGTCCGATCTCGAACTCGCGAGTTTCAAATGAATGTTTACTCCCTCGCGCCTTGACTACCGACATGCATCGGTGAAGCGAGTTGTTGATTTCCACCAAGCTCATCAGAATGAGGTTATCCACGATGGAGCTGACCGGGAAATCCGGCATATAAGATGAGATTCCCAGGAACTCCGGATTCTCATAATTGAAGAACGTAGTCATCAGCCGCTGCTTGCTATAGGCTACGATGGCGTGAAAGAAGTCTCTATACACGCCGGTTTCTCCGATGGCAGTGCTATAACTTGTCATCCCATCGATTACCATTCGTTGTACGTCACGCTCTTCGATGAGTTGGACAATACGTGCATAGTGTGCATCAATATCCAACTCTTGAGGACTTTCGAACATGATCTGAATCGTTCCGTCGGCGATCTGCTCTTCGAGGTTGAGTCCCAGAGTCTGCGCATTACGGATGATTTGTGCTGGATGTTCATCCAAGGACACGAGCAATCCCCTCGTTCCTTGTTTTAGCGCTCCTTCCCGCAGAATTTGCGTTCCCAGCACGGTCTTTCCCACTCCCGAAACCCCAACCACCATCGTCGTGGAACCGTCAAAAATGCCGCCGCCAATAAGGGTATCTACAGCCTCAACCCCGATGACTGATCGCTTGGCACTGGAAGTGGGTTGTTGCACAGAACAGGGCCGCAAAGGCGCCTGGACCCGCCGAAACACCTCGAGGCCGTGACCCCCGGTGATACGCAGCGTATGCTCTCCGGGTTCATAATCCTGGCCTCGGCTTTTCACAATTTCCAAGGAGCGGCGAACACGGCGGTCGCGCCTTTCCCGATTCAACTGGATAACCGTATCGGCGAGAAAGTCGGTCGCTTCTACGGTAGAAACCGAGCAACTGGCGCAGCCACTCTCGATCGAAAACATTGTAGTAAGATTCTCCCTGTTCGACGACTCGATCAATTGCTGCAACAACTCGCGGAACGCACCACGTGGAGCGTCGATAACGCTCAGGGCAGGGTCTAACAATCCGATGCCATCCACGAAGATCCGCTGGGCACGAATCTCCTCGGCGGTTTCGAGCAGCAGACTGCTCGGCGAACGTAATTCCTGCTCGAACACCTGCGGACTTGTAAAGATGATTTGCAGCTTCCTCTGTTCCTGCATTTCATTCAGATCCCATCCGAATTCGGCGGCGTCTCGGATGAGCTTCTCGGGGCTTGTCTCAAACACCACGATCAGCCCAGGCTCGCCATACAAGGCAATCCCGCGATAGATAAATTCCACACCCATCAGAGTCTTTCCGCTTCCGGTCACGCCCCGCAGCAGAATCACATTGGTCCTTGGAATTCCTCCCAGCAGGATAGTGTCGAGACCCCTAATTCCCGTCTTAATCAGACCGCCTTCAGACATAAACAGTCCTTTCACTTATGCGATCGAGCTAATTGTTCTTTGTGGGCGACTCTATTTGGATGGGCATCAAGAGTTTCATCAACAGCAGCCTCCCGGCACGACTTCCCGACATACCGACGAGTTGTCGAATGCAGCGCCGCTGTTCGACAATCAACGAAGCGAATACTCTGTGAATACGTGTTCCCTGAGGTGGCCCTACACGCTCGATGAGCTCGCGGTTTTCGAGGTGGTCAAGCGCGGCGGCAACTAGCGTTTTTTCATAGCCGATAAGCCGTGCAATCCGGTCGGTGCTGGTGAGACATGGTCCGTGGCGGTATACGAATACGAACATATCCCACTCACTAAGCGAGGAAACGCCGATGGTTTCCAGACAACTGTGGAGTAGTATTTCGGAGTCCGTTCCACGCTCGATGATGAATGTTTCGTAGAACGGCACATCGCTCTCCTCCAACACTCATACCACGTGACGAAGGCGGAAATCTGTGCAAAAGGGAACAGGTCTACGATTTCGGCTGATTCCTAACAATTGGCGAAATCCATACCTACATTGTTAGCAAAGGGATGGCACAAACACTGCGGAATAAGCAAAACCCCATCGTGAATCGGCGGTGGCGGCCCATCGCTGGTGACTTAGCAGAGATTGCCAGCACGATCGGACTTGATGACGACCGATGTAATATCGTCATCCTGGAGATTGCCTTGCACAAACTCTCGTGTCGCATGGTAGATACCATCTGCAATATTCAACGCCGAATTGTGGCGGAGATTGCGAATCTGATCAAGCACGCGCTGGGTGCCAAATTCGTGGCCATCGGGCCTGGTGGACTCGGTGACCCCATCGGTTAGAAACACTGCGATCTCTCCTGGATTGAGGCTAATTGGCTCCTGCAGCGAGAACTTGCTCCCAGGAAATAGGCCGAGGGGCGGCCCGGTACTGTCCAGCGTGCATTTCACTTCGCCGGAGTCGAGGAATACCAGGCCCGGGACGTGGCCGGCGCTTGCGTATGACAGAGTGCGATGCCTGGGATTCAATCGCGCCAAAAAGAGGGTAACGAAGTGACCATGTTCGAGATCTTTCAGCAGCATTTTGTTGGCGTGAACCAGTATTTCGTCCAACTCCAACTGCATGGCGGCAAAGCAGCGCACATAGGCTCGAGTGAGCGCCATGACCAATGCGGAGCTGAAGCCATGACCTTTGGCATCGGCAACGGCAATCACAAGAGAGCCATCGGCCATGGAGATGAAATCGAAGTAGTCGCCGCCGGTTTCGTCGGCCGGGTAAACGGACGCGCCAATGTCAAAGCCCGATATCGCGGGTGGGGCGGCGTACAAGCGCTGCTGCACAGCACGAGCCAGGTGCAATTGGAATTCCTGCTCCTGCTTCTTCCGCGACTCGGTGATGTCTTGAGATACCGAGACAAAGTGAATCAGACGTCCGGTCTTGTCGCGCATCGACGTGATGGTTTGTTGGGCCCAATAGAGTTCACCAGTCTTTTTGCGATTGATGACCATTCCCTTAAATGGGAGACCCTGAGCAAGCCGCGCCCACATCTGCCGGTAAAACTCCGCATCGTGTAGGCCCGACTTAAGAATTCGCGGGGTCTTTCCCACGGCTTCCTCTCGGCCATAGCCGGACGTCACCTCGAAGGCTGGATTCACATATTGGATGACGCCTTGAGTATTGGTCAGTATCACGCTGTCGGCGGTCTGCTCCACAACCCGGGAAAGCAGGAGGGAGGATTGGATTGCCTCGCGGTTTGGCGCAAGATCACCAGACATCAGATACTCCCGCGAAAGCCGTTGTCTCTGGACACGCACTCCAGCGTCCCATGGTCACCTCTTTAGGTTCTACTCAGCAGTCGTGACGCTAAAGGAGAGAGGATGGCCCTGATTCACTTCAAAGCCTCCCAACACTAGAAGTGGTCTCATAAATAAGTCTGGATCACCTGAAACGCAAGAATTTACCACGCCCCACCTTATTTATGAGAACAGTTCTAGCTAGAGGTGAGCTTGCCGCACCCGTATGGTTGTTTACGACGGCAGAGCCACAGCTGGCAAGTTACTCGGAAGTGCTGCGCGGATCACAGCCAATAACTCGCGGTTGTCCGCAGGCTTCTGGAAGAAAGCGGTTGCTCCCGCCTGCAGCGTTTTCTGTTCGTTAAAGTCGGCGCTTCGGGCGGTTAGCACAACCACCGGAATGCTCGACAGAGTGTCGCTCTCTTGCAACCGCTTTAGAACCGCAAAGCCGTCTCCGGCTGGCAGTCCGAGGTCGAGAATAATAAGACCGGGGTGCTCCTTCTGCGCCATTGCAATCGCAGAATAGCCATCCGAGGCCGACACGGTGTCATAATCATTGGCCCGCAAACGTGTTCTGAGTCCATGCCTCAGGTTAGGGTCGTCGTCGACTATCAGGATTTTTGCTCGCTCCATTTGAATCCTCCATTTTCAAGATCACACCACGAGGCGGAGGCGTCAAGGTTCCCCGTGTGCATGAGGCTTCAGTAATTGATCCTTCGGTCCACAGCCAACACCGCGGTGGGGGAATTACGGCACAGTTGCGAGTTTGTGCTCACGGCGGGGAGACGTGTTTGGCCCAGGATCCTAGCGACCGGGGTTTGTGAAAAAACGAAGTCCGAAAGAATGCTTCCTGCGGACACATCCGCCTCGGCGGAGCCGGTATTGAAGCCAACGGCACCGCAGAAGCGCAACCGGGACTATGGCACGCCGAGCGCAACTGTCCGAGATGCGGCAAGAGATGGGAAGTCCCGAAGTACGAGGGCAGGATCAAGCACGATTTCAGACGGAGCGCGGCGCACGAAATGTGGAGGGCACGGTCTACTGTCGATGAGTTCATGGAAGTGACCGGCCATGCGACGGCTGCCATGTTCAAGCGGTATGCCGATCTATTCAGTGAGGACGAACGGAGAACGACGCAGCGGAAAGTACAGGAACGGCGACGCTTGTGGCGTGNNGGGGCGTTATCAAACTAAAAACGGACAAAACGCGGACAAATCCAAGAAGGCCGCTTACTTGGTCGGCCCCAAGTCTATGATTGCGTTGGTTGCGGGGGGTGGATTTGAACCACCGACCTTTGGGTTATGAGCCCA
>PLUW01000036.1 GCA_003162935.1 Acidobacteriaceae bacterium
GACACATGGTCAAGCTGGAGCGATGCGATGATCGCGACCGCTCCGACAGCGCCGAACCAAGCCAGCGTGGCTGCGATCCGGCCGCGAACGCGCTCGCTGAAGAGGATGAATCCCGCAGCCAATCCGGTAAACGCGAATGCAGACCAAGGAAACAGCGGAAACAGCCAAGGCTGCGGAGCGCCGAGGTTGTGGCATCCGTCGATGTAGGACTCGATCCACCAAGGCAGCCAGGTTGGTCGCCAGGTCGTGTAGAGAAGCGGAGTCAGCAGGGCGATGATGGCAGCGACCGCAATCGCACCGATGACGAAAGCGCGCTCCTTCACAACCGAATCCTCACGCTTCCCGCGAACCAGCAAGATGAAGCCACAAAGCAGCGCCATCAGCATCATGGAGAGTCCGATGATGTTGAGGACATCGACGCGGAGTAAGTCGGACTTCGGCGCCCATCCCCAGGCGATGAGGAACTCTTGCAGGCGGAAGAGGAGTCCGAAGGCGAAGATTTCCGCGCCGCGGCGAACCATGGTGCGAGTGATTTCGCCTGGAGTCAGGTTCTTGCGGATGAGTTTGTCGGTGACCAGCGAGAACGAGACTCCAGCCAGGAAGAGAAAGAGCGGCGCGGGCAACGTGCCCAGGATTTGCGAGCCTTTGAGGAAGCTGGAATTGCGCGCGTCGCCGCCGAGCCAGGCATCGTAACAGTGGGTCTGGAACATCAGGATGCAGGCGAGGCCGCGCATCCAGTCGATCCAAGCCAGCCGGTGCGCGACAGGCGCGGCGATCGCGGTCAAAGGTCGCTCAGATGGTTTCATGGCTTCGCTGGTCCGTGTTCATGGTTCATGTGGTCTCTTACTTCATCCCATCCAGAATCGAGCCGACGATGCCTCCGACGACGCCTCCTTTGGTGGCTTCGCTGGATGGTCTTGGCATGTATTCCATGAGCTTGTGCGCCAGCTTCGAAATCGGAAGAGTCTGAAGCCAGATGCGGCCAGGGCCCGTCAGCGAGGCCAGGAAGATTCCATCGCCACCGAAGATCATGTTCTTGATTCCAGGAACGGTGGTGATCTGGAACGAGACGTTGGACTGGAATGCGCCGACGTGGCCAGGATGGACGCGCAGGGTTTCTCCCGGCTGAAGATCCTTGACGACGAGTTCGCCGGAGAGTTCGAGCCACGCTGTACCCAGTCCGCTGAGGCGCTGTAGCAGGAAGCCGTCGCCGCCGAAGATGCCAGCGCCGAGCGATTGCTGGAATCCGACGCCGATTTGAATTTGCGGAGTGGCGCAGAGAAAACCGTGACGGTGAATCATGTACTCGTGGCCGGGGCTGACTTCGACGGGGACGATGTGACCGGGAAGTTTGGTGGCGAATGCCAACTCGCCGCGCATGCCGCCGGCGCGATATTCGGTCATAAACAGCGTTCCGCCGCCCGCCACGCGCTTGATAGCGCCAAAGATGCCTCCGCCTCCGCCCATCTGCGTGTGAGTGGTCATCTGGATCGAACTGGTCATCCAGGAGAGTTCGCCAGCTTCGGAGATCACGGACTCGTTCGGTTCGAGCGCGAATTCAAGAACGGGCATGGTCGTGCCCACGATGCGGCTCTGCATTTGGCGTCTCCTTAGTGACGAACTGCTTCGGGATCTGGAAACTCGCTACTGTACCACAGGCGGTTTCGCTGGCCGCCTTTGGCGGAGCAGAGCTCCGCATGGCGTGCTAGCATTTTTGGGGAAGGATTTTACTGTGAAGATGTCCAGCATTGGTGCCGTGATTGTGAGTCTGCTGATCGCAGGTTGCGCCTCGCGGCCGGCATTGGCCAAGGACGAGCCCAAGTGGGTCGAAGTCCATTCCACGCATTTCACGGTGCTGACCGACGCTGGCGAAAAGCGCGGGCGGGAAGTGGCTCTGCGAATGGAGCAGATGCGCGCGGTTTTCGGCCAACTGATCCTGAAAGACAAGTTGAAGATGTCGGTGCCGATCACGATCGTCGCGCTCAAGAGCGACAAGCAATATGGCTTGGTGGCTCCGGCGAAGCAGAGCACGGCGGCTGGGTTTTATGTGCCAGGCACGGATCGGATCTACATCGTGCTCAATCTCTTTGAGGCCGATCCGTGGCGAGCGGTGGCGCATTCGCTGGCCCACTATTACTTGAATTACAACTATCCCCCCGTGCAGGGATGGTTCGACGAAGGGCTGGCGGAGTACTTCGGGTCGATCTATATCGGCAAGCAGGTGGAACTGGGCGGCGATCCGGAGTTGTTGGCGGAGTGGCACGAGGACGCGCTCGATGATTTGGGAATGCGGCGCGATCCGAAGGTACCGCAGTCGCTGACGCAACTGGTGAGTTCGCCGGTGTGGATCTCGATGCCGGACTTGTTCACGATGAAGCACGACGAATCGGGAACGCGGGAAGGGGCGCACAACACGCTCTACTACGCGCAGGCGTGGATGGTTGTGCACTATCTAGTGAACAAGAACAAGATGCCCGAGGCGGGCACTTACTTTGATCTGGTGGTGAACCGGAAAACGCCGGTGGACAAGGCGATGGTGCAGGCGTTCGACATGTCGCCGACGCAGATGGAAGAGACCGTGAAGACATACTTCAGCTCGCTGAGCGGGTTGGGCATTGCGCTCGATCAGGCCAAGAAGCCGGTGGCAACTCCGGCGGACATTCCGCAGCCGGATCATCTGCCCCTGCCGTTCGGCGCGGATGACATCGGCATGACAGTGAGTCCGGTGAAGGAAGAGGACGCGAGCGCGGTGGTTGAAGACGTGATGGCGCGCATTCCGGAGCATCGCGATCAGGCCCTGCACGATTTGCAGCGGCTGGCGGCGGATCCGAAGGATAATGAAGCGGCGCGGCGCGGGCTGGCGTGGGACGATATCCGGCAGAAGCGCTATGACGCGGCCAGCGAAGAACTGGAGAAGGCGACGGACTTGAATCCGCGGGACCCGTGGATTTGGTATTACCGGTCGGTGATGAAGTACCGGCAGGCGCAGGCGGCGCGGCAGGAGATGAAGGGCCTGGCGAACATGATGCAGGATTTGCGCGCGGTCACGGATTGGTATCCCGACTTAGCTGACGCTTATAACATGCTAGGAATGGCGCGAGTGGAGGGTGGCGGCGTCAACTCGGCGCTGGAAGCGCAGAAGCTTGCCATTGCGCTGTCGCCGCGCAACGTCGAATATCAGTTCAATCTGGGTCAAATTTACGTTGCGGGAAAGAAGTGGGATCTGGCGCGCGAAGTGTTTACGCGGCTGAAGGAGGGAACGGATCGCACCGCGGCAGCTGCGGCGAAACAGCAATTGGCGGATTTGGATACATTGCAGAAGTATGGGGTGCGTCCGCAGCGGGAGGGGGAAAACGAGTCTCCAGCAGGCGCGGGGAGCGCCCCCTCGGCTGGGAGCGGACCGACGGAGAAGGCGGCGCAGGGGAAGGCAACGCAAGATCAAGATGAAGACGCCGATGCCGCGCCCAAGCCTGCGCCCGTCAAGCCTGGGACGACCGGGCCGGTGCAGTTTCTCAAGGGCAAAATCGTGAGCAGCGACTGCTCCAGGACTCCCGAGGCAACGGTAACGATCCTGAGCGGCATGACGACTTACAAGATGCATGCATCGGATTACAAATCGCTGGTGATAATCGGGCAAGACCAGTTTTCCTGCGAATGGAGCAACCTTCTCGTATCGGTAAATTATCGGGCGGTGGGGAAGAATGCGGGGGAGTTGGTGTCGATTGAAGTGCGATAAACATCTCTTCTAGTGCGACTGCGATTGCTGGCTGACCGGCACTACCGTCCCTTTTGGGCCAACCGCGCAACTCGCGCCGGCGCGAACGCCGATGGCATTTAGGTTGAAGGTGTCCAGGTGCCTCCAATGCACGCCAGCGTCGTTGCTGATGTCACTCCCATTGGTTCCGACCGCCACACAACGTCTGCCAGAGAGAAACGCAACCGCAGAGCGATAGCCGCCGGGCTGCTGCGCGGCGAGATGCCAGGTTGCGCCTGAATCCTGGGAATAGATCGCTGCCTGGTTTGGTTTCGCTGGTTCCTTGTAGTCGCCGCCGACGGCTACGAGAAAGCGGCCATGGCATGCGATGCTGAAGATTCCGCTGGAAGCGTTGCCGCTTGCCATGGGAGTTTCGACGACAGTCCAGGAACGTCCGTGATCGGCGGAGTGAAAAACGCGGGCAGCGGGGCCGCCGGTGCCGAAGTAAATATCGTTATTGCAGAGTGCGATGGAGGTGCCGCTGGCGGCGAATGCGCCTTCGGTGGGAAGCGCGGCAGGCATTTTGTCGCGCGGGAGTTCTCGCCAATGTTGGCCGTCGTTGGTGGATAGGAGCAGGAATTTGCCCTCGACCGGATCGCTCAGGGCAAAACAGCGAGCCGGAGACTCGCAGACGAGCGAGTCGAGAAAATATCCTGGACGTTTGTTCGTGTACTGCAGCGTCCACGATTTGCCGCCGTCGGTGGTTTTGTAGACGCGGGATTGTTCGCCATCCCCGCTCGACATCACGTATGCAACGGCAGCTCCGAAGCCTTCGACATCGCGAAAATCGAAGTCGGCAGCGCCGTCGATTTTAAGTTGTTGCCATGACCTGCCTTCGTCCAGCGAGCGGGCAACGATTCCCCGCGAACCGGAAATCCACAGCGCGTGTTTTCCCGCCCCCATTGCACTGACGCTAACGCCGCGCAGATTGCTGTCGAAACCCGTGTTCTGGACGGGCGATGCTGGCTGCGAAGCTCCGACGTGAGCAGTCGAAATGGCCGCAGCGACGGCGAAGGCGAGGGCGCAGACACGCATCGGTAAATTGTAGAACAGCCGAATTGAGTGCCGTCACTTCTTGCGAACGCCGAGGCTGCGGACACCCGCTGCGCGGCGGGTAATACTGCGGTGCTTGACCAGAGTTGAAAGAACGATGGATGTCGAAGTGGTGCCGAAAGGCGTCAGCCGGTCGATCAGGCTTTCCAGATGCTGCACGGACTCGACTGCAACTCTGAGGGTGAAGGAATCGGCGCCGGTGCCGCGATGGCATTCCAGCACCTCGGGCATTTCGCGCACGGCCTTCGCGACACGCGCAAAGACGTCGCCCACAACGCTGATGCGGATGAAAGCGGCGATGGGCAGGCCGATCTTGGCGGGATCGACTCTGGCGTGAAAGCCGGTAATAATTCCGGCGTCTTGCATTTTGCGGACGCGTTCGGCAACCGCGGGAAGCGTCAAGCCGACGCGGCGTCCGAGTTCGGCAAACGAGAGCCGTCCATTGTGTTGCAGTTCCTCCAGAATATGCCAGCCGGTCTTGTCAAGCACTGAAGTATCGAAGGCCATGGAAGCATTCTACTTTAGAAACTACGAATAACACCTGAAACCACCTGATCTCTTGTATTTACGAATGGCCCGTTTCGTCCAACAATAGTGCAACGGAAAGGGGTCGCTGGGAATGACTTTTGCAAACATTCAATGGACGTGGATGAACGGCGAATTCACGCCGTGGGCGGAGAGCACGGTGCCGCTCTCGACGCACGCCCTGCATTACGGGACGGGCGTGTTCGAAGGCATCCGCAGTTACGCGGTGGACGGAGAAGCGGCGATCTTCCGCCTGGACGCGCACCTGGCGCGCTTCTATCGATCGGCGGAAGTGTACGGCATGCGGATTCCATTTAGTCCAGAGCAGTTGACGGAAGCGATCGGCGGAGTGCTTCGCCGCAACCGACTCACCGACTCCTACATCCGTCCCATCGCGTATATGGGAGCGGAAACACTGGGCATTCGCGCGCAGTGTTCGACGGAAACCGCGATCTTGGCGTGGCCGCAAATGGCGCACGTCAGCGAGCAGAGCCGGATGCGTGGAGCGAGGCTGACCGTTTCTCCATATCGAAAATTCGATGCGCGCATGATGCCGACCACCGCCAAAGCTTGCGGCCAATATCTGAATTCGAGGTTGGCCACGATGGATGCGTCGCGTCGCGGCTACGATGAGGCGCTGCTGCTCAACATCGATGGCAACGTGGCCGAAGCCGCGGTCACCAACGTTTTCGTGGTGAACGGGCGTACCTTGCGCACCAACGACGAAAAGTCGTCGATCCTGATGGGAATTACCCGCGACTCGATTCTGCAGCTTGCGGCCGGGGAAGGATTCGGGACGGAAGTTGGCATTCTTACGGTGGACGACCTGAAAAAAGCCGACGAAGTTTTTCTGTGCGGCACGGCGTGCGAGATTTTGCCGGTCGCGGAACTGGATGGTGCTCGGATTGGAAAGTCCGCGCCGGGGCCAGTCACGGCGCAGATACGCGGCGCGTTCGATCGGGCGAAAACGGGAGCCGCTCCCGAGTGGAATCACTGGTTGCACCGCGTGCCCGCAGCCGGAATTCAGGTCGGCGCGGCATCCAGCAAATAAATTACGCCCGGCAAGAGAAGTTACGGGGTATAAGAGAAAGATAAAATGCCAGTGCGGGGTACTGGGATGGAAAATCCACTCAAGCTGAAACGCATTCACCACGTCGAATTCTGGGTCGGAAACGCGCGCCAGGCAGCGTATTTCTACCGTAAGGGGTTCGGATTTTCGCAGGTTGCATACAGCGGGCTGGAAACCGGCCAGCGGCAGCGAGCGTCGTATGCGATGAGCCAGGGCAAGGCGAATTTCATTTTGACTACGCCGATGACGCCCGACGATGCGGCGGCGGAACATATCCGCAAGCATGGCGACGGTGTGCGCGACATTGCGCTGGAGGTGGAGGACGCGGATCAGGCGTTCGCCGAGGCCGTGCGCCGCGGAGCGCAACCGGCGGAAGAACCGCACGACATAAAAGATGAACATGGCACGATTCGCCGGGCTGCGGTCCACACCTATGGCGACACGATCCACTCGCTGATTTCCTATAAGGATTACAAGGGGCCGTTTCTGCCGGGATACGCGGCGGCGCCGCTGGCGGGCGACGACTGCGGGATTCTGCGCATCGATCACATCGTAGGAAACGTCGAACTGGGCAAGATGCAATACTGGGCCGACTACTACACGCGGGTTTTCGGCTTCCACCGTTACATCACGTTCGACGACAAAGATATTTCGACTGAATACAGCGCGTTGATGAGCATTGTGATGTCGGACGATTCGCACTCGGTGAAGTTTCCGATCAACGAACCGGCTACGGCGCGCAACAAGAGCCAGATCCAGGAATATATCGAGGCCTACGGTGGAGCGGGAGCGCAGCACGTCGCGTTGCAGTGCAAGGATGTCATGTACACGGTGGGTAAACTGCAGCGCAACGGGCTCGATTTTTTGCGCGTTCCCGACACCTACTATGACGCGCTAACGGCGCGGGTGGGGCCGGTGGAGGAATCGCTGGCGGAATTGCGCTCGCTGGGTATACTTGTGGACCGCGACGAGGAAGGCTATCTGCTGCAGATCTTTTCGAAGCCGGTGGAGGATCGTCCCACGGTGTTCTTCGAGATCATCCAGCGCAGGGGCAGCCGGGGATTTGGCAAAGGCAATTTCAAGGCGCTGTTCGAGTCGATCGAACTGGAGCAGGCGCGACGAGGAAATCTCTGATATGCCGAACCGAAAAGCGAAGCCAGCGAAGAAGCCGCCGTCGGGTAAGGGCGAGTTCCGCTACCAATCGGGATTCGGCAACGAGTTTGCCAGCGCGGCCGTCGAAGGAGTATTGCCGCAGGGGCAGAATTCTCCGCAGAAAGTAGCGCATGGGTTGTATGCAGAACAACTGAGCGGCACGGCGTTTACCGCGCCGCGCGTGGTCAATCGGCGAACCTGGCTGTACCGCATGCGGCCGTCGGTGGCGCACAAGCCGTTCCAGTCGATCGAGCAGGGAAGGCTGCGCAGCGCGCCGTTTGACGAAGTGCCGACGCCGCCGAATCAACTGCGATGGATGCCGATTCCGATTCCTCCTTCGTCGCAGCGCACCGATTTTATCGACGGCCTGATTACCATGGCGGGCAATGGCAACACGCATACGCACGCGGGGGTCGCGATCCACATCTACGTGGCCAACCGATCGATGACCGATCGTTTTTTCTACAACGCCGATGGCGAAATGTTGATCGTGCCGCAGCAGGGACGCCTGCTGCTCCGCACGGAGATGGGAATTCTCGAAGCCGCTCCCGGCGAGATTGCCGTGATTCAGCGCGGTATTCGGTTTCGCGTCGAACTGCTCGACAAAGAGGCGCGCGGCTACATCTGCGAGAACTACGGCGCGCTGCTGCGTTTACCCGATCTGGGGCCGATTGGCGCGAACGGACTGGCGAATCCGCGCGACTTTCTGGCGCCAGTGGCGAGCTTTGAAGACCGCGAAGGCGACTTTCATATTGTTACCAAGTTTCAGGGAAGGCTATGGGCGGCGGCCATCGATCACTCGCCTCTGAACGTAGTGGCATGGCACGGGAATTACGTGCCTTACAAATATGACCTGGCGAATTTCAATTGCATTAACACCGTGAGCTTCGATCATCCCGACCCGTCGATTTATACGGTGCTGACTTCGCCGTCGGAAATTCCGGGAACCGGCAACGTCGATTTCGTCGTCTTCCCGCCGCGATGGATGGTTGCCGAGCATACGTTTCGTCCGCCGTGGTTTCATCGCAACTTCATGAATGAATTCATGGGCTTGATCCGCGGGGAATACGACGCCAAGGCGGAGGGATTCGTCCCCGGCGGCGCCAGCCTGCACAATTGCATGGCCGGTCACGGACCCGACGCCGAGACGTTCGAGAAGGCGAGCAACGCCGAGCTGAAGCCGGTTTATCAGGGCGACACCATGGCCTTCATGTTCGAGACGCGGTTTGTGTGCCAGCCGACGAAGTTTGCGCTGGAGACCTCCGAACTCGACCATCAGTATTTTGAGTGCTGGCAGGGGCTGGGGAAGAAGTTTAAATAGCTCACAGCTCTCAGCTTTCAGTTTCCGGTTTTCAGGGGTTGTGCCTAGCGGCGTGTGGATTGGCGGAATTGTTTTTATGGCTATGGCTTCGCAAACTTTTCAGGGCGCGCTAGATTTTGCGGCGGATGCCGCCGGTGCTCTGCTGCGCGATCTGATCGACTATGCGGGATTGTTTCCTCCGGCATCGTTGGACATGGCGGCAGCGGTGGCGAACTACCACTCATACTTGCATTCGGATTGGAATTGGATCCTGGGGCGGTTTATCGTTCCGGCGACGCGGCTCAGCGAGTTTGGAACTGCATTTGCCGGATTGCCCGCTTCCACGGACGGAACTCGGCCTACTAAATGGCGGCTTTCGGTCTTGCTGGGCGGCGATCCAGTGGCGGATGTCGCGCGGATTCGCGAATTCAACATTCGTATGGCGGGAGGCAGCGCTGGCCGAAGCGCGGCTGTCGAGTCGGTGGAAGTGAAGATCACAAGTGTCGCAGAGGTCGTGCGGTTGTCTGGAATTATCCCAACCGAGTTCGAGGCTTATTTTGAATTTCCATTGTCCGGTTGTGGCGACTTCATTGCCGCAGTAGCCGCGTGCGGACGCCGGGCCAAGATTCGCACGGGCGGCGAGACGGCGGACAAGTTTCCCGCTGCGGAGAGCGCGGTCGAGTTTATTCGTCTGTGCGGGGCGGCCAATGTGGCATTCAAGGCGACCGCGGGGTTGCATCATCCGCTGCGTTCGGTTCACAGGCTTACTTATCAACCGGGAAGCCCATCGGGAATGATGCATGGTTTTCTAAATGTCTTTCTGGCAGCTGCGTTGCTGCGCGCAGGGATGAAATCCGAACTTGCCGTTCATTTGCTCGAAGAGCAATCGCCGGAGGCATTTCACTTTGATGAAGATGGGATAAGCTGGCGCGAGCATCGGCTTAGCCGCGATGAAATCGCTGCGGCGCGCCAGGGCTTCGCGGCTTCGTTTGGGTCGTGCTCGTTCACGGAGCCCATCGACGATTTGCGCTCTCTGCACTGGTTGTGAAAAACCTGCCATGAAATTTCTTCTCGACGAAACCCACGAACCCAAGGCGCAGAGTTGGGTGGAGTCCGCCAATGTCGCCGGCTCGGATTTCCCCATTCAAAATTTGCCCTTTGGCGTTTTCCGGCGGCGCGATGCCGGCGCCGCAGCCCGCGTGGGAGTGGCGATCGGAGACGAGATCCTCGACCTGCAAGGAATCCTGAACGAGGGTTTACTGGTCGACGACAACGTGCGCGCGGCGGCGGCGGCCTGCGCCGCCGATGCGCTGAATCCTCTGATGGCCCTGGGCTCGACGCCGCGGCGTGCTTTGCGTCAGCGCCTGCACGCACTCTTGCGTCAGGATGCTCCGGCTGCCGATCGGCAAGCCGCTGCACGTCATCTCGTCGCGCAAGCCGATGTTGACATGCTTTTGCCTGCCCTGATCGGCGACTATACCGACTTCTACGCATCGATTTTTCACGCCACCAACGTCGGCAAGCTGTTTCGTCCCGACAATCCGTTGCTGCCGAATTACAAATACATTCCGATTGGCTATCACGGACGGGCGTCGTCGCTGGTTGCGACGGGAACACCGGTGCGGCGGCCATCGGGGCAAACGCGCGATGGCGACGCCGATCCGAAATTCGGCCCGACCAAAGCACTGGATTACGAACTGGAACTCGGTTTTTTTGTGGGCGATGGCAACGCGCGGGGAGAAGGCATTGCAATCGGACAGGCCGAAGAACACATTTTCGGCATCTGCCTGGTGAACGATTGGTCGGCGCGCGACATGCAGGCATGGGAATATCAGCCGCTGGGGCCGTTTCTAGCCAAGAGCTTTGCCACTTCGCTTTCGCCGTGGGTGGTGACGATGGAAGCGCTGGCTCCGTTCCGCACAGCTGCCTTTGCGCGCGCAGAAACCGATCCAGCGCAATTGTCCTACCTTTTCGACGCGAACGATCAAGAGCACGGTGGCCTGGATCTGTGGCTGGAAGTTTCCCTGCTGTCGCCCCAGATGCGCAAGGCCGGCATCGCCCCAATGACTTTGGGCCGCAGCAATTTTCGCGACATGTATTGGACCATGGCACAGATGCTCACGCATCATGCGAGCAACGGTTGCAATCTGCGCTCCGGCGATCTGCTGGCCAGCGGAACCGTGTCGGGCGCGGAGAAGACCGCGCGCGGTTGTCTGCTGGAACTCACCTCGCGCGGCAAAGATCCGGTCACGCTGCCGACGGGAGAGCAGAGGAAATTCCTGGAAGATGACGACGAAGTGATTATGCGCGGATTCTGCGAGCGCGAGGGATTCCGCCGCATCGGGCTCGGCACTTGCCGTGGGACGATTCTGCCCGCTCTGTGAACTGACAACACTTCAGTCGCTACGTCACCGAGAAGTCGTGGAGACGCGTCTTGCTGTGTCTCTCGCTGAGTCCACAAGGGACGCACCTTTGCCGTTGTGGAATCCGTTGTATAGTATTCGCCGGTGTAGAAGAGGTCACTTGAAGTCGTATGGATTCCACCGTGGCGAACAACGACGCGACAGCAACGCCAACCGATGGCCATGGCGCGGCCCTGTTTGCCGGCTTTCTCGGCTGGACGCTGGATGCTTTTGATTTCTTTCTGGTTGTTCTTTCGCTGACGGCAATTGCGCAGGAGTTCCACCGCTCCGACAAGGAGATTGCGCTCTCCATCACGCTGACGCTGGCGTTCCGGCCGGTGGGCGCTTTCATTTTTGGATTGATGGCGGATCGCTATGGGCGCCGCATTCCCTTGATGATTGACCTTGTTTTCTACTCCGTCGTCGAGGTGGCCACCGGGTTCGCGCATAGTTTCGCCACTTTTCTGGTGCTGCGCGCGTTGTTTGGCATTGGCATGGGCGGAGAATGGGGCGTCGGCGCTTCGCTCGCCATGGAGAAAGTTCCGGCGCGGCTGCGCGGCTTTCTCTCCGGGTTGCTGCAGCAGGGATACGCTCTCGGATACCTTCTGGCGGCGGGCTGCTACTTCTTTGTCTTTCCGCGCTGGGGATGGCGGCCTATGTTTTTTATCGGAGGGCTTCCCGCTCTGCTCGGGCTTTTCGTCCGCTTTAAGGTAAAAGAATCGGAAGTGTGGAAGAAAACTCGTCATCCCAACTGGAGCGATCTGGGCCGCGCCGTCCTATCGAACTGGAAATTGTTTCTGTACCTGACCCTGCTCATGATGATGATGAACTTCAGCTCGCACGGCACGCAGGATATGTTTCCAACTTTTCTGCAGCGCCAGTGGGGCATGAAGCCGACGCAGCGCGCCGCGATTACCGCGATTTCGATGGTCGGCGCAATCTGCGGCGGCACGCTGATCGCCTTCCTGTCCGACCGCTTCGGACGCCGCCGCGCCATGATCGCCGCGTTTATCTGTGCAATCGCCGTGGTCCCGCTGTGGGCCTACGCGCCGTCGCTGACTTTGCTGGTGGTCGGCGCCTTCCTGCTTCAGTTCATGGTGCAGGGAGCCTGGGGCATCATTCCGGCGCACCTCTCGGAATTGTCGCCCGACTCGGTGCGCGGATTTCTTCCCGGATTCGCCTATCAGTGCGGCGTGCTGCTGGCGGGTTCGGTTGCATACATCGAGGCGATTCTCGCCGAGCACACGAGTTACGCGAACGCCATGGCGCTGACTGCGTTCGTTGTATTCACGCTGGCAGCGGTGGTGGTGGCTATGGGACGCGAGAAGAAGGGCATTGAATTCGGGGCGTAGCGATGAGCGATAGAGCGACGGAACGACGGAGCGACGCCGTCCTCGCCAGTCCCGTCCGAGCGGGAAGCCCGGTTCTCCATCAGAGGGCAGCCATCTTTCGCTGGATCAGCAGGAAGTATAGAGCCAGCACAATCAGTAGGAATCCGTTCACGCCCAGCACCACGGGCACAGTAAAGATAGGCACCAGCCATCCCGACAGCAGATTCCCCATCGGCATGCCGCCGCGGAAAGCGAAGTTATAGACGCTCATGACGCGGCCGCGCATTTCGTTGGTCGTGATCAGCTGCACCAGCGAATTCACGGTGGCGAAGACCGCCATCATCGACGCCCCCACCAGCACCAGCACGGTCTCGCTCAGCGGCAGAGACTTCGAAAGCCCAAATGCGGAAATGCCCGCGCCCAGGCAAATGAGCGCGCCCAGAGCAACTCGTCCCTTCTTCTTGATGTTGCCCGCGCTGGCGATGCCGAGCGAGCCGCAAATCGAACCGAGTCCCATGAGCGCGAGCAGGTTGCCATAAGTCTCGGGACCGCGATGGAAAATATCTTTCACGAACACGGGGAAATAGGTGCGCATGGGCATGCTCAGCCCGGTCATGCAGAAGGCTAGAATGATCAGCGCTTCCATCGAACTCTGCTTGCGGGCGAACTCAATGCCCTGCTTCAGGCTGGTGAACATCGATTCCGTGGTCTTCACCGGCTGGAACCGGGAGCGGATCATTAACAGCGCCACGATGGGCGCTAGAAACGACAGCGCGTTCAGCCCGAAGCACCATTTCTCTCCCAGTCTCGCCAGCGCTTGTCCGGCAAGCGCGGGACCGACCATGACCGCCACGTTGAACTGGATCGAATTCAGCGCAATGGCGTTCGGCATGTCTTCGCGGTCGACGAGCGTGGGGATCAGCGCCTGATACGCCGGACCGCCGAAGGCCTGCGCGAATCCCGAAACAAACGACAGGCAAAGGATGTGCCAGACGTGCACGTGTCCGGTTGCGACCAGAATCGTTAGCAGGCCGGCACTGGCCATCTGCACATACTGCGATGCGAGCAGAATCTTCCGGCGCTCGACGCGATCGGCGATGACGCCGCCGAGCAGGGAGAACAGAAAAATGGGAATGCCACCAAGGAATTGGTCGAGAGCCAGCAGGAACGCGGAGTGGCTGAGCCGGTAGACCAGCCAGCCTTGCGCCACGATCTGCATCCAGG
>PLUW01000065.1:0-25651 GCA_003162935.1 Acidobacteriaceae bacterium
TACCCATGAATCTGTCGACAACGAACGATACCACCGGCGGCAATTCTGGCAGCCCGCTGATCGACAAGGACGCGAACGTAGTTGGCCTGCTTTTTGACGGCAACATTTTCTCCCTGGGCGGCGACTACGGCTACGACGCAGCGAAGAACCGCTCGGTATGCGTGGACAGTCGCGCCCTGCTCGAGGGAATGCGAAGGGTATACCACCTCGACCGCATCGTCGATGAGATCGAGGGGCCGCGAAAGTAGAAGCAATTCGGGCGCCGGCCCGCGCAGAGCCAAGACGCAAGCCGGGCTGATGGCGGCTGGGTGCTACAATCCATCGCCATGAGGCCATTCGCCATGAGTTCATTCGCAACGACGCGCACACTGTTTTTCTTCCTGCTGATTCCATTCCTGACTGCCCAGACTGCGACTGAAGTCGAGATCACTGCGGAACCCTCGCACCATCTTGCGCTTGAAAACGAGTATGTGCGCGTCTTCAAGGTCGAGGTTCCGGCGCATGCTGCGACGCTGATGCATCGCCATCGCCACGACTATGTCTACGTCACGCTCGGCGATGCGCACCTCTCCAATGAAGTCGAGGGCAAGCCGCCGGTGGAGGTTAAGCTCGCCGACGGCGATACGCGATTTGTGCCGGGAGATTTTGCCCACGTCGCCAGGAATCTGTCAGACCAGCCGTTTCGCAATGTGACGATCGAGTTGTTGCAGGATGAAAAGTTGCGGCACGCAGATTCGCATTGGCCGGAAGAAGCTGGGGAAAAGACCTTCCCCGGCGGGCGCATCAAGACTCTGTTCGTGAAAGATGGAGTTCGAGTGTCGGAAACCACGCTCGAGCCGGGAGCGGTCGTGCCCAGTCATCATCACAACGGTCCGCACTTGCTGGTTGCGGTCAGCGATCTCGATTTGCGCAGCGACGTGGAAGGGAGGGCGCCGACGCTGGCAAAATTCAAGTCCGGCGAAATCAAGTGGCTGCCGGGCGGCTATACCCACACGGTGACCAATGTCGGGAAGAGCCCCGCAAGACTCGTGACGGTGGAATTCTAGATCGAGCAGCTACTCGCTCTTGACCAACGGGTTCCCCGGAGAAACAAAAGCGATGCGATGGAGCTTTGCGATGAAGCGCTCTTTGTCGCCGGAAGTGGAGGCGGCGGCGAGGCGCTTGCGGAGTTTTGTGATTTTTTCCGCGCGGGTACGGCGGCGGCGAATTTCGGGACGACGGCTGGGTGCGGACATAACTTTCTCCTCAGATGATTGATGCAGTAACCGGAAAGTGACCGGCGAAATCACGAGTCGGAACCACGGTCGCAGCCGCGGACTCATGCCGAATGTCAATTATAGGGTCGATCGGCACGGCTGGCAAAGCGGCTAACGCGGAAGATGGCCCTGGCAAACCAATACCGGCAGGCGCGGATACTTTGCGAAGCGCGAATCCTGGAACGAAAGCTTGCAGAGCATGAAAATCGAACCGCGATCGGATTCCATCTGCCGCGCATGCTGACAGTCGCGGCAGAGGCCGGGGTCGGTGCGGATCGGCGTGTCGTCGGCAGTTGAGGACATGCGGAGACTGGTTCCCAATCGCTGGTTCCTAATCAAGGATCGGACCCAAGGGTGCGGAAAGAACTGACAAAAGACTTGATGGCAGCCGGACCTGTAAGCCGAATTCTGTCCGCAACATGAATGCTGCGGGACGGTCATTCCTCTGGGCCACGCATTACTGCGGGGCTCAAGCGACCTACCCGGAGGTTGTGGCGCGCCGAGCCGGCACGCTTCCAGCTTGCGCCGGAATCCCTCCCTATTTGGTCTTGCTCCGTGTGGGGTTTGCCCTGCCCGCCGCATTACTGCGGCGGCGGTGCGCTCTTACCGCACCTTTTCACCCTTACCTGAGCCTTGCGGCCCGGGCGGTATGTTTTCTGTGGCACTTTCCGTCCAACCGGCTTCAACCGGCCGTCCCGGACGTTATCCGGCACACTGCTCTGCGGAGTTCGGACTTTCCTCTGTCTTGTGTCTTGCAACAGCGACCGTCCGGTCCGGCTGCCAACTACTTCATTATAGTGCACGCAGAAGTGCAGGCAGAGAGTCTGGCCGGAAGGCAGCTTTGCTCTTACTCCTGCGGTTTCGGTGCAAGCAGCAGCGGATACAGCAGCAGGGCCACGCCGATCAACAGCGGAATCAGCCCGACAAGATAAACCGGCTCCTCGCGTACAAGTCCACGCAGAAGCACCATGACACCGATGCCGATGGCCGACGTCACCAAACCGCCGATTTTCATGCCTTCGAGACGGCGTTTTACAGAGTTCTTTTCCTGCTCACGCATCAATTCCAGCGCGCCCTGGGCTCCCTCGCCTGAGCTCTCCGCAATTTTCTTCAGGGTTTCACTCTTGTAGTGGGCTTCTCTCTCTTTGCGGCGCGCCTCCGACCACGAGGCCACCGCCAGGAACGAGAACAGCGCTATGCTGCCGACGATAGGGACTAGAAAAACAGAAACGGCTACGAGGGTATCTCCGATATTGGGTTCCATGTGTCCTCCGCTAGGCGGTTTATCCGCTTGCATCGGGTAGGACCGGCCTTCCGCACTTCCGGTTGCATTTTCTTATTGCGGGGCCATTTTTGAAATAATGCAACCGTGCGTGACCGCGTCGTGTCATACCATTGAGGCAGAGTCCAGCGTGAGCGCCCACGACGACCAGACCGATGTCGAGAGAGTTCTGTCTGGCGAGATCGCGGCCTTTGAGGGGATTGTCCGCCGATGGCAGGGGCCACTGGTGAATCTGGCCTACCGTTTTTGCCATGATCGCGGCCGCGCCGAGGAGATGGCGCAAGAAGCTTTTCTTCGTGCTTACCGCGCACTCGGCCAGTGGCGCAAGGATGCGGTCTTTTCCACCTGGCTTTTCGCGCTGGCGACGAACCTCTATCGTTCGGAACTGCGCCGCATCCCGGCGCAAGCGGTTTCGCTCGAGGACATTGCCGAGCCTTGGGACGCGCGCGCCTCGGATGGAAGTCTCGACGACAAGAATCGGGATTTAGCGGTGCGGCGCGCGGTTTGCAATTTGCCGGCGAAGTATCGCGAGGCATTGACTCTCTTTTACTTTCACGACATGGACGTCAGCACTGCAGCGCGGAGTCTCGGCCTGCCCGAAGGTACGGTCAAGGCGAGATTGTCTCGCGGGCGGGAAATTTTGCGCAGCAAACTTCCACAGCTGTTGGCTCTGCCGCACTTGAAGGAGGCTTAATGCAACAATTGACCGGGCACGACGATGATGAAATTAACCGCATTCTCTCCAGCGAAGAGGAAATCCTTCCGTCGTCGGGCTTCGCCGTCTCCGTCATGGACGCGGTTCGGCGCGAAGCTGCGGCACCGCCGCCAATTGCGTTCCCATGGAAGCGTGCTCTGCCCGGCCTGGTGGTTGCAGGGTTCGTGTTGGCACTCGTTTTCGTGACCGTAGTTGTGGCCATCGCGCAGGGGATTCGAGCGTCAATGACCGCGCAGTTTTCCATGTCCTTGCCGTCCGTGCTAACGCCCAGCTTCGGATTGCACCGGAACCTGGAGAGTGCGGCCAGTTGGACCGTGATGGCGCTGCTGGCAACGCTGGTGTCGGTGAAACTCTCGATGCGCCTTGCTTCCGGAAGGCTGTGAGGCGGTTTCTTCGCTCCACCATTCTCCACATAACACTCTCGCCTTGTGAATGGTGGAATTCTCGCGCTAAGTCTGAAAAGGCGCCGCCCCGGCTGCTAAACTGATAACCAATTCAAGCACCCGGTTGCGAGGTCTCTGTCACGAAGCCTGAGACCTACTCCGGAGACGTGCCCTCATGCATATCACCGAGGCGATGAAGATCGCGTTCCTGTCGTTGTGGGCGAACAAGCTGCGCTCGGCCCTTACTCTCCTCGGCGTGGTCATCGGAGTGGCGGCCGTGATTGCGGTGGTCACGTTCGTCAACGGTATCAATGGCTACGTGGCGGAGAAGATCCTCAACCTGGGTGCGGACGCGTTCATCATGTGCAAGGTTTCGCCTGCAACCACGAACATCGATCACTATCTGGAAGCCATGAAGCGCAAAGACTTGAACATGGACGATTACCGCGCGGTGCGCGAGGGGTGCAAGCTCTGCTCGTACGTGGGAGCATACGCCTTCAAACTCACTGGCCATGTGAAATACGGCGAGAAGTCGCTTAGCGACACGATGGTGTGGGGGATGACTCCGGCGGTTGCGGTGACGCGGGACATCGATATCGATGCGGGCCGCATGTTCGGAGAATCGGATCTGGAACATGACGCGCCCGTGGCCGTAGTCGGCTCCGACATTGTGGACAACCTGATGCCGGGCGTCGATCCCATGGGAAAGGAAATACGGGTGGATGGATGGGTGTACCGAATCGTCGGGATTGGGAAAAAGAAGGGCTCGACGCTAGGGCAAAGCCTGGACAATTATGTGTTCTTGCCCATGACCTCGTGGATGAAACAGTATGGCACTCGCGACATGAATATGCGAATCTCGGCGAAGACCGCGGGCGAGGGAGCTGCGATGGACGCGACCATGGACGAAGCGCGGGTGATTCTGCGCGCGCGGCGGCACGATTCTCCGGGCAAAGCCGACTCCTTTGACATGGAAAATAACAGCAACCTGATGAGCATCTTCGCCGACCTGACGGGGACATTTTTTGCGGCCATGATCGGCATTGCGGCCATCTCTATGGTTGTGGGCGGGATCGTAATTATGAACATCATGCTGGTCTCGGTGACGGAACGCACGCGGGAAGTGGGGATTCGCAAAGCGATGGGCGCAAGGCGATCCGACGTGCTGTTGCAATTTCTGATCGAGGCGGTGATTTTATCGCTGTTGGGCGGCGTGGTTGGAGTGCTGCTCGGAATCGCGGTGGCCAAGGGCGTGACGCTCGCGGTGGGAATGCCTTCGGTGATCAAGCTGTGGGCGGTGTTTGCGGGGCTGATCGTCGCCGCCAGCGTGGGCGTTTTCTTCGGCGTGTATCCCGCGCGGCGAGCGGCAACGCTCGACCCCATCGTGGCGCTGCGGTTTGAAACATAGGGATTCGGTTTTCATATCATGCTCGGTCGAAGCGAATTCGGTGAAATCATCACGATGGCGCTGGCCACCATCCGCACGAATAAGCTGCGCTCCGGGCTCACCGTGCTGGGGATCGTGATCGGCGTCGCCGTGGTCATCGGCATTTCGTCGATCGTGCGCGGATTGAACGACAACGTCAGCAGCATGATCAGCAGCATGGGGTCGAACATTATTTTTGCCTTCCACCTGCCGATTACCTTCGGGCCGCCGACCGAGGAATTGCGGATCCGCAAAGAGCTGACGTTTGAAGATGCGGAGGCCATGAAGGATCTGCCGCACGTGAAGGCCGTCAGCGCCGGTGTCCGCTACGTTGAGCCACAGTTTGGCAGCGGCACCTACGTCGTTAAATATGGCGACCGGAAGGCCAAACAGACGATTTTGGAAGGCGATACGGCGTCGGCGAAGGACGTCTTCGATCTGAACATGAGATCGGGACGCTGGTTCAGCGATGTCGACGACGACCGGCGGGCGAATGTGATCATTGTCGGTGCGGATACCGCGGAAGAGCTGTTTGGTAGTAGCGACCCGCAGGGGAAGGAAATCAATATCGAGGGGCAATTGTTTGAAGTGATCGGGGTCGCAGAGAAGGTCAAAAGCGCGTTCGGCGGCGGCAAAAATCCGGACGACAATAAGGTATATTTTCCACTGGCCACGCTGCGCAAAATGCATCCCGAACTTAAGCAGCACTTCATCAGTGTCAAGGCAACATCGCACGCGGACATGCCCAAAGCCGAAGATGAAATGCGCGAACTGCTGCGCCGGCGGCGGCGTGTGCCTCCGGACAAGCCGGACAATTTCTCCGTCTTCACCCAGGATTCCCTGTCGGACGTATGGAACCAGATCACCGGCGCGGTCTTCATATTCATGTTTGCCGTTTCAAGCGTGGCGTTGATCGTGGGTGGGGTGGGCGTGATGAACATCATGCTGGTGTCGGTGACCGAGCGCACACGGGAAATCGGCGTCCGCAAGGCGATTGGCGCCCGCAAGTCCGATATTTTGCTGCAATTCACGCTCGAAGCGATCACGCTCACGGCCATCGGCGGGATCATGGGTGTTCTCGTGGGCGCAATCATCACTTATGCGATCCGCATGGTGTGGGACTCGCTGCCCGCGACCATGTCGGTGTTCTGGGCCAGTTTCGGGTTTTTTGCCGCAGCAGCCGAGGGGCTGATCTTTGGCATTTATCCCGCGTGGAAAGCAGCCAACCTCGACCCGATCGAGTCGCTGCGCTACGAGTAACGTTGTTAGGGCGCACATCGCTATGAGTAATATGGATTGATGCCGCCACTCACCACGAGAGCTGTGCTCGAAGCCGTGGCCGCGATTGGGACGGTCTGCAGTCTTGGTTTTTACTTTCTCTCCGTGCTCTCGGCGGCCAGTTTTCTTCGGTACGCTCGCAACTGGCGGAGCCAGGTTCCGCCGCTGGAAAGCCAACTTCCGCCCGTTTCGATTCTCAAGCCGCTGAAAGGTCTCGATCCCGAGGCTTGGGAGAGTTTTTGCAGCCATTGCGAACAGGACTACCCGCAATTTCAATTGATCTTCGGGGTCAGCGATGCCGCCGATCCTGCCGTCGATGTGGTGGGCAAGCTGCAAGCGAAATATCCCGCGCTTGCGATTGAACTGATTGTTTGCGAGCGCATTCTGGGAACGAATATCAAAGTCAGCAATCTGGCGCAGATGCTGCCGGCAGCGCGCCACGAACTCTTGCTGGTGAACGACAGCGATATCCGGGTTCCTCCGGATTATTTGCGCCAAGTAGTCGCGCCGCTCGCGGACGCTTCCGTCGGACTGGTGACTAGTCTTTACCGCGGTATCGCCGGCCCGACTCTGGGCTCGCGCCTCGAAGCCTTGGGCATTAGCACTGACTTTGTGCCGGGCGTTCTGAGCGCGAGGTTTCTGGAAAAGGGATTGCGCTTCGGGCTGGGTTCCACGCTGGCGTTCCGCCGCCGCGACCTCGAAGCCATCGGCGGTTTCGAAGCGCTGCTGGACTATCTGGCCGACGACTATGAACTCGGCCGCCGCATCGCCGCCGCCGGAAAGCGAGTTGAACTCAGCGCCTCCATCGTCAGCACCTTTCTGCCCGCTTACTCGATGCGTGAGTTTTTCCGCCATCAAGTGCGCTGGTCGCGGACCATTCGCGCCGCCCGGCGCTGGGGATACGCAGGACTAGTCTTCACGTTTGGCTTGCCTTGGGCGTGCGCGACGCTGCTGGCCGCTCAGGGTGCGGTGTGGGCGTGGATACTGCTGGCGCTGACGTTCTTCGCCCGACTAGCGGTCGCATTCACGGCCGCGGCGCTCGTGCTCGGCGACCCGCAATTCTTCCACGACCTTGTTCTGCTGCCACTGCGAGACTTGATTGCGCCAATCGTCTGGGCAGCGAGTTTTATGGGCAGCCGTATCCACTGGCGCGGCGATGTGTTCGAACTGAAAGACGGACGGCTAATTGCCGTGAAGTGACGATCGCTGGGCCGGAGCCTTAGGCTGGTTGGAAAAAATTGTCTTTCCCCCGCGGCGCGCGACGACGTAGCTTGTCAATCCGTGCAACGCCGCCGGGTCCTCCTGATCGGTCCAGAAGAAAACGCGTTGCGGGCCGGTCCACATTTCGGCGAACGATGCCTGTGTTTCCCAAACCCGCGGCGCTCCGGGAAATTGCGTGCCGTACCACATGTTTCCGCCACGCGCGTGCAGGCTGTGCAACGGCAGCCCGGAATAAAAATTCAGCGTGGACGCGTTTTCATACAATCCGCCCACAACGATTTGGTCGCCTGGCTGGTATTGCTCGCGAATCGCCAACGCCAGATCCTTCGACGAAATGATCGGTGAGAAGATGCCGAACGCAATCCGCACACATGCCAGCACAACGACCATCATTGCAGCCAGCGCAACGTTGCCCGCTCCCGCCCGATTGCGCCGGCGGAGAATAAAGTTGACAAGCGTGCCTAGCAAAAAGGCGAGTGAAAAGCCGAACAGCGGAACGCGAAATGCGCCCATCGCCTGCGGCGTCAAATCCAGAAAATGGCCGAACGAGAGCGCGTAGTCTTGCGGATTTTTCCGCAGCAGATCCGACAGGTCGGTACCCGGAGCCGGTGCCTTCGAAAAAAACAGAAGGGCGAAGCCAGCCACGGCGATGATGGCGCCAACAGCCAGAAGGATTGCCGACGAAATCCGTCCGTTGCGCCGTTCGCGGCTATCCGCGTCGGACGCACGTTCCCGTTGCAGCCATCCGCCGACCAGCAGCGCCATGCCTGGAATCGCCGGAATCGTGTAGTACTCCTGCCGCGTGGAGAGGCTGAAGAACCCTACGATCACCACGTTCCATAGGAAAAATAATAGATAGGCACGCTGGCGGCGCGTCATCTGCGAGCGAAATTCGCGCCAGCGCCGCGGCACTTCCTGCAGCGATTGCGGAAGAAACACGGTCCACGGAATCAGCCACAGAACCAGCAACACCCAGAACAGCAGCAGCGGAACCGTGTCGTAGTCGCGTGGAACACGTCTATTCAGGAAACGCAGGATGTGCTCATTGACGAAGTAGAACCAGAGAAATCCCCGAACGTTCCCCTGCGGGGGATTGCGCAGTGCGGCCAGAATATGCCATGGCGCGGCGATTGCCAAAAATACGAGCGAGCTCGAAAACAGGCGCAGCTTGAACAAAAGCCGCAGATTTCCCGTCAGCAGCAAATAAAGTCCGATCGCTCCTGCCGGAAAGACCAGTCCGATCAGGCCTTTGGTGAGGACGTTGAGAGCGCAGACGGCTGCGAGTCCCCAACAAATCCAGCGCGAGGGCTTCGTTTGCTCCAGCGATACCAAAAAAAGCCAAAACGTCAGAGTCAGCCAAAGGCCGACGGGAACGTCTGGAATCAGAAATCGCGTAAAAAGAAACGGGCCAAGAGCGGTCGCCAACACCAGGGCGGAATCGAATCCGCCTTCGCTGCCGAACGTCCAGCGTCCCAGCCCATACGTGGCGAGAATCATCGCCAGCACGCCAAGCATGAGCGGAAGGCGCGTGCTCCATTCGCTGATTCCGAACAGCGTGTAACTCGTTGCCACGCCCCAATACATCAGCGGAGCTTTTTCCAAATAGCGGATGCCGTTGACGTAGAGCGTCACCCAGTCGTGGCGCTGGAGCATTTCCTTGGCCGCTTCGGCATGCACGGTGTCGGCATCGTCGAGCAGGGCCGGACGCGCGAGTCCGGTCATATAGATGACTGCCCACAGGCCAAGCAACAGCAGCAAGCAAATCCGCCAATCCGCGAGCAGCCGGTTCGGTGCCATCGTTATCGGGGATGTTGTTCTCTTAATTGTCGTACGTTCGGGATTGGGCACAGCGCCGGCATTCATCGCGGAATTTCTCATTATACGGGAGTACGGGGACGGAGCTCTGAGCGGTCCCGGCAGGGCCAAGCCCCGCCGCCACACAACTTCAGTCCGCCGCGACTCCGCGGGAAACACGGTCATCGGCTACTTCGCGGTAGATCTCTAGGATTCTCGATACGGAAGTGGTCCAGGAAAAACGCTGCGCCTGCTCATAGCCGCGTTGTTTCATCTGCGCGCGCAGCGCCGGATCGAGCAGCACGCGCTGCAATCCGCGCTGAATCTCAAATACGTTCTCCGGGTTCACCAGCAACGCCGCGTTGCCCGCCACTTCCGGCAAGCTCGACGTGTTCGAGGTGACGACGGGGGTTCCATGGGCCATGGCTTCGAGCGGAGGCAATCCGAATCCCTCGTAGAGCGACGGAAACACAAAAACCTTGGCGACATCGTAGAAAATACGCAGCACTTCGATGGGCACGAATCCGAGAAAACGGACATCGTGCTGCACTCCTCCGCGCACCACCGTGCGACGCAGGCGCGGATGGCTCGAAAGATCGTCGCCGATGATGATGAGCTTCAGATCCGGGAATTGCCCTTCTTTTCGCAGTTCGTTCTTCAGGGCCGAAAACGCTTCGATGATGCGCACCACATTCTTGTGCGGCCGGATCGCGCCCGCATACAAAAGGAAGGGATGGTTCACCTGGTAGCGCTCGGCGATGAGGGCGTGGTCCGCGTTGGTGGCGTGGCCGTGCAGAAAACGCTCGTCGATTGCGTTGTACACCACCTCGATGCGCCGGTCGGGAATAGCGAGCAGCTTTTCGATTTCGTTTTTGGTGAACTGCGAAACCGCGAGCACCCGCGCTGCCTTGCGCAACACGCGCCGCGTCAGATAAAAGTGCACGCTGCGCCGTAGACCGGAGGTGTTGCGCGATCCATACATGTGCTCCAACAGATCGTGCACGGTCACAATATAGGGGCAGTTCAGTCCGCGTGGAATCCAGAACAGATGCGGGATGTGAACCACGTCGCATTGCAAACGGCGCACGATGGCGCGGAAATCGAGAGTTCCTTTGAGCGTGTCATCGCTCCCGACCAGCACTTCCAAGTGAAAGTTCGGCGGCAGGGCGCCAAATTCCGCCACCTTCTCCGGCGATCCAATGAGGAAATAGTTGCTGTCGTGATCCAGGCGCGCGAGCGTCCGCACCACGTTCCGGATGTAGGTTCCAACGCCGAATTCCGTCATTCGACGGATGTCGATGGCTACTTTCACAGAGTGAATTTAACCACACCGACGCGGCGGGACACAGTGAAAACAGCCATAACAAGACCTTGTCATTCTTCGGTCACTCAGAGTGAACTGCAGGAGTGCATGAGAGCGTTAGACTCTGGCCTCCGCCTGCGCCTTGGCACGCCGCTCGGCGTACAGCGGGAACTGCTCCGCCATCCCCAGCACCTGCTTGCGGATCTTCGCCAGCACTATGGCGTCGGTCCGATGATCGAGCGCCTCCGAGATCCAGTGCGCGATCTGCTTCATCTCCGCTTCCTTCATGCCGCGCGTGGTTACCGCGGGAGTGCCGATGCGAACGCCGCTTGGCTTCATCGGCGGATTCGTATCGAACGGAATCGCGTTCTTGTTGACCGTAATTCCGGCTTCGCCGAGAGCTTTCTCCGCCTCGCTCCCGAACATGCCTTTTGCGAAAACGTCGACCAGCATGAGATGCGTATCCGTTCCACCGGAGACGATGCGATAGCCATCGGCTGCGAGCGTCGCGGCCATCACCTTTGCATTAGCTACGACCTGCCGCGCGTAGTCGCGGAAACTGGGCTGCGACGCTTCGAGGAAGCACACGGCCTTGGCGGCGATGATGTGGACGAGCGGACCGCCTTGCATGCCGGGGAAAACCGTCTTATCAATTGCCGCGGCAAATTCCTGTTTGCTTAAAATCATGCCCGAGCGCGGGCCACGCAGCGTCTTATGCGTGGTTGAAGTCACGATGTGCGCGTGCGGAACGGGCGATGGATGCGCTCCTCCGGCGACCAGACCTGAGAAGTGCGCCATATCGACTAGATAGAATGCGCCGACCTTGTCGGCGATCTGGCGCATGCGGGCGAAGTCGATGATGCGCGGATAGGCACTGCCGCCACCGATGATCAGTTTTGGGTGCTCCGCCGTGGCTAGCCGTTCCAGTTCGTCATAGTCGATGGTCTCCGTTTCCTTGGTCACGCCATAGGGAACGATCTTGTAGGTCTTGCCCGAAAAATTCAGAGGATGTCCGTGGGTGAGGTGCCCGCCGTGAGCGAGATTCAGTCCGAGAATCGTGTCGCCGGGCTGTAGGATGGCAGCGTAAGCGGCTTGATTGGCCTGCGATCCGGAGTGCGGCTGGACGTTCGCGTTCTCGGCGCCGAAGAGTCTCTTAGCCCGCTCGCGGGCGATCGTTTCGACTACGTCGGTGAATTCGCATCCGCCGTAATACCGCTTGCCGGGATACCCCTCCGCATACTTGTTGGTGAAGACGGAACCAGCGGCTTCGAGCACGGCTTCGCTGACGAAGTTCTCGGAGGCGATGAGTTCAAGGCCTTCGTGCTGGCGGCGAGCTTCGTTGTCGATGGCATTCGAAATTTCGGGATCGACTTCGCAGAGCGGGCGGGACATGGCGGAATTTGTCATAGGGACTCCCGGTTATTTTACTCCGAGCGGGGGAAGTTCTAAGGCGGTGAACGATCTTGCAGATCAATTTCCGACCAATCCAGGATCCGGCGCAATAGGCGCCCAGACCACACTACTTGCCTCTTTTGGAGTGATCGGCGCAAACGTGGGATTTGAATTCTTTGTCGCGCTGCAACTCGAATTTGCGCATCATCTCATCGAAAGACGTACCGGCGGCCACACCGGAAGGTTTGAAGCGCCATCCACATGCGGAACAGCCGAAACCTCCAAAGTGCTCTTGCTCAATCCATACCAGTTCCCGGCTCATGGCCGCCTCTGTCGCAGCGCCACATCGCCGTCCGGCCTCACGCCCGGTAACCACTTACCTTCAAGGAACGGGACGTATTGGTTCGCCATGTCGTCTTCTTTCGCGGCGGCGTGTCCGATGGCAACAGCAACTTTTCGGCGCAACGGAAGATGCATAAATAGAAGAATGGGAAAAGTTTACATGCGCCAATTTGGATGGTCTGTAGGACATCCTACATACAGGGGGAGGAGTTTTGTTCGTGGGCCGCGATGCCCGCTGATCGCAGCGAGGCTATGTAGGATGCCCGACAGAAGCGTCGTGCTTGGATCTGTATAATCTCGCCGACAGTGCGGATCCAAAGAGTTTCTTGTTCGCACACGATGACGGGTGAGTTCAACCCCTGCGTCCGAAAGGCTTTTCAGTTCCGATGGTGGCGAACAAGAACCTCCGACTTGCGCAGTCCCGGGAGCGCACGAATGCCGCAGGGAAGCCCGTCAGCAACATAATACTTCTATCGATCTCCGATAACGACTACAGCGCACTTCGTCCTCATCTCGAATACGTCAGCCTGCCCAACCATCTCGTCCTGCACGAGCCGGGTGGAAAACTGGAATTTGCGTATTTCCCGAATCGAGGTTTGATTTCGCTTGTAGTCGTGATGAAAGATGGAAAAACCGCCGAAGCTGGCATCGTTGGCAAGGAGGGGTTTACCGGCACTCCGGCGGCGGTTGGCTTGAACCGGGGTCCTCTGCGGGCGGTAGTGCAAGTCACGGGGGATGGGTTTCGGGTCGAGGTCGGTGCTTTGCGCAACACTTTGGAATCCGCTCCCCAATTGCAATTGATGTTAGCCCGCTATGCGGTCGTTCGGGGCATGCAGATTGCGCAAACCGCCGCGTGCAATCGGCTGCACGGTATTGAGCAGCGGCTGGCGCGCTGGTTGCTGATGACTCAGGATCGAGTGGATTCAGGATCGCTGCGCATCACTCATGATTTTCTCGCGACCATGCTCGGGACCGATCGACCTAGCGTGAGCTTGGCAGCTGGCGTTTTGCAGAAGGAGAAGATCATCGAATACACCCGTGGCGCAGTGAAGATCGTAAACCGCAAGAAGCTTGAACACTCCGCCTGCGAGTGCTACCGGGTGATCCGACAGTACGATGGCGAGCTGGGCTTGCAATAGGGCGGCAATTTGCCCGGATGCGCGCCAAGTGCAGGCGGAAACTCCTGTCCGCGAAAAGCTGCGAGCATTCCGAACTCTGGGTTCCCCTACTGCGAAACGACGGGCTTGATGTGCTGGCGAATCCACGCGAGGATCTGGGCAAAGCGAAATTCGTGGCGCTCCATCGAGCCGACGATGAACGCGTATCCGGACTCAGCCTCGATGGCTAGATAATATCCGTTACGCTGCAGAAAAACGCCGCAAGCCGCGAGGGCAATACGCTTGTTGCCGTCGAGGAAGCCATGGTTATTACCGAGCGATTCCATCAGCGCGGCGGCTTCTTCTTCGATGGAGTTATAGTATCCAGTTTGCGGACGAAAAACGGCGGCCTCAACCGCTCCCTTGTCGCGGACACCGTGGACGCCGCCGAACAGTTCAATCAACCGATGTTGTATCCGATAGACTTCCGCGACGGTCAGATAGTCCGTCATTTACCGGGCTAGACGCTGAAGAAGATCGTGGTTCCTGGCCGCGAACTTTTCGAACTCTTCCATTACTTCCGGCCGGACCAGGTGCTGGGACGGAACCACATTGTGCAGGTAAAACCGGAGCGCCTCTTCCAGAACATGCCGCTTCGTTTGCCCATTCCGCTCGGCAACCGCCACGAACTCATCGTAGAGCTGGGCGTCGATCTCAGGAGTGAACTTCTTGGTTGTTGTGGGCGGCATGGTTGGCATCTCCCAATTTGATTACTATTTTATCTTTGCTGTCTGATAAATCAATATAAATCTTGATTTATCCATATCATCACATTCGGCCTGTGATCGCCATCATAGACATCCCCCTCGCCATGCCCGAAAATGAATCCGATTGGTCACGGCAAAACTATCTCCGTCTCCAAAGGCGGACTTTGATGCCCACGATCAAGGGCCATCATCGACGCTCTTTGACAACAAAAATGACACCCCTTCGGTGGCTCGGCCCAGAATTCAGCCAAAAACAGCATCGACGGCAGCTAAGTCCTTATTTTTGAATATNNGGGGGGGGGGGGGGGGGGGTACAAAACCACCGCCAGCTACTCGAACGCCGTCCTTAGAAAACTCACCAGCTGCCACCCATCCATGTACTTGTATGGAGTCTCGCCTAGCGTGTAATGGCCGCAGGGCAGCACGACGGCTTTGTGATCCAGGTTATGCCTTTTGAATTCCTCGACTACCTGCTCGGAGAATTCGGGCAAGAACGTCATGTCGTATTTCGCATAAATGATGAGCGAGCGGCGCGGCCAGCGCGAAAACTTGTCGAAGTAAACCATCGGGCTGACGGCTCGCCAAACATTGCGCAGGTTCTCGAGGTCAATGGCGGTTTCCAGGCCTTCGCGGATGTGGCGGGTCGATTGGCCGTGCCAGACTACGTCGGCGAAATAAGTCGAGGCGTGATTGAAGGCAGCTACTTGAATCCGCGGGTCGTGCGCGGTGGCGATAAACGCATAGCACGATCCCAGGCTCGTGCCTACGATGCCCAGGCGGTTACAGCCTTGCGATTCCAGCCAGTCGAGGCAGCAGCGTACGTCGATCACTCCCTGGCGGACGGAGTCGAGAGTGCGTCCGATGTTGGCGGAGACGGCATAGTCGGCGCGGTCGATTTCGGCGGGGCGGCGAATGTCGTGATAGGGCATGGACAGGCGCAGGACTGCAATGCCCATCCAGTTCAGCGCCCGGCACAGTGCGTTGTAAGAAATCGCATCGGCATTCCAGTGGGGTAAAAGCACGACGGCGCGGCGCCCGCGGGCAGGGAACCAGCGCGCGTTGACCAGATTATTTTCGGGAAAAGGCGTTGCCACCGGCGAGGTGAAGCGGAGAAAGTCGGCGTGGGTACCGCGGACTTTTTCTTCCAGGCGCGGGTCGGGGGCTTCGCGGGTGCTGAAGACCTGGACTTCGCGGTGTTCGAGGCGGAAATCGGTGGGCTTCTTGTAGGAGTAAAAATTGTCGCTGTCTTGGATGATGTGATCGTTGAAGCTGGAAAAATATTTGAGGAGATCGCCCGAGGTCTGGCCGGCGGGACCGCCGTTGCGGCCCGGCCAGTTGTGCGTCCAATCGAGGCCCCAATCGAGCGGACGGACTATGCGGTTGTTGTCTACCCGCGTGAGCTGGGTCTCCCAGTCGTACATCCATTGAGCGTAGCGCGAGGTCATCTATCTTCTAGAAATACAGCAATGGGGCGGGATTGGCGACTGGGGTTGGTTCAATGGCAGGATTTTGGCACTTAGCAGTCGGCACCGGGCATTCAGTTGTTTGCTGATGGCTGGCGGTTCAGAGATAAACTCGCGGCACTCTTTGCGACAGGCCGCAGAGAATTTCGTAGGGCACGCTTTCGCAGAGGCGGGCGAGTTCCACGGCGTCGACGGTCTTGCCGCTAGCTTTGCCGGTACCTTGCCCGATGAGGATGACTTCATCTCCAACGGCTACGCCGCCGATGTGGCTCACATCAACGATGGTCAGGTCCATCGAAACGCGGCCGACGACCGGCGCGTATTCGCCGCCTACGATCACTCGTGCCCGATTGGAAAGCAGGCGCGGATAACCGTCGGCGTAACCGACGGGCAGCACCGCGATGCGGCTCTGGGTCTTGGTCACGAATGTGCCCATGTAGCCAACGGCTTGCCCGGCGGCAACTTCTTTTACCGTCAGCACTCGGGTTTTCCACGAAAGCACGGGACGCAAGTGCAGGGCAGCGACCGCAGCGGTCTCGCCGCCTCGTGTGAATTCCAGCGAGTATCCGTAGAGCGCGATGCCGGGACGGACCATGGTCTTCCATGTATCGGGGCGCGCGCTCATGGCGGCGGAATTTCCCATGTGAACCAGAGGAGGGTTGAGGCCGTGATTTTGCAGGACCGCTAGCCCCTCTTCGAAGCGTTTCATCTGGCGCCGAGCGTCTTCGGCGTCCAGCACCTCGGCGGATGCGAAATGGGTGCTTACGCCTTCGAGATGCAGGTGCCGGCTCGCGGATAGCATCTCGCACAAATGCGGCAATGCTTCTCGCGGCGCGCCCAGACGGTTCATGCCGGTGTCGAGCTTCAGATGAACGGGCAACACGCTTTGCCGCTTTCGCGCCGCGCGTTCGAGCGACTCGATGTGCCAGGGTTCCCAGATGGTGGGCGTGAGGTTCTGGGCGACGATGGTGTCTTCTTCGCCCTTCCAGATGCCGGTCATCAGCAGGATGCGGGCCTTGACGCCAGCACCGCGCAGCGCGTGGCCTTCGGCGGCATCGGTTACGCCCAGCCACTGCGCACCCTCGGATTCGAGCGCGCGGGCGCACTCGACCGCTCCATGGCCGTAGCCGTCGGCCTTCACTACGGCGCAGATGGTGACTCCCGGGCCGACATGTTTCTGTACGGAGTGGAAATTGGCGGCCAACGCAGTTAAGGAAACTTCCGCCCAAGTTCGGCCGTCGAGAATCAACGAACGGCTCTCGGGCATCTTCGACAGATCCATTTTTGACAAACCCAGCTTCGACAAATCAGGGCGTGGCGCGTTCACATCACCGATTATAACGAGCGTGGCGCGCTGTTCTGTTAATCGGTGATACGAGTTTGTGACGTTAGTTTCCGACTTTAGCCGCCCGACAGCAGAAAGTTGACGGTGATGTCGGTCTCCACTTCGATCGGCTCGTTGTTCAGCAGATACGGGCGATAGCGCCATTGCTTGACGGCTTCGACCGCGGCCGGCGCTAGCATCGGGTGTCCGCGGACTACGACCAGATTCTCGATCGTCCCCGTCTTGCTGATGATGGCACGCAATTCGACCGCGCCCTGGATGCGCGCCTGGCGCGCCAGGGTTGGATAAACTGGCTGCACTCTGTGGAGGAGATTGGCCTCCGCTAAATGCGAAACCAGCAACGGCTTGGTCGCGACTGTGCGCACGGGGGCAACGACCGGCATGTCCCCGAAGCCGTCGAGTATGCCACTACGCGGTGTGCCGCCGCTTCCAGAACCTGTCCATGGCAGGTCGGGCGCTGATGAATCTGCGCTTGCTTCCGAACTCGCATCGTTGACGGGCGCAATGTGAAGAGGAATCGATGACGGCGCGACGATCTGCCCTGGGCGCCGCACGATCACCGTCGCATTCGCATGATGTCCACGTGCGGGTTGTGTTTCCGACTGTTCCAGCGGGGAAAAGGCCGCCGGCGCCGAGATCTGCAGCCAGCGCACCTCCGGCGGCCTGCCAACCCAGATCCACGAGATTGCCAGCAGCAAGCTCAGAGCAAGAGCCTGCATGGTGAAGGATGCGAGTGTGGTCCATCCGCGGCGGACGGACTGGTCCCATGCGCTTTCGAGTGAGCTGAACATGATGTGTGTCCTCCGATACGGGCCCGTTAGCTATACAGACACCTGCGGCGAGCGATTTGATCCCGTGCAGGAGGAGAAACGGCCTTGGCGATGACGCTCGGCGCTCAAATTAAGCAAGAAAAAGGACCGCGTTTGTACGCGGTCCTGATCAATCGGTTGGAACAGAAGTTACCTGAGCGGTGTCGTTATTTTTTCGGAGTCGCGGGCACCGCTGGTTTGGTTACCGGTTTCACGGGTTTGGTGGGCGAACTGCCCGCAGCGGGAGCGGGCACTCCGGATTGAACGTTGAACGCTTCGATCACGGGTTGCGTGATGTCGACGGCGGGCCCGTACCAGATCACGGGGCCGCGGGGCCACTGTTGGGAGGTGTCCAGAATCATGCCATAGCCGTTATCGCTGGCGTATTTCACGATGAGCGGAGCCATGACGGTGAGGATCTTATTTCCGATCTCGCCCTGCTGGGCCTGGAAATCTTCCTGCGCATCCTGCGTCGAGCGATCAAAACTCTTCTGCTTGGTCTCGACTTCTTTTACCAGCTTGTCGCGGGCGGCGTCGTTGAGCTTGTCCTGCTGAGCAGCAAGCTGCTTCTTCAGGCTGTCGATTTCGTCGGCCTTGGCCTTGAGGTCGTTCTGCTTGGGCTCAAATTTCTTGGCGAGCTCGGCGAAATCGCGCTGTCCCTGGTTGGAGAGGAAGATCGCCTGTTCGATGTTGATGGTGCCAACTTTGGTGCCCGTAGCCTTTGATGCTGCGGCAGCGGCAGCCGACGGAGAATCCGGCGCAGTGGCAGCGCCCGCGGCCGGGGCGGCTTGGGCCAGAGCGAAGAGGGAGAGGCCGAATACGGAGGCCACGGTGAGGCGCACGAATCTGTTGAGAATTAACTTGCTGGTTTTTGACTTGTAAATCGACTTGTAGATCATTGGGTGCTTTGAACTCCTTCGAATTTTTCGCAAATGCTGTAAGCTTTCAGCTCGCTGGGCTCAACGAAAACCGATCGTAACCCGAGCCTATCAGTCGTCAGGCCTGAGACACCGGCCTGACACGCAGAACTGAAACATGGACCTGGAAGCCGGCGCAACGAGCACGCTAGGCGCGGACTATCCCCGGCTCTGTTCACGCCGAAACGGCACAGCGTAGTGGTCAGGTGCGGACGCTCTGGATTATACGGAGGGTATGGGAACAGCGTCAAACGGCGTCGCAGTTCCGCACCAAAAGAAACTCTGATTCAGCGTCGACAACAGGTACACAGTGGGGAACGCGGAGGCCCCAAAGGCTTGGTCAGGGCGTCCTTTAATAGGTGCCCACGCCGTTCGCGTTGCGGATTCGAAACCAATCGTAAGGCATCTTGCTGCGGTTCCAGATCGCATCGCAACGCACTCGCAGGAATGCCTGCTGAATCCGGGTGACGACCTGCCAGTTGTCTCGGTTGCTGCGCGCGTCGCTGCGTTGCGCCCACATCTCGCTCAGTTGGCGCTGCCGCAACTTATTGTAGTCGCCGTCGTAGTTGCCGTATGGGCCGCCGTACCCGTACCCATCCTGTGCCGCTTCCATTTTGATCTGGTTGTGCTGGGCAATTCGGTTGTTGGCGTCGATGGCGGCGGAAAGAACCTCCGCTTGCTCGTCGTACCATTCGTGGAGGACGCGCTCGGTTTCGGCGGGATCGTGGGTACTTTTGAACTGGTGGATCGCGTCCAGCACGGTCTGGCTGTTATCGGGACCTTCCAGCGCAATCGCCGGGATGGGGCTCTTGCGCAGTGACATATCGTCATCCGCGAATACCCGCTTGGCCTTGTTCTTCGAGACGTCTTTATTCTTCTTGGCCGCGTCGGCGAGCGATGTCGGGGCGCTCTCGTCGTTGCTGGCAGTCTGTCCCAATGCCATCCCCGCAAACGGGAGAATCAGAATCAGCGCAAGTAACCACTTCCAAGGCATAAGTCCTCGTTACGGTAGGAAGATATTGGGGGAGACCACGATTTGCACACTTTTATGATACCCACCCAAAGACGAGCGCCAGTAGTTACTTCGACTATAGGACTATGGTGCCCGGCTTTTTACCGCTTCCGTCCGGGCTGAGTCATTTTTTTCTGGCCGCGGCCGTGACATGAGCTGCGTTCTGCATGCTCGCCATCAGCTCGGTCCATGTCCAATTTGTGGACCAGTACTGAGCCACGGTGCCATTGGGGGCAATTAAAACAATATCCATGGCGTGGGAAATCTGGTCGTTTTCCCCTTCGTAGCGAAGGCCAAATGCCTCGGCAAGGCGGCGCAGGTCTTTTGGGTTTGTGGTTGCGAAGTCCCAGTGAGAAAAGCCGCTCGCGTCGCCGTCCAAATACGCCAAGCCGTATTTGCGCAGGACGAGCGGAGTGTCATATTTCGGATCGAAGCTGATGGTCAGCAGATGAGTTTTGGCGTAGTCCTCGGGATTCTTCTTGAGTTCATTGTGAATTTGCGCAAATTGGCTGCTCAGGCGGGGGCAGAAATCGGGCATGGGACAGCGCGTGTAAATGAAGGTGACGAGCAAGGCCCTCCCGGCGAAATCCGAGAAGTGAATCTCGCGGCCATCCTGGTTGATGAGCGCTGCGTCGGGAACGCGCTCACCGGGCAGTACCATTTTCGGCACAACTGCGGGCGTTGACGGACGCGGAGACTGGCGGGTGATACGCACGTCTTCGAGCCAGTAGTCGCTTGGNNGGATCCTTGACGCGGTATGGCATGGCCATGGCGGGCATGAATCCGGGGATGTCGCCGTGGTTCACCGTGATCTCGTTCGTAGCTGCATTCTTGGCGACAACTTCGCCTTGCAGCGGATATTTCTTGGTGCGGTTGCAGCCGACGGATAAGGTGAGCAGCAGCACAACAGGCGTGAGCGCGAACTGCAATTTGGCGAGTCTCATCGATTTACTCCTTGTTGCTCCTTGGCGCTCAGTAGTGGAACCGATATCGCAGCTGCACGTAGATTTGGCGCGGAAGATTCCAGTGGAATCCGCCGTAGGTCACGCTGTCATCGTAGATCACGCGATGGTTGGTCAGGTTGAGGGCGGTCACGGAAGCGCTGAAGCGTTCGCCGAAATCCTTGCCCGCAGAGAGATCGAAGGTGGTGTGGCCGGGGAGATATTCGCCCGGGTAAGGCCAGCCGGCGACACCTTGTTGTCCGTTGTCGAATCCGGACCCGTAGTAAACGTTGGTGGAGGCGTAGGAGCGCCAGGGGAGGGTGACGTCGCCCCCGACGTTGAGTGTGTTGCGCTGGTCGTGATCGAGCGGGCAAAGGTACGGAAACGATCCGTTCGGGTTGGGCGAGCAGACATCGGTGTTATTCAGGCCGCCGGTGATGACGCCACCGGCCTCGGCAATCTGATTCGAGTAGGCGAGGTGAAGCTGGGCGCGATGCGCGATGCGGGGCGAGCGCAGGGTTAGTTCCCATCCCCGAATCAAGGCTCTCGTGTCCGTAAGCGGAAAGAAGATGTTGGAGGCTCCGATGTTGTTGTGGTCGAGAAAATTGGCGACATCGGTTTTGAAAGTGTCGGCGTCGAGAATCCATCCGCGGTAGGGGATGGTGACTCCGAACTGATGTTCTTCGTCGCGCTCACCGTGGAGCGTCTCAAACGCGCAAGCGTACGCTTGCTGGTCGCAGAGGGATGCCAGTTGGCCGGAAACGGTTTCGATGGGCGGCGCTTGATAGTAGTGTCCGTAGAAAGCGCGGAATGTCCAGCGGAGTTTGGGGATGGTGACGGTGGCGCCGAAGCGGGGGCTGATGGCGGACTCGGAGATGGGTGCCTCGGGCGAGCCGGCCGGAAAATTGCCTTCGGAGAAACGCGTGGGGCGCAGGCCGGCAGAGAGAGTCAGCCAGGAAAAGGGATTGAATCGGTCGTCGATATAGAAGGCCTCGAGATTGGCGGTCGGGCTCTCACTGATGTTGAAGGGCGAGTTTCCGCTGCCGTCGTTGAAGATGAGGCCGAAGGCCTGGCTATCGTGCTGGTAGAAGCTGAGGAACCCCACCTGCAAATCGTTCATCTTGTAGTTGGCGGCGAAGCTGGCTTGGCCCCCGACATAGGTGGAGCCCCGGTTTTCGGTGGTGGCGATGGGAATGTCGTTGGGAGCGCTGGCGTAGTCTCCGCTGTTGTAGTGGTAGAAGGGAGAAACCGTGGTTAGCAGATGGGAATTGAAAGTGTGAAGCCACGTGAAGAGCACGCCAGTATCGAGTTCGGTTTGGTTATCGCGAACACCGTAGCTGGAGTAAAGCTGGTTCTCGATATCGTTGGGATTGGGATCGTAAGGGATCTGATAATAGTCGCGGCGGAGAGACGTCATCAGGCGAAGCTGGTTCGATGGGTCAACATTTAAGATGAACGACCCGAAGCCGCCGACGCCATTCACGGCATCGTGCACAACCTGGGGAACCGGCGGCTGCAGGCCGAGATTGCTGCGATTGGCATTGACGCTGGCGTAGTACGCGAAGCGGTCGGTATGACTGCCGAAACTGAAGAGGTCGTCGGTCTGGTAGAAGTCTCCGGCGGTGACGGTGATCTCGGCTTGGTTATTGCGCTCGAAGCCGGTGCGGGGCACGACGTTGAAAACTCCGTAGGTGCGGTCGCCGAACTCCGCGCTATAGCTGCCGCGATTGACTTCGACGTAATCCAGATCCTTGGGATCGAACTGCGGCCCGAGATTTTGCGCAATAGCGGTGTTGATGATCGGAATACCGTCGAGGAGCCATGTGGTCTGGTGGCCGCCGCGCATGTGGAGCATGTCGTGGGTGACATAGGCTCCGGGGACGTAGTCGGTGATCATCGCCATGCTGTTGGTGCCGTCGGCTCCGGGAGTGCGCTCGATGTCGAGACGGCTGATGAGCGTAGTGGGAGTGAAGCTGTCGGTGGCGACGACGGCGGGCGTGTCGGAGACGAGGACCTTTTCGTTCGCCATGGCGACCTGCAACTGAAAATGAACCACCGGCACAGATCCCGAGATGACGATGACATTTTGCGCAGTTTGCGCGAAGCCTTGACTGGCGACACTGACGGAGTATTCGCCGAGCGGAACAGCGTTGAGTTGAAACTGGCCGCTGGCGTCGGTGGTGACGCTCTTGGACCACTCCGACGATTTGGCCTTGAGCATAACCATGGCGTCTTGAATGGGGCGATGCTGCGGGTCGTGGACAACACCGCGAACGGCCCCGTAATCGTTGGCGAAGGCGGCGGAGGTAATGAAGAGCAAAGTGGCGAAGGCGAGCAGTTTGAAGAGAGTCATGTCTTGATAAGTCCTTTGTGATTGCCGGCGTACCGGGCTGAACGGAGCTACGGGTTGCCAGCAAACGACACTTGTCGGCGCCAGCCCGAGGCTCGGATCAGAACTTTATTTCAGGGTTCGGGACGAGGACTCGCTGCAGGGCGGGGCGCGGGCCGAATCTTGGCGGGAGACATCGCTGGAGCGGAGAACCGCGTCTGGTGACGGGCGAGCTAGTTCAATCGCGAGACTGATAAAAGTCGGCAGACTGGCGGTGGGCCGTGTCCACTCAGAAGTTGTAGCGCCGCAGCAGCAGTGGTGACGACAGCAGTCGCCATCATTTCCGGTGTGAAACGATGCCCCCGACTCTCCGGGCTGCGGCGGATTCGAGTGCGCCATCGCGTGATGGCATGGCATCGCAGGCTGTCCGGTCACAGCTTGTCCAGACATGGGCCGGCGCATGCACTGCATGGCCTGCGGCAGGGCAGCGCAAGGCATCGCCATCGGCCCAAAGGCCGGGACGAGCATCACCAACAGCAAACATCTAGCCGCCCAGCGGTAAGCTCCCCACATTTGCGGAACAGCATAACAGAAAGCCAGTTCCCGGTTCCCAGTTCTCGGTTCTCAGCAAAACCGGTGCCATTGGGAACTGAGAACTGGGAACTGGGAACTGGTTCCGGTACCATTTCCTCGTGCACGGTCTCGCGGAGCGATTATTGAAGACAATCCGGAAGCAGAATTCGATTCGGGCGGGCGACCGCGTGGCAATTGCGGTTTCTGGCGGGGCGGATTCCGTGGCTTTGCTGGTTCTGCTGCTGGAGTTACGGGCCGAGTTGGGAATTGTGCTGTCGGTGGCGCACGTCAATCACAAGTTGCGTGGCGATGAGTCGGACGCGGACGAGCAATTTGTCGCGAAACTGGCGCGGAAGCACGAACTGGAACTCCATGGTTGTGACGCGCCCGTGGATGGTCGTGCGGGCTTGGGCATCGAGGCGGCGGCGCGCGAACTGCGCTACGATTTTTTTCGCCGGCTGGCGCGAGAAGGGCACGTCACGAAGATTGCGACAGCGCATACTCTCGACGATCAGGCGGAGACGATTCTGCTGCGCATTTTTCGTGGCACGGGCATTCGGGGACTCGCGGGCATTCATCCGCGGATCGTCTTCAAACAACAGGGAAGCGCGCTGGGCGAGGTTGTGCGCCCCCTGTTGGGTTTTCGACGCGCCGCACTGCCGGACTTTCTTCGCGAACGCGGGCAGGTCTGGCGGGAAGATTCGTCGAATCTGGACACTGTTTTTCTTCGCAATCGCGCGCGGCACCGGCTGTTGCCCATCATCGCGGAAGAATTTGGCGAAGCCGCCATCGAGCACATGGGGGAACTGGCGGAGATCGCGCGGGCGGAAGAGGAGTGTTGGGAACCGAGTACCCAGTACCCAGTATCCAGTACCCAGTACACGGCATTTTCTGCGTCTCGGGCGAAGTTTGATGTGGGACGGTTGTTAGCGTTTCCCTTGGCGGCGCAGCGGCGGCAGGTGCGTGCCTGGCTCGAGGCGAATGCGCCGGACTTGAAGATTTCGTTCCGGCTGATCGAAGACGCGCTGGATTTGGCTGGCGAACCAGCGGGCAGGAAAATGGAGATGTCGTCCGGGTGGAACCTTCGGCGCGGGCGGCAGGAACTTCTACTGGAATCGGAAGCCTACAAAGGGAGGGAGGCGGCCGCGGATTATCAGTACAAGTTACCGGTGCCGGGCGCGGTGGAGATTCCGGAACTGAGAGTTCGCATCGAAGCCCAAGTCATCGATACCGGTGAATTTCCCGAGCGGGAGCGCGGGCAGTTGCTGAACCTGGAACTCATGCCGGCGGAATTTCTGATTCGGAACTGGCGGGCAGGAGATCGTTACTGGCCGGCACATACTTCGACGGAAAAAAAGGTAAAGGAGTTGCTGGGCGATCGGCATGCGACCGGGGCCCGGAAGAAGCTCTGGCCGGTCGCGACGGCCGAAGGATGCGGACTGGTCTGGGTGCGCGACTTTGCGGCACCGGCGGCCTTTCAGGCCCCGCCAGGGGCTGCTCAGGCGATTTGGATTCGGGAGATTGGTCTATGATGTACCATGCGATGGATGAGATCGGGAATGCAGAAGTCAGAGGTCAGATTGCAAAGGTGAAAATCCGCGCCGTAACCTCTTTAATCTGACCTCTTACCTTTGACCTCTCACGCTGGAGGCGCCACTTCCGCTATGAACGCTTTGCCGAATGCCGGGTTGCGCCAGGTCATCTCGGCCGACCAGATTCAGAAACGAGTCCGGGAACTGGGTCGTCAGATTTCCGACGACTATCGCGGCCGCACGGTGGTCGCGCTCGGGATTCTCGAGAACAGTTTCCTCTTCATGGCCGATCTGGTGCGGTCGGTCGATGTTCCGGTCACGTGCGCCTTTATCAAGCCGATCTACAAGCAGAGCAAGCAGGGCGAATCTCCACTGCTTGAGATTCTCTTTAGCCACGAACTGGCCATTGCCGGCAAGCATGTGCTGCTGGTCGAAGGACTGGTGCACTCGGGCGTGACCAGCGAGTTTCTGATG
>PLUW01000065.1:25683-26920 GCA_003162935.1 Acidobacteriaceae bacterium
TGCCGTATGTGGCAGCAACGACGTAAATAGAGTTCCTATGAATAGTGTCGGCAAGGCCGTGCTTTTCTGGGCCGTGATCGTGGTCTCGGCCTTCCTGCTCTGGCAGACGGTAAAGTCCGGCAGTACTGCTCGGGTCGTCCCCACGATTAGCTATTCCGATTTCCTAGCGAGGGTCGCCAGCGGTCAGGTCAGCTCGGTTACGATTGTCGGCAGCGTAGTGACCGGGCTGGATGCCAAAGGCAGCAGTTTTCGTGTCATTGCGCCAGCGAACCAGACTGCGATGCTGGATGCTCTTCAGCAGCACGGGGTTGATGTCTGGTTCAAGGAAACAACCGAACAAGGTTGGCCGAGCTGGATACTGAATCTGGCTCCTCTGGTTCTTTTGGCCGGGTTGTGGTTTTTCATGATCCGCCAGGTGCAGAACCGGCGCTTGGGGAGCAATGGGCCGACGACCTCGGTGCCCTCACAGGACTCCAATCCTCGTTTTGGCGCGTGACTTCTGTACCCAACCTTTGCCTCTCCGTTTTCCTGCGAAAAGGTCTAGAATAAAGCAGCGGTCTTTATCCCAGTCGAATTTCCGCCTCCGGCATCTAATCCCGTTAAAGAGGCGGTTTCTGTTTATTGGCGGGTAGGGCTGCACTCAAGAGGAGTTTTCGGTGAATTCAACAATCAAGACGGTTCTTTTCTGGGGGGTCATCGTGGTCTCGGCCTTCCTGCTCTGGCAGGTGGTGAAAACCGGCAGCAACGCCCAGAAAGAGAAAGAAATCGGGTTTTCTGAATTCCTGTCGGAAGTGGACTCGGGCAATATCCACGACGTCACGTTTATTGGCCAGGAAGTGAAGGGAAAATTCAAGAACCCCGACGCGCCCTTCCATTCGATTGTGCCGGCGAATTACCCCGACATGTACAAGAAGCTGACGGACAAGGGTGTGCCGTACAGCTTCAAGGACATCAGCAACGGCACCTGGCCCAGTTGGCTGCTGAATCTGGCGCCACTGGTACTGCTGGGCGCGTTGTGGTTCTTCATGATCCGTCAGATGCAGACGGGCGGAAACAAGGCGNNTGCTCTCCATGCAGCAGAAGAAGATCACGTTCAAAGACGTGGCGGGCGTGGACGAGGCGAAGGAAGAACTTCACGAGATTATCGAGTTTCTGCGCGAGGCGCAGAAGTTCCAGAAACTCGGCGGCCGCATCCCCAAAGGCGTGCTGCTGGTTGGACCTCCCGGAACCGGCAAAA
>PLUW01000060.1 GCA_003162935.1 Acidobacteriaceae bacterium
TCGAAGGCAGACTCGTGGGTCTTGGGGAGTATCCAGGTCTCAAAGGGAAACCTCGGAGCGTACGGGGCAATCGTCAGAAAATCTTCGTTCTCCGCCACCACGCGGCTCCCATTCTCGGTTTCCTGCCGGATGGCATCGCAGAACACGCATCGCTCTTTATAGATGTAATACTGCTTCGCTCCCTGTAGTTCCTCGGCCACGTAGATGGGCACAATGGGCAGCGCGATCAACTGCGAGTGCGAGTGCTCGAGCGAGGCTCCGGCGGCCTCTCCGTGATTCTTGAACAGCAGAATGTATTTGAAGCGCCGGTCCTTCTTGAGATCGAGAATGCGATCGCGGAAGGCCCACAAAACGTCTTCGATTCGTTTCGCAGGAAGCATGGCCAGGCTGGCATTGTGGTCGGGCGTCTCGATCACGACCTCGTGCGCGCCAATGCCATTCATTTTGTCGAACATGCCCTCGGCCTGCTTATTCAAGCTGCCTTCAATGCCGAGCGCCGGAAACTTGTTCGGAACCACGCGGACCGTCCATCCCGGACTGTCTTTCTGCGCCGCATTCCCGTTGCTAGGGCGGTAGGCCAGAATCTCCGGCGGCGTCTTGCTCTCATTGCCGTAACAAAAAGGGCAGAATCCGCCCTTGATCTTCACCGCCTCGCGCGCAAAATCGGTGGGCCGTTTGGCGCGATCCGTGGAGATAATCACCCACCGGCCGACGATGGGGTCTTTTCTTAATTCAGGCACGTACTAAATCCTTTCAGTAAGAGCTGGCAAACCCGGAATTTGAGAACCGACGATTGTACGACACTGGAAACGCATTCTGAAACAGCTCGAAGGTGGGCCGGTTGGGTCCGCGATCGTAGTATACGGCGAGCACGTCGAACCGCCACGGGCACGACGCCGGCATGTGGCGCAGAAAGTCACGGGCGACGAGCGACAACTCGCGTTGCTTCTCGCGATCCACGGCGGCTTCGGCGGGCTTCATGTCACGCGCCGTGCGAGTTTTCACTTCGATGACGCACAGGACGTCGCCGTCCCAGCCCACCAGATCGAGTTCGCCGCGATGATGCGGCGAGCGGTAGTTGCGGGCAATAATCGTGTAGCCGCGCCGCCGCAGATAGAAATACGCGTCTTCTTCGCCACGCCGGCCGGTTCGGTGGTGCTCGGGAGTATCTTCCGGTGGAAGCGTGCGCGCCGTCAGCCAATCCAGTGCGCGAAGTGTGAATTGCGTCAAGCGTCCGGCGAACATCGAAGCTCCCCATCTTCACCCTAGCTTCGACCGCACCCTGCGTTATGTGACTGGCATCACCACGCGTTCGGTACAATTCGCCGCGCGCACTGTTCCTGCACTTCTCTCACAAGACTCACCAGGTATCGCCGCCTCGTGACGGAGGCCACGCGCCAAGCTGGCGCCGGAGCAATGCAATCTGGCCCGTGTGATAACTGTTGTGCGCCGCCACTTGCCACAGCATGGCATGCACGGTGGATTCCCGCGAAAAAACCGGCGCGCCCACATTGTGCACCGTTCGTTCCAGTTCCGCCGCGTCGGATTCCGCCAGCCGGGCAAGTCGCACCAGCAGATCGGTGAAGCGCCGCGTCGTTGCCTGCCAGGCATCCTCGACCCCGCGACCGTCGGCCGCCGAACTCGGATGCGCCGGCCAACTTTCGATCGCCTGGTCAGGATACAGGCGGGGTTCTCCGGCGATCTTGCCGAGGTCGTACTCCATCCAGTAATTCATGTGCTCCACAATTTGCCAGATGGAGTGCGGATAGCCCGCAACGGTTCGGGTGGCAAGCTCCGTCGAGATATCTTCAATGCAAGCGACCGGATCGACGTGAGCACCCTTGCCGTAGGTAAGTTCGCGCAGCGTGTTGTCTCCCATACGTTCATCCCCCAAAAAGATAGAGACGGGGATCGCCCCGTCTCCACCCAGCGGTGCATCAACTTCGGCGCCGCAGTTACGCGCCTTTTTCCACCACTGCAATCGACTCTTCCAGCGCGTCGATGGCGACGTCCGCCTCGTCCTTGGCGACAATGAGCGGCGGCGCGATGCGAACCGTGCTTGGACCGCAACCCAGGAACAGCACACCGCGTTCGAAGGCCAACTCCACGATGCGATCGCGTTCGGCGGCACCGTATTCCCGCGTCTTCTGGTCTTTCACAATTTCCACGCCGATCATCAGGCCGCGTCCGCGAACGTCGCCGACAATCTTGTGCTTTTTCGGCCAGTCGGCCATGCGCTTCAGCATGTGGTCGCCGACCTCCTGCGAATTCCGCAGCAGGCCTTCTTTCTCGATCACGTCGAGCGTGGCCAGCGCCGCAGCAATGCACACCGGGTTCCCGCCGAACGTCGACGCATGTGATCCCGGCACCCAGTCCATAAGCTCGGCCTTGCTGACGGTGACGCCCAGCGGCATGCCGGAGGCAATGCCCTTCGCCATGCAAACGATGTCGGGCTGCACGCCGGTGTGTTCAACCGCAAACCATTTGCCCGTGCGGCCGACGCCACTCTGCACTTCGTCGACCACCAGCAGGATGCCGTGCTTGTCGCAGATGCGCCGCAATTCCTGCATGAAAATGGTCGGAGCGATGACGTATCCGCCTTCGCCCTGAATCGGCTCGACAAAAATGGCGGCGACTTCTTCCGGCGCGAGAATAGTCTTAAACAGTTTGTCTTCGATGTAGCGCGCGCAACCGAGCGCGAATTTGTCGGCATCCTGCGGACCACCCGCGCAGCCGCGATACACATCGGGATAGCGGATGTGGGTCACGCCGGGCACGAGCGGCGAGAAGCGCCGCTTCTGCTGCGGCTTCGACGCCGTCAACGAGAGCGCTCCCATGGTGCGCCCATGGAAAGCGCCGAAGAAGGCGATCATGTGCTGCCGCTTGCTGTGATAGCGCGCCAGCTTCAGAGCGCACTCGACGGCTTCCGCGCCGGAGTTTCCGTAATAGACCTTGTGCGGTCCCGGCATGGGCATAATCTTCGAGAGGCGCTCGGCCAGCGTCACCATGCCCTCGTAGTAGAAGTCGGTGCCCGACATGTGAATCAATTCGCCCGCCTGCTTCTGAATGGCGGCGACCACTTCCGGATGACAATGTCCGGTCGAAGTCACGGCGATACCGGCGGAAAAGTCGAAGAACTCATTGCCATCCACGTCTTCGACCACAATGCCGCGGCCGCGCTTGGCAACCATCGGATACGAGCGCGTGTAGGAAGGAGAAATATATTTGTCGTCGCCCGCCAGAATGCGCTTGGCATTGGGGCCGGGGATGGCAGTCTTGAGCTTGGGGCCGGCAATCAAAGTCTTGGTGGTCATGAAATCCTCCTGGTAGTTCTCGGTTCTCAAATTCTCAGTGGCGATTGGCCGGAGTTCGAGCAGCGTCCACAGAGATATATGCTGCTTGGGCTAGGAGCTAAAAGCTAAAAGCGATTAGCGGAGCAATGTAGGGTAGGGAAATTAGTCGCTGCCGAAGAGATTGGCGCGCACATGCGAAGGCAGAACCGAAAGATACCGGCGGGGACAAGCGCGTCCCTCGATCCAGCACGTCGGAAAAGGCAAAATGTAGCCGTTCATGCGCATAGCAGCTACCAGCATTATATCCCGGGTTAGATCGCCGCGTAACCCCCAAAAATGCTTACGCCTCGATTCATCGTTGCCGCGCCGCCCCATGAATCTCCACTCTTGCGCGTGCGGGTATAATCTGTTCCGTCCCCAGAATCGTGCGAACGACACGCCAATCGGCATAAAGGAACTAAGGATGACTGGACGAACCTCAACCCGCATAGCCACGGTACTCATACTTTTCTCGGCGCTGACTTTGGCGTTCACCACGGTGCTATTGGCCCAGGCTCAGAATTCTGCCGCAATTAACGCTGACAAGTCCCCGCAACTTCTCCCCGGCTTGGACAAGGATCTGATCGACACCAGCGCCGACCCCTGCGTCGATTTCTTCCAGTACGCCTGCGGCAACTTCAGCAAGCTCTATCCCATTCCGAATGATCGTTCCGGATACGGCACGGGCGCGATGGTGGCCGAGTACACAGAAACAATTCTTCATACCATGCTCGATAGCGCCGCTGCCGCCGGTGCCAAGCGCAGCCCGAACGAACAGAAAATCGGCGACTACTACGCTTCCTGCACCGCCTCGGACGTGATCGACCGGGACGGACTCAAGCCTTTGCAACCGGAGCTCTCGCGGATTGCCGCTCTCGCCAGCAAGGACGAACTGACCGAACTTCTCGCGCACTATCAGTTGATCAACGTCACCGCGTTTTTCAACTTCGGAGAACAACAGGACTTCAAAGACTCCCGCAAACAGATCGCGATTGTGGACCAAGGCGGCCTGGGGCTCCCTGAGCGCGATTTCTACTTCCGCACCGGCGAGGTCGCCGAAAAAACCCGCGCCCAATATGTGCAGCACATCACCAACATGCTCAAGCTCATGGGCGAACCCGAGGCCATTGCCGCTGCCGATGCGAAGAAGATCATGGCATTGGAGACCGCTCTGGCCAAGGTTTCCATGGACATCACCTCCCAACGCGATCCCAAGAATATTTACCACTTGATGCCCGTATCGCAGCTGGCGGCTTTGGCGCCCGCGATTGCCTGGGACCGCTTCCTCAAAGCCACAGGCATTCCACCCGTCTCCGAGTTGAACGTCACCAATCCGGACTTCTTCAAGGGCATGAACGCTTTGCTGGTGGCGACCGATTTGGACACCATCAAGACGTACTTGCGCTGGCAGTTAATCCACTCCACCGACAGCCTGGTTCTGCCCAAGCCGTTCGCCGACGAGGCATTTGATTTCTATCGGCGCAAGCTGGGCGGACAACCCGAAGAGCGAGCCCGTTGGAAGCGTTGCGTGCAGGCCACCGACGGAGCGTTAGGTGAAGCTCTGGGAGAGGTGTATGTCACCCAACAGTTTCCGCCTTCCAGCAAGCAGGCGACGGTCCAGATGGTGCACGATATCGAAGCCGCCATGGATCAGGACCTCGACACTCTGGATTGGATGAGCGCGGCCACCAAGGTCAAGGCGAAAGAAAAACTGCACGCCATCGCCGACAAGATTGGCTATCCCAACCATTGGCGTGATTATTCCAAGCTCAGCATCATGCGCGGCGACGCCTTCGGCAACTCACAACGCGCGGTCGAGTTCGAGAATCGGCGTCAACTCGCCAAGATCGGACAGCCCGTGGATCGCGGCGAATGGGGCATCAGCCCCGCGACCGTCGATGCCTATTACAACCCCAGCATGAACGACATCAATTTTCCCGCCGGCATCCTGCAATCGCCGTTCTTTGATCCCAAAGCCACGGACGCCGAAAACTACGGGCACGTGGGCGGCATCGTCGGTCATGAACTCACCCACGGCTTCGACGACGAAGGCCGCCAGTTTGGCGCCAATGGCAATCTCTCGGACTGGTGGACCCCGGAAGACGCGAAGAAATTCGAAGAAAAAGCCGACTGCGAAGTCAAGGAATACGGCAGCTTCGTCGCCGTCGACGACGTGAAGGTGAATGGCAAGCTGACCTTGGGTGAAAATACAGCCGACAACGGCGGTCTCCGGCTCGCCTACATCGCCTTTCTCGCCGATGCCAAGCGTAAGAGCATCGACCTCACCGCGAAGCAGGATGGCTACACGCCCTTGCAACAGTTCTTCCTGGGTCACGGGCAAACCTGGTGCGGCAGCACCCGTCCGGAACAGCTCCGCTTACAGGTGCAGACCGATCCCCATTCGCCCCGGCAATTCCGAGTCAACGGAGTGGTGCAAAACATGACCGAATTCGGCCAGGCCTTCGGCTGCAAAACTGGCCAGCCCATGATGCCGGCCAACGCCTGCCGTGTCTGGTAAGGTGCGGCGAAGGGCAAACGCTCTGGCCTGACCATGCACTGCGGGCAAAACGGACGCATAAGTGTAGTAATTACAGATACTTAGATTGCCGTATCCCGGCGATCCGAGTTTGGCCGCTACTTTCCGCTCGCGGGCCGAGTGGTGTTGCCTTTACCGGGGCGGTCATCTAGACTGGAGGTAGTTCTCCGTTCCCTCGGGCGAGGGCCCCTCGATGAGCGCAATCGGCGTTTTCCAGATTGGCGACAAGGTCGTCTATCCTAACCACGGCGTTGGAATCATCGAACAGATCAGCAGCCGGACGATGGGGACCACCGTCGAAAAGTTCTACCTCCTGAAAATCCCATCCAGCAATTTGAAGGTGACGGTGCCATTCGCCAATGTCGGCAGCGTCGGCATGCGCCCTGTAGTTCGCAACGGCGAGATCGAGAAGATCGTCAATTACCTTTCGACCGGTGAATGCATCAACGCGGCCGATTGGAAAGACCGGTTCAAAGAGAATTCCGATCGCATGCGCACCGGCTCGCTCCCGGACGTGGCCGCGGTGCTGAAGAGCCTGCTGATTCTAGGCCAGGGCAAGTCGCTCTCCTTCCGCGAAAAAAAGATGCTGGAGCGGGCGCGGTATTTGCTGGTCAGCGAGATTGCCATCTCGCGCAACTGCGACGAGAGCCTGATTGAAGAGGCGCTCACCAAGGCGCTGACCAAGTGCAACCTGCACTTCCCGGAAATTGCCGACCTGGCCTCGTAATTTTCAGGTTCCATGCGGGGACGGGGCGCAGCCCTCACAGGCGCTCACTCAAAAATCACTTCCGAGTTGCCGGTAACTGACTGTCGAGGGACGGTCCGAAGACCGCCCCTCGATTTTCAACCGCGTTACTGGCTACCAGCGGGAGGTTCTGTCCCCGCTAGTTTTGCGTCCCCGTCAGGGGCACCAACTCAGGCGCACCATTGGCGCCGTCATCGGTAACCTGAAGGTTGGCCGTATCGGTGCCGAATTGTAAGCCCGTAAACGTTACGGTGACCGTGCACGAAGCCCTAGCTGCGAGCGTCGCAGCGCAAGTATTGGTTTGGGTAAACTCACCGAGACCGAGTGAGTCTGGGGTGATGCTGATGCCCGTGATGTGAATCACGGTAGTGCCGGCATTCGTCAAGGTGACATTCTGCGAGCCGGTTGTCTGTTGAGGATAGGTAAAGTTGAAGGTGAGGCTGCTCGGGGCTATGGAGTCCTGGGTACCCGTTCCCGACACGGGAAGATCAAGCTTGCCGCCCGTGAAACTACCGTTAATGCGGATCTTGCTGTTTTTGAGGCCAGCCGTCGCGGGCGTATACGTGACGCTGACAGTGCAGTTCGAGCCGGGTGCATTGGTCGAGAAACAGGTGGTGCCAGTTACGACAAAATCGCTGCTATCGGAGGAGAAGCCTGAAAGCTGCAGCGGCACAGTACCCGTCACCGTCAGCGTCACCGGCTGCGGAGTGCTGGGGGTGTTAATCAGCTGGGGCGCAAACGTGAGGGCAGTCGGTGAGAGTGTTGCAGTCGACCAGGTACCCGTTCCCTGGACAGCAATATTGGTTGCTCCGCCCGTGGCATTGTCCTTAAGGTGGATCGCGCTGTTATTTAGCGCAGTCGTCCCAGGCGTGAACGTGATGTTGAGAGTGCAGCTTGCCCCGGGCACATTGGTGGCAGGCGCCATGGCACAGGTAGTGCTGGACACGGCAAAGGCTTTGTCGTCGACGGTAATGCTTGAGATCGACAGCGGCACAGCACCCGTAACCGTCAGCGTCACCGGCTGCGCAGTGCTGGGGGTGTTAATCAGCTGAGGCGCAAACGTCAGAGCAGCGGGTGAAAGCGTTAGAGTCGCCGCACCGGACGCCGGGGCTAAATCAATTATCCACGCGCTCCGTCCATGGGTTGCGGCGGCCAGTTTCCTGGTGTTTGGCTCCAGCGTCAGACCGAGCACAGCGACGTTGGGCAAGCCTGTCCCGTAGGTGCTCCAGGTAATGCCGCCATTGTTGGTCGCGAAGACACCGATGTCCGTAGCGGCGTAGAGGGTATTGGCTATCAGCGGATCGATGACTAAATCGTCGACGGGTATGTTGGGAAGGTTCCCACTGATATCAGTCCATGTCCCGCCAGTGTTCGTGGTTAAGAATACGTGCCCCTGCGTATCGCCGTTGTAGCCGGAGAAACCCGAAAAGGTGGCGTAGGCGGTGGCGGGGTTCGTGGGGTTGATTGCAACGTGGGTAACATAGCGAGCAGGCAAGCCAGCGCTACTGACGTTTGTCCATGTCCACGTGCCCCCGCTATTTGTACCCACCACGACCTGACCATCGGTTGTTCCCGCATAGGCCATCCCGCTGGTCGCGGTGCCGCCGGGCGCGATCGAAATCGTGGAAATGTTGCCCGTGCTACCCGGCAACGGCTGAGGAGAAATCGAAGCCCACAAGGTTCCGGCGTTGGTGGTTTGATAGATCTGGTTGGTCCCGTAGTAGAGCGTGCTGGGGAGTGTCGGGTCTTTCACCATGGGCGGGATAAACAGGGCCGGGTCGGCATTGGGTCCGGTGTTGTTGATTCCGGTTGTTATTGCCGTCCATGACAGATAATTGGTAGGAGTGGTGGTCATGTTGATGCCCTGGTTGTAAGTGCAGGCGGTATAGAACGTATACGGGCTCGTGGTGGTATCAATCGCACTGAAGCCGCCGTCCCCGCACGCTGTATTGGTCCAGACGCCAGCAGCCGAGGTGCGAGTTATAGAACCGTTGTCCTGTGTACCTCCGATGGAATCGCCCACGCCGTCATAAGCAAAACCCGGATAGAACTGGGCGGTCGAAAGGCCGGCATTCAACCCAGTCCAATTGAGGTTTGCCGGAGTTGCCGAATCCGCGGTCTTCCACGCTCCGCCGTCACTGCCGGCGTAAAGCCTCGTCGCATCGGCGGAGAACGCCAAGGCATGAGCGTCGGTATGAACTCCGGCTGTCCCTGTACCGGTACCCGAACCAACCGGGGTCCAAGTCGCACCGCCATTCGTAGAGCCGATTACGGTGGTCGCCACGCCTGGCGAAGTATTTGTGGCGAAGGTGTAGATCCCGGCGGCGTACACGATATTCGCGTTCGTGGGCGAAACGGCGATCGCGATATCGTAGGAACACTGCGTGGTGCAGAAGTTCGGAGCGGTAGTGAGAGTCCAGTTATTGCCGCCATCGACGGTTTTGTAGAGTCCGGTGAAGGTATCAGATGGAGAGATAACTACCGCGTAAATGACGAGGGGATTGGAAGGCGCCGGTGCCAGCAAAGTACGACCCATGCTGGTCCCGCTGGGCAACACATTCGAACCCGTCCCGTTGGCCGGGGTCCAGGTTTGCCCATGGTCGGTGGATTTGTAAACGCCACCCGCAGTATCGCCACCCGCGAAGGGACCCGCTAACGCGGCAAAAGCGACCCCGCTGCTGCCCACGAAAACTACGGAGCTGCCGGCAACGGTACCGTTGGCTGGATCGCCGAGAACATAAGTCCAGGTATTGCCTCCATCCGCTGATCTGTACACGCCCTGATTCCCATACGGACAGAAAAAATTACCCGCGAGCACAACCTGGTTATTCCCAGGGTCTACCGCAAGCGAATTTATATAAGAGCCGGCAAAGTTGCTAGGTAACCCTTGACCCGCGGAGCACGTGGCGAAATAGCTACCGCCCATTTGAGTCCAGGTGCTGCCCCCGTTGGTCGACTTCAGGATGCCCGCGCCGTAATAGCCGTCGCCAGTAGCATTGTCTCCCTCTCCGGTGCCCACGTAGATGGTCTGCGAATTGGTCGGGTCAATGGCAATACTGCCCACGGCAAGGGAGGGTTGGCTGTCGGTGAGGGCAGTCCAGGTCGTGCCGCCATTGGTCGACTTCCACAGGCCCCCTTCCGCCGCGCCCAAATAAACTATGTCCTTGTTGGTGGGATCAACCGCCAACGCGGTCACTCGCCCCGAGTCCGACGGGGACCCCCAAAATGGATATGGCTGCCCCGGCAGCATCTTGCTCGGCCCGATCTGTGTCCAGGCGCTCGTCGCGAGCGGCCCTGTCCCAAAAAGCGGCATAGCATGTAGCTCGTCGAGCGCCCGCAGACGTGCGCCAGCCGGAATGTGAGCCTGCGGGTACGCACGCTGGCGGGTAAAATACTCTGCCCGCCGGCGGAGGAAGTCCGCGCCTTCGAATTCTTCCTTATCTTCCCGGTCAGCGCTCTGCGCTGCGGCGGGTGTTGATTTCTCGGGGGCGCTCTGCGCCGACTTTTCACCGGAGACGCTCTGCGCTGCCGCAGGCATGGCACACACGACCACTAACACGAATGACAGAAAGCAGCCACCTGCGAGAAACCGCACAAGCTTAGTCCCCATAACAGTTGCCTCCTAAGGCAATTCACAACCTGGGTTAAATACCGAACTGAGGAAGACAGAAATTCAATGTCACGCGCCGTACAAATCACAGAACGACACTTCTACCCTCGTCCCGTTCTGAAACTTGCGTCTTATGGATGAACCCCGTTAAAAGGAACCCGTGCTCGATGAGAGCCCAGGGGGCCGCGTCGAGACCCACGAAATTCGTTGCCCAACGCTACGCCGTGCACGCGACTACTGTCAATAGTTTTGTAATCGTCGAAGCAGATTTCACGAGGTACAAGAACTCAGCGGCCTACTTCTTTTGGGCGATCAACGACGGGTGCAGCCGGGGCTCCCCGCGGTTCCATACAAGTGCTGTCATCGGGATTGGCGGGCTCCCATCCAGGATTGAAGAATCAAGATGGCGGCCATGCGGTCGACGGCTTGGCCGCGCTTCTTGATCGAGAGATCGGTTTCGCGCAACAGGCGGTTGGCTTCGGTGGAGGTCCAGCGTTCGTCCCACAGATGGACGGGCAGGCCGAAATGCGCGTGCAGATCGTCGGCGAAGGTGCGCATCTTTTCCGATTGCGTGCCTTCGGCTCCGCTCAGGCGCAGGGGCAGGCCAACCACGATCTCACTGACTTCATACTTCGCCAGCACTTGGCCAAGGGCTTCCAGATCGCGGCGCTTGTTCTGACGCTGGATGGTGTCCAAGCCCTGCGCGGTGATGCCGAGCGGATCGGTGACGGCCACGCCAATGCGTTTCGAGCCGACATCGAGGGCCAGGATTCGTTTGTGGCCGGGAGTTCCGGGTGCAGGCATGGTTTGATTGTAGTTGGAGTGGGGGGAAGGCTTCCTGGTGCGGCGGGTTCTTCTTAACTTACATGTTTACTATTAAG
>PLUW01000011.1 GCA_003162935.1 Acidobacteriaceae bacterium
TTTTGCCTTGAGCGGGGAAAGCCCAGCCGCGACCGGCGCAACAGGAAAGCCAGGCACGTAAGTGCCGGGGAAGCAGAAGTGGAGCTCGAGTCCCGTCAGGGACGGCATACCCTCCCAACTGTATCTCAACCGAGTATCTCAACAACCAGGTCTGCTGCGGGCTGCCGCACCGCTGCGGGACACGAGCTCACGAGCACTGGTCCTTAGATATCGCACACCATTCCAATGGGGAGTGCCGCACTTCTCGCGTCTTTCGAGAAGTCTGCCCTGAGCGGAGTCGAAGGGTGCGCTGCCAACCGCTCGCGCCATGGTCTTTTTGATTTCGCCTCTGTCACCAAGCTCCCTGGGCTGAGAGCCAAGGCCCAAACGCTACTAGCCCCTTAGCGGGTCCACCACCTCAACCGACCCGTAACGCTGCCCATGCGAAAAATCCTCTGAAGTATGTACATAATTATACACACAGATATACCTCTACAAAGTGTTTCACGTGAAACATTTGTACGTACAACTCGGAATCCGTGTTGATTCCGCAGGACTTTCCCGTATCATGGAGGGTTTTCCAAAGCTGGAAGACAAGACAAGAGCGAATCGCCAAAGGCCGGTTTCCCATGCTGATCTTCCGCAAACCTCTCCCCAACGTCGAGCATCCCGAAATGCCAGCCGACGTCGTCATCGTCGGCGGCGGACCCGCCGGCATGGCCTGCGCCCTGCGCCTTTCCCAGCTAATCGACGACCACAACACCCGCCATCCCGACGCCCCGCTCAGCAAGGAAAATATCTACGTGCTCGAAAAGGCGCGCGAGGCGGGACAGCACTGCCTTTCGGGCGCTCTGCTCGATCCGCGCTCGATGAAAGAACTGCTGCCGGGATTCGAGAGCGAAGCACCGCTCGACGCCGAGGTCCACAAGGAAGCGGTTTATTTTCTAACGCGCACGGGCCATCACCAGCTGCCGATTACGCCTCCGCCGCTGCGGGATCATGGCAATTACGTCATCTCGATCAACCGCTTCGTGAAATGGCTGGCAGGGAAAGTCGAAGAAGCGGGGATCACGATTTTCACGGGCTTCGCCGGATCGGAGTTGCTCTACGACGGCGATCGCGTCAGCGGCGTGCGCACAGACGATAAGGGCGTCGACAAGCAGAATCAGCCGAAATCGAATTTCGAGCCGGGCTATGACGTGAAGGCGAAGGTCGTCGTGCTTGCGGAAGGCAGCCGCGGATCGCTGACCAAACAGCTCATCGAGAAGTTCGACCTCGTGAAAGACCGCAACCCGCAGACGTATGGCGTGGGGGTGAAAGAGTTGTGGGAGGTTCCTTCGGGACGCGTGCAGGCGGGCGAAGTGATCTACACGATGGGGTATCCGCTAACGACGAAGGAATACGGTGGCGCGTGGATGTACGGATCGAAAGAAAACGTCGTCTCGCTTGGCTTTGTTACCGGGCTTGATTATCGCGATCCGCGGCTCGACCCGCAGCATGTGCTGCAAGCCTTCAAGCAGCATCCCTTGATTGCCAAGTTACTGGCGGGCGGCAAGATGATTCGGTACGGCGCCAAGTCGTTGCCCTATGGCGGATGGTGGTCGCTGCCGCCGCTCGGCGGCGAGGGCTGGATGATCGTCGGCGACTCGGCTGGCTTTCTGAATTCCGCGCGGCTGAAAGGCATTCATCTTGCGATCAAGAGCGGCATGCTGGCGGCAGAGACGGCATTTGAGGCACTGGTGAAGGGCGACGCCTCGGCGGCGATTTTGGGGAAGTTCCAGCGCCGCGTCGAAACCAGCTGGATTTACGACGAGTTGTGGCCGGTGCGCAACTTCCATCAGGGATTCAAGAATGGCATGGTGGCCGGCATGTTCAACACCTTGCTGCAGGATCTTTTCGACGGCGGTCTCCGCAACCGCGTGCCTTCGCATGCTGGATACGAAAATTTAGAGCCCATCGCGAAACTGCCCGCCGATGGAGGTCCGGAGGCGCACATGCTCGGGCCCGCCAAGGGCGACGGCAAACTCACCTTCGACAAGCTCACGGATCTCTATCATTCCGGCACGAAGCACGAAGAAGATCAGCCGGCGCATTTGCTGATTCAGGACACGAACATCTGCAATGACCGTTGCGTGAAAGAGTTTGGTAGTCCGTGCCAGAATTTTTGTCCGGCGAACGTTTACGAAATGGTGGACGATGCCGCCGCGCCCAACGGCAAACGTATCAGCTTGAATCCCGCGAACTGCGTCCACTGCAAGACGTGCGACATTCAGGATCCCTATCAGATCATTACGTGGGTTGCGCCCGAGGGCGGCGGCGGGCCGAGTTATGACGGGATGTAACATTCTTGGATGAACCAACACTTTAGCGGAACCAAGTGGAGCCTCTATGATTCAAAGAGCATTCTGGGTTGGTGTTCTGTCGTGCGCCAGCTTGCTCAGTTCGGCCGGTGCGCAATCGGCAATCCCTCAGCAATCGCCGCCGACACATTTTGAGCAGTGGCGCAATTCTCGCGTCAACATTTATATGAACGACTTTGGCGAACTGGCCCGGTACCGGGACGAGAATGCGCGCTTGCCGTCTCCCGCGCCTGGAGGAAAACGCGTCGTGTTTTTTGGCGACTCCATCACCGACATTTGGCCCTTGGCCGAGTATTTTCCGGGTAAGCCCTACATAAACCGCGGTATCTCCGGGCAAACTACCGCTCAAATGCTGGTGCGGTTTCGGCAAGATGTAATCGCTCTGCAACCGAAAGCCGTGGTGATCCTGGCGGGCACAAACGACATTGCCGGCAACACAGGCCCAACTCGAATCGAGGACATCGAGGCGAATTTTACCTCGTTGGCGGAGTTGGCGAAGGCCAATCGCATCGCTATCGTGTTTTCCTCGGTGCTTCCGGTCCATAATTACACCCCCGAATCGCACGACCTCTTCGCCCAGCGTCCTCCGGAAAAGATTGCGGAATTGAATCGCTGGCTAAAGACCTACTGCGCCGCCCAAGGCTGCATCTATCTCGACTATTTCAGCGCCATGGTCGACAGGAGCGGATTGCTCCGCAAAGAACTGGCCAACGACGGCCTGCACCCAAACCAAGCCGGATACAAATTGATGGCGCCTCTAGCGGAAGGCGCAATCGACAAACTGGTCCCATGAGGGTCTCGGTCAGACTCTTCATCCACTGCGAGAGTCAGGTTGCAGTCCTTTTGCAATTGCTACACTAAGTGCCAAGTCTCAAGACTGAAAACCAAAGGCTCGCCTATGATTCCCTGCCAGCGCCATCTCTTCGACCTTCCCGACGACGTCGCTTATCTGAATTGCGCCTACATGTCGCCGCTGATGAGGTCTGCCGTGGACGCCGGAACGGCCGCGTTAGCCCGCAAAGCGCACCCGTGGGAAATCACACCCGACAAGTTCTTTACAGGCTCAGACGAGTTTCGCGCGACCGCCGCGCAAGTGCTCGGCTGCTCGGCCGATGACGTCGCCATCGTCCCCTCGGCCAGCTACGGCATCGCGACCGCCGCTCGGAATCTGCCGGTCAAGAAAGGGCAGAGTATTCTCGTGCTCGCCGAGCAGTTTCCGTCCAACTACTATCCGTGGCAGCGGCTCGCCGAGGGAACCGGCGGGCGGCTGAAAATTGTCGCGTGGCCGGAAGACAACGACTGGACTGCGGCGGTTCTCGATTCCCTCACTGCCGACGTGGCGATTGCCGCGCTTCCGCAGGTGCAGTGGGCGAGCGGCGGTAGGCTTGATCTCGTCCGCATTGGCGAAGCTTGCCGCAAGATTGGCGCCGCACTCGTGCTCGACCTCACGCAGTCGCTCGGGGCACTCCCCTTCAGCGTGGGCAACGTGCAGAATGGCGTGCAGCCAGATTTCGCCGTCGCTGCCAGCTACAAGTGGCTGCTCGGGCCTTATTCCGTGGGGTTTCTCTACGTCGCGCCCAAATGGCAGAACGGGATTCCGCTGGAAGAGAATTGGATTCAGCGCGCCAACGCCCGCGATTTCTCAAGCCTGATTTTGTACACGGAGAGCTACGACAAGGGCGCGAGGCGTTTCGATATGGGCGAGCGATCGAACTTCGCGCTGCTGCCGGCGGCGGTCCGCGCCATGAAGCAACTGCTGGAGTGGGACGTCGCCGAGATTTCACGCACAGCCGGCGGGTTTAGTCTGCGACTGGCACAGGCCGCGGCGGAGTTGGGGTTTTCCGCGCCCGCCGAGCCGTTGCGCGCGCCTCACTACCTTTGTCTGCGAAGGAAGGAAGCGGTCCCGAAGGAACTTCCCGAAATCCTAGCCGAAGAAAAGGTGTACGTCAGCATCCGCGGAAGCTCGATTCGAGTGACGCCGCACGTCTACAACACGATCGAGGATTGCGAGCGGCTGATTGCGTGCCTGCGAAGGTTCGCCACTGCAAAGACCGTCGCTTAGAAATTATTGCTTGAGCGCGGCCGCGCGGCGCTGGGCCAGCGATGCGGCTTCGGTGGAGGGATTTTCTTTCGCCACCTGTTCGTAAATCCTTTTGGCTTCGTCCGCCTTTTGCCGGGACTCGTAGAATCCGGCGAGTTCGATCTGAGCGGTTGCCTTGCTGACGACGAGCGTAGGTTTATCGATCAACTGCTTATAGAGATCGATCGCCTGCGTGTCCTTATTCTCTCCACGATAGACGGAGGCCAGGGCGAACTTGCCGAGGGCCGACAGATCGGCGTTCGAAGAATTGGCCGCCTCCTGCAGATTGCGCTCCGCCGCCGCGTTGTCATTCAGTTGTGCTGAGGTTAATCCCACGAAATAGCGCGCCATATCGGCGGTATGCGTGTGCGGATACTTGTCGACAATGTCCTGGAACTGTTTGCGCGCTGCGGTGGCGCGCTCCTGCGATGAGGCGAAGGTCTCAAATCCCGGTTGCGCGGGCACGCCCGCGGGGCGGATCGGCGTTTCAAAGGTGCGGACCGCAGTGGAGAGCTCCGAACTGGCTTTTTCGTCCTGCTGGCTGATGTAGTACCAGCCGCCAAGGGCGATGGCGGCAATGACCACAACCGCGATGACAGCGGCAACGACTTTCGACTGGTGTTCCGCCGTCCAGTGGGCGGCGTTCTCCGCTGCCTCGATGGTGACCTTGCTGAAGCGGTCTTGTTTCAGTTGGTGCCGGGTTTCTGCGCGCACGGGTTTCCTTCTTCGCCTAAAGATAAGATGACAATTATTCAGTTTAACAGGCCCATTTCCACAGCGTCAAAGCGAAGCGCTCGGATGCAATCGCTCGATGCCCTGGCCTTGCTCTCTGGGTTCGTTGTGCGCTAGCTTCAAGGACGTGGAACACCCCTGCCAACAATGCGGAGCCACGGTCGAGGATGGGCGGCCGTATTGTCCGCAATGCCGCGCTCCGCAAATCCGCGTGCAGGTGGCGGCTCCGGAAGCCGCAGCCAGCCTGAGTTCCGCGTCGGACGACCTTACTTCAGAATCTTTTCCATCCAGGCATTTGGTGGGGAGCAGCGGAACTGGCGGTGCGATGGACCGGGGAATCGGCGCGCGGGCTGCGATCAAGGCCGGCGTGCTGGGCTTTTTCCTGGGAATGCTGGTTCCATTTCTCGCCCTGGTTGTGGCGGGCGCATTGGCGGTGTTTTTTTACCGTCGCGATAGTGGGCTGCTGCTTCCTCCCGCGCTGGCCGCGCGGATTGGAGGAGCGGCGGGAGTTGTGGCGGTCGCCATTCAGTCGTTTTTTTTCACCCTCTGGATTTTCGTATTTCACCACCAGCAGGAATACATCGATTCGGTGACGCGGTTTGTGCACTCGGTCGGGGCCGACGCTTCGATTCCCGACATTCAAGCCAGCATCCGGAGCCTGTTCACTCCGGCGGGGCTGATTTTCACTATATTCTTTGTGATGATCGTTGCCGTGGCCCTTGCCTCCGCTGGCGGAGCGCTAGGTTCGGTGATGATGCGGCCCCGCAAGCCTCGCGGGTGATACCGGACGATTGACTCCTGCTCGGCCCTTGCTCTGGGCTGATCCGCGCGCGTATGATGCAGCGTTCATGAGTTCACGCACGCCAGGGCGTCCCGTCGAGATCCACGAGAAAGCGCAGTTGATGTCCGCCTCCGAGGTGGAGCGGACCTTGATCCGGCTGGCGCACGAGATTCTCGAAAAGAACAACGGCATCGACGATTTGGCGCTGGTCGGAATCCGGCGTCGTGGAGTTCCGCTGGCGGAACGGCTGGCGAAAATCATTCAGCGCATCGAGAAGAAGCCCGTGCTGGTCGGCACGCTCGACATCACCCTCTACCGCGACGATCTTTCCACGTTGGACTCCAAGCCCGTCGTACGCAAAAGCGAAATGGAAATTCCCATCGAGGGGAAGTCGGTGGTGCTGGTGGACGACGTGCTCTACACCGGCCGCACCACCCGCGCCGCCATGGACGCGCTGTTCCGCGTGGGGCGCCCCAAGCGCCTGCAGTTGTGCGTGTTGATCGATCGCGGCCATCGCGAGTTGCCGATTGAGGCTGCGTTCATCGGGCGAACGGTGCAGACGACGGAAAATCAGATTATCGAGGTTAAACTTCGCGAGGTCGACGACGCGGAGAAAGTCCTGCTGATGGAAAGGCAGCAGACGACAGCGTAGACGGTGTTTGTGGAGACCCTTATGAATCCAGCGCGCGGTTCTCTGCTCGGCATCGAGCACATGGAAGCAGCCGAGATCCTGAAGCTCTTGAAGTTTGCCCGGCGCATGAATCCGGACCATGCGCGACCCCTGCTCAAGGGCAAGCGGGTGATGCTTCTTTTCTACGAGGCGTCCACCCGTACGCGGAGTTCGTTTGAAATCGCGGCCAAATCGTTGGGGGCGCATACCGTTCTGATCCAAGCCATGGGTTCGAGTATTGAAAAAGGGGAATCGCTGCTCGACACGGGATACACGGTGCGGGCGGTGGGCGCCGATATCATCGTCATCCGCCACCCCAATGCCGGCGCGCCGTACGTGATGGCGCAACATATCGACGTGCCCGTGATCAACGCGGGAGATGGACTGCATGAGCATCCCTCGCAGGCGCTGCTCGACGCCTACACAATTCTGCGCAACAAGAAGACTTTCAAAGGTCTGCAAGTGACGATTGTCGGCGACATTTTTCACAGCCGAGTGGCGCGGTCGGCTTGCCACCTGTTAAGCAAATTCGACGTCAAGATCATTCTTTGCGGGCCGCCCGAACTCGTGCCCGAGATTGCGACCACACTCGCGCCCGGCGTGCGCGTGACCCGCCATATCGAGGACGCCTTGCGCGGCACCGATGTGATTATGCTGTTGCGCGTGCAAAGCGAGCGCTTGGCAGGAATGAAAATCGACCTCCCGGAATATATTGCGCGCTACCAGATGACTCCGGCTCGATTGAAGATGGCGAAAAAGGATGCCATCGTGATGCATCCTGGTCCCATCATTCGGGGGCTGGAGTTGACGAGCGAAATCGCCGACGGCGTGCAGGCGCGCATCCTGGAGGAAGTGCACAACGGCGTGCCCACGCGCATGGCGATTCTGGCACGGGCGATGGGGAAGATGCGATGAGTCCGGAAAAAACTCGAACCAGTCTTCTGATCAAAGGCGGCCATCTGATCGACCCGGTGGCGCGCATCGACGCGCCGATGGACGTGCTGCTGAAAGATGGTCGCGTCGCCGAAGTCGCCGCTCCCAACAAAATCAAGGGCGGTGCGGACGAGAAATTCGATGCTCGTGGACTCGTCGTCGCTCCCGGCTTTATCGATCTGCACGTGCACTTGCGCGAGCCCGGACAGGTGCACAAAGAGACGATCGCGACGGGCACGGCCGCCGCTGCCGCCGGTGGATTTACCTCGGTCTGCACCATGCCGAACACGGTTCCGGTGGTCGATTCGGTGGAGTGGGTCGAATGGCTTCGTCAGCCGGAACGCGGCGCGGTCGTCAATGTGTTTGCCATTGCGGCCGCGACCCGCGCCAGCAAGGGCGCTACGCTCACCGACTTCCGCGCGCTGCAAACCGCCGGAGCGATTGCGGTGACCGACGATGGCAAGCCCATCCTCGATGACAGCATCATGCGCGAGGCGCTGGTTCTCGGCGGAGAGCTGAATTTTCCGGTGGTGCAACACGCCGAAGACACGCGCATGACCGAGAATTGCTGCATGCACGCGGGGGCGCGTTCGTTCCGCTTGGGATTGCGCGGCATGACGGCGGCTGCGGAAGCGTCTGTTGTGGAGCGCGACGTGCAACTCGCCATGCACATTCCCAACGCCCGCCTGCACGTAGCGCATCTTTCGACGGGCGACGCGCTCAAGAGTGTGCGCCGCGGCCGGCGCGCCAAAGCGCGCGTTACCTGCGAAGTAACCCCGCACCACTTCACGCTCACCGACGAGGACATGCGCGACTACGACAGCAATTACAAGATGAATCCGCCGCTGCGCTCGAAGTCTGACCTGGAAGCCATTTTGGCTGCGCTCGCCGACGGCACGGTCGATGCCATCGCCACCGACCACGCGCCGCACGCCGCGCATGAAAAGGAAATGGAATTCGAGCGCGCGGCGTTCGGCATCACGGGATTGGAAACGGCGCTGGGGCTTGCGATCACCAGGTTGCATCGCGAGAAGCACATCCCGCTGGCGCGCATCGTGGAACTGTTCACTGCCGGTCCGGCGCGGTGTTTCGATTTTCGCGGGCGTGGTTCGCTGGTGCGCGGATCGATTGCAGACGTTACTATTTTCGATCCGAAGAAGAAATGGACATTCGAAGCCGCCAAGTCGCGGTCAAAATCGAAAAACACGCCGTTCGATGGTTGGTCGCTGACGGGGAAGGTTGTGGCCACGATCGTTGGCGGAAGAATCGTGCATTCCGCTTGATTGGGGTACCCGCAACTATTTTTGATAAGGACGCAATCATGAGAAAGCTGGAATCGAAGCTCGCGACGCTGGTCGCGGGAGTGTCGTTGGTGTGTTTGGTGTTCGCGCAGGCGGCGCAAGCGGAAGAGGGCATGTGGACTTTCGACAATTTTCCGTCCAAGACCGTGGGGACAAAATACGGCTTCACGCCCTCGCAGGACTGGCTTGACCACGTACGCCTGTCGTCGCTGCGTATCGCGGGCGGGTGTTCGGCGTCGTTCATTTCTCCCGAGGGATTGGTGATGACCAATCACCACTGTGTCGTCGGATGCGTGGAGCAGATTTCGACTCCGGAGCAGAATCTGGAAGAGAACGGCTATTCCGCGAAGACGCCGGCCGAAGAGAAAAAATGCCCGGATTTCGAGCTCGATCAGTTGGTTGAGATTCGCGATGTAAGCAAGGACGTGCAGGGTGCGATGGCCGGCAAGACGGGCGACGAGGCCAACAAAGCGCTCCATGCCAAAGAAGCGGAACTGCAGCAAAGCTGCGGATCGGATCGGAGTGTGCGTTGCGACGTGGTTTCGTTGTACCACGGCGGAGTCTACGATCTGTACCGGTACAAACGCTACAACGACGTGCGCCTGGTGTTTGCGCCGGAGTTTTCAGTGGCGCAATTCGGTGGCGATCCGGACAATTTCAATTTTCCGCGCTTTGATTACGACATCGGCGTGCTGCGTGCGTATGAGGGAGACAAGCCTGCGATCACCAAGGATTACTTGCACTGGAGCGCGAACGGGACCAAAGACGGCGATCTGGTTTTTGTCTCCGGGAACCCCGGCGGCACGTTCCGTGAACTGACAGAAGCGCAACTGGCTTTCGAGCGCGACGTTCTCTATCCCAACCGGATTCCGGAAATCTCCGAGCGCCGCGGAGAACTGGAAGCATTCATCGCTCGCGGGCCACAACAGGCGCGCGAGGCCAGCGATGATCTGTTTTTCCTGGAAAACGGTTTCAAGGTTTACTTTGGCCGGCAGCAGGCCTTACTCGATCCGCAGTTCTTTGGCACCAAGGTAAAGGAAGAGCAACACCTGCGCGCCGCCACGGCAGCGGACGCGAAGCTGGCCGCGTATCTCCCGGCTTGGGACGAGATCGCACAAGTTCAGCAAGTGCGTTCGCAGCTCTTTGTGCGCAACAGTTTGTTGAACGGCAGCACCTTCCGATCGGGTCTGCTTGGCGATGCAGTCACACTGGTGCGGGCTGCCTCCGAGCGCACTAAGCCCAACCGGGAACGCCTGCCCGGGTATACGGATCAAGCATTGGTCAACGTGCAGCAGCAGTTGTCGGCTGCGGCCCCGGTTTATAAGGATCTGGAAGAATTGAGTCTGACATTGTCTTTCACCGTGATTCGGCGGGATCTGGGAACCGACGACGCGTTCGTGCGCAAGATGCTGGGTAAGGATTCGCCCGAGCAATTGGCGCACAAACTGGTGAGCGGAACACATTTGGAAGATCCGAAGGTTCGAGAAGAGTTGTACAAGGGAGGCC
>PLUW01000079.1 GCA_003162935.1 Acidobacteriaceae bacterium
ATCCAGAAGGGCGTTTTGCACGAGAATACAGCCTCGCGCTATAAGTCGCGCCTGTCGAAGCGCCTGACCGCTATTAAGTAGCTTCGGATCAATACTTTACAGCGGGTGCTAGGAGGGTAACCCCGCCCGCAGATTCTTCTTGACCTTCCCCAGAGCCTTGTTATACTTAGGCGTTCTCAGGACATAAGAGCAGGTTCTGCCCGTCCCGACGAACCTCCGCCCGGCGTTGTGGAACTCCTTAAGAATTGAGCAACTTTCGGGATAGGCGGGGCATCTACTTGAGTAATTCTGGCAAGTCTCTTTAAACCTAGCCCGAAATGCGCGGCTGGGCTGACCGAAATCGACGATCAATCTCTGGCCAGAGGACGGGACTAAAGCGTAAGTTATTATTTTTTAAGGAGATACACCGACCATGCGTTCCGATCGAGTTTTTGACGCGCTCCACACTTTGCGAAACCGGTACATGCTGTGCCAGCTTGCTTCGAAGGCAACTCGCAAGTTTCACCGGCCGAACACCCGCATCCAGGAAACCATGAACGATGTTTTTGACAAAATCGCCGATGCGGAACGTCATGACATTTTGAGCGAACCCGAGAACTTTGCCGAAGCACAACGGCGAGCTGCTTAGCAGCTCCGCCGTGTGCCCGCACGGCGGCAAAGCAAACCCACCCCCCAGCCGGGGAACGAGAATCCTTTCCGAAGAAAACAATCCACGTAGGTACCTATGACCATCGCAGAACTGAAAGAAAAAAACATTACCGAGCTGACCAAGATCGCCCGATCATTGGAGCTGCCCGGCGCCAGCGGCCTCCGCAAACAGGACCTCATCTTCAAGATCCTGCAGGCGCAAAGTGAAAAAGAAGGACACATCTTCGCCGAAGGTGTTTTGGAGATCCTCCCTGACGGCTACGGCTTCCTCCGCTCGCCCGACTACAACTACCTGCCCGGCCCCGACGACATTTACGTGTCGCCTTCGCAGATCCGCAAGTTCGACTTGAAAACCGGCGACACCATCAGCGGACAGGTGCGCCCGCCCCATGAGGGCGAGAAATACTTCGCGCTGGTCAAGATCGAGGCGGTCAACTTCGAGTCGCCCGACGAGGCCCGCAACAAGATCCTGTTCGACAACCTGACGCCCTTGTATCCGCAGGAACGGTTGAAGCTTGAAACCGTCCGCGAGAACATCAGCGCCCGCGTCATGGATCTGCTAACGCCTCTAGGCAAAGGCCAGCGCGGCCTGATCGTCTCTCCGCCGCGCGCCGGCAAAACCATGCTGCTGCAGAACGTGGCGAATTCGATTACCACCAATCATCCTGAAGTCGTGCTGATGGTGCTGCTGATCGATGAGCGCCCGGAAGAAGTCACCGACATGCAGCGCTCAGTCAAGGGCGAAGTCATTTCTTCTACCTTCGACGAGCCCGCCGCCCGCCACGTGCAAGTCGCGGAAATGGTGATCGAAAAAGCAAAGAGATTGGTCGAGCACAAGCGCGACGTGGTCATCCTGCTCGATTCGATTACCCGCCTTGCCCGCGCCTACAACACAATCGTTCCGCCAAGCGGCAAAGTCCTCTCCGGCGGCGTCGATTCCAACGCATTGCAGCGCCCCAAGCGTTTCTTCGGATCGGCCCGCAACATCGAAGAAGGCGGCTCGCTCACCATCATCGCCACCGCTCTCATTGACACCGGCTCGCGCATGGACGACGTGATCTTCGAAGAATTCAAAGGCACCGGTAACTCCGAAATCATCCTCGACCGCAAGCTCGTCGACAAGCGCACCTTCCCGGCCATCGACATCCAGCGCTCCGGCACACGTAAAGAAGAGCTGCTGATTCCAAAAGAAGACTTGCAGCGCATCTGGGTCCTGCGCAAAGTGCTAAACCCGTTGTCCCCGGTAGAAGCCATGGAGCTGCTGATCGAGCGCCTAGCCAAAGCGGGAAGTAACAGCGAGTTCTTAGCTAAGATGAGTCAGCTGTAAGTTGTGCACGTGTAGGGCGGGCGCCCTCGCCCGCCCTAGCTATGCGTGGTCGTTGACAGTTGGTACCACAACTGTTACCATTATAGTTGCGTCACACTCCTCCCCTAGGCGCCCTTGCCTGTCGCCAAACAATACGAAGATGAGCAGGGAAGATGTCTCCTATGCGCAATGGTTTGACGATCTCCACGCTCCGGCAGCAGCGAAGGTCACGACCGCAGTCGTCCGCATGGAACAGGGTAACCTTTCCAACGTGAAAGCTGTTGGTTCCGGAGTAGCGGAGTGCAGAGTCGACTTCGGCGCCGGTTATCGGGTCTATTTTGGCAGGGACGGGGACCAGATCATCATCCTTCTGGGAGGCGGAACGAAGAGGCGGCAGCAAAGGGACATCAACCTCGCAATCGAAAGATGGCTGGATTACAAACGACGGAAGAAACTAGGAGAAAAGTGATGGCTTTGACCAGAGATTTCAAAGAAACGGTCCGCGCCAGAGCGCAACGCGATCCCGCTTTCCGCAGAGAACTTCTTCGTGAAGGGGTGGAGAGTTTTCTCGCAGGCGACGTCGACACCGGAAAGACAATCCTGCGCGACTACATCAACGCTACGATCGGCTTTCACGAACTGGCGGCGATCACAAATCACTCGCCCAAGAGCCTGATGCGGATGCTCGGCCCTTCCGGAAATCCTTACGCCCGACACCTGTTCGAGATTGTTTCCTGTCTTCAGAAGAAGACGGGGGTTCACTTCCAACTCAAAGCACTGGCGGCCACGGTGGGGCGCTAGGATGTTCCGGCCCGAACGAAGGCTGGCTACATTGCGCTGGTTGCGGCTGCCTGGAACGCTGGCTGGGGCAGCCCTCATCAACCGATCTCCACTTCCACCCCAGCCCAATCCGTGATTTAATCACCCTTTCGCTATTCAAGGAGTCGGGATGCAATTGCGCCTGGAAAGCCGCCCCGTCGGCGATGTGCTGGTCATGCAATGCCACGGACGGATCGTGGCTGGGAACGAAGTCTATACGTTGCACGCTCAAGTCGGCGATTCCGTCGTCAAGTACGGCGACGTCGTGCTGCAACTCGATCAAGTCGAGTTCGTCGACAGCAGCGGACTCGGCGCCCTGGTGCGGCTGGTGCAAGCCGCGCGCGCCAAGGGCGGAGACCTGAAACTCAGCGGCGTCCCTCCCAAAATCCTCAAGACGCTGGCCATGACCAACCTGCTCTCGCAATTTGAAACCTACGATTCGGTCGAAGAAGCGATCACAGCCGCCTATCTAGGCTCGCGCTATTCGCGCGGAAAAGGCGACGCGCGCCCGCGCATGCTTTGCGTTTGCGAGTCGACCGATGTGGGCACGTTCCTGCGCGAAGTCCTGTGCAGCGCCGGATACAACGCCCTGACCGCCGCGACCGTCGACGACGCCCGCATCCTGCTCAAGGCAACCAAGGCAAAGCTGGTGGTCGTTTCCGCACGCATGCAATCCGTGCATGGCAAGCCGACCCGCAAGGCGTTGGAGGAAATCGATCCCGCCGTCTCCCTGCTCGTTTTGGACGAAAACTTCGCCAGCCAGGACCCCGGAGAAGCGGCGGAAAAACTGCTGAGTTCCGTCGGCAGCCAGTTGGCACCGGGAGCAATTTAACGACTTCGAATTAGCAGCGGGAATCTGACAGGGACAATAAAAACGCCATCCACGGTGCTGGATGGCGTTTCTTCTTTTGGCCCTTTGTTCGAACCTCACTCCGAACTGATCCGCATCCCGTAGAACGACCGGTACACGAAGAACACCGACACCGCGAAGAAGGCAACCGCCAGGCCGTGCGTCAGCCCAGTGCCCTGGTCGCGGGTCAGCGAGACGGCCAACTCCACCGCCAGCAATCCGAACAGAGTCGTGAACTTGATGACCGGATTCATGGCCACCGAAGACGTGTCCTTGAAAGGATCGCCCACCGTATCGCCGATCACCGTGGCNNCCGAAGATCGCAATCGAGATCAGGTAGCCGATGAAGAAGAACGGCTCGACAAAGGCAAACGTCAGCGTCCCGAAGAAGACCGCGAGAAAGATGTTGAACATGCCCTTCTGCGCATACTTCGTGCAGATTTCAACGACTTTCTTGCTGTCAGCGACCGATGCTTTGGTTGCGCCTTCGAGTTTAATGTTGGCTTTGATGAACTCGACCGCGCGATAGGCTCCGGTGGTCACGGCCTGCATCGATGCGCCCGTGAACCAATAGATCATCGCGCCGCCCGTGATCAGGCCCAAAAAGAATGGGGCGTGCAGCAACGAGAGCTTCTCCACATTTGTGGTCAACCCATTGGTCAGCGCCATGATGATGGAAAAAATCATCGTCGTAGCGCCCACTACGGCCGTTCCAATCAGCACCGGCTTGGCGGTCGCTTTGAAAGTGTTGCCCGCGCCGTCGTTCTCTTCCAGCAAGTCCTTGGAGCGCTCAAAATTGGCATCGACGTTGAAGTCTTTCTTGAGCTCCGCCTTGATGTTCGGCACCTGCTCGATCATCGAAAGTTCATAAACAGACTGCGCGTTGTCGGTGACCGGACCATACGAATCGACCGCGATCGTCACCGGCCCCATGCCCAGGAAGCCGAAGGCAACCAGGCCGAAGGCAAACACGGGAGCGGCAATCATGGTTGCCGCCATCGCCAACCCCATTCCGCTAAACAGATAGGCAACCGACATCAAAGCCACCATCGCGAGGCCGAGCCAGTACGCCGAGAAGTTTCCGGCGACCAGGCCAGACAGGATGCCGAGCGATGCGCCGCCTTCTTTCGCCGACGTAACCACTTCCTCCACGTGCCGCGAGTCCACCGAGGTAAAGGCTTTGACCAGTTCCGGAATCAGCGCTCCGGCGAGCGTTCCGCAGGAGATGATCGAAGCCAGCTTCCACCACTGCGTCATGTCGCCACCGAGGTTCGGGATGATGAAATACGAAACAATATAAGTGGCGATGATCGAAACAATCGAAGTGAGCCAGACCAGCGAAGTAAGCGGCGTTTCGAAATTCATCTGATCGGCGTTGCCAAAGCGAGCCTTGGCAATGGCGCTGTTGATGAAGTAGGCCAGCGCGCTCGATACCAGCATCATGATGCGCATCACGAAGATCCACACCAGCAACTGCACCTGCACCGTCGGTTCCTTCACGCCGAGCAAAATAAAGGTGATCAGCGCGACGCCGGTCACGCCATAGGTCTCGAAGCCATCAGCCGACGGACCCACCGAGTCGCCGGCATTGTCGCCGGTGCAATCGGCAATCACGCCAGGGTTGCGCGCGTCGTCTTCTTTAATCTTGAAAACGATCTTCATCAAGTCGGCGCCGATGTCGGCAATTTTGGTGAAGATGCCGCCCGCGATACGCAGAGCCGCCGCGCCGAGAGACTCACCAATGGCGAATCCGATGAAGCAAGGCCCGGCATAGTCGCCGGGTATGAAGAGCAGAATGAACAGCATGATCAGCAGTTCAACCGAAATCAGCATCATGCCGATCGACATGCCCGCTTCCAGCGGAATCTGATAGACCGGATACGGTTTGCCGGGCAGAGAAGCGAAGGCCGTCCGCGAATTGGCAAAAGTATTGACGCGAATGCCAAACCACGCCACGCCGTAGCTGCCCGCGATTCCCACCAGGCTGAAAATCAGAATGATCGCAACTCGCGGAATCTCAAAATGTCGCAGCACGCCAAAATAAAGCACAATGATGGCCGCAATAAACGCCCACAGCAGCATCAGGAACTTGCCCTGCGTGATCAGGTAGGTCTTGCAGGTTTCGTAGATCAGCTCCGAAATTTCGCGCATGGAGCGATGTACCGGCAGGTTCTTCAGCCGCATGTAAATAAACATGCCGAAGCCCAGACCGAAGACGCAGAACAGCAGCCCTATCATCAGCAGCCGATGCCCATCGATCCCGAGGAACGAAACCGAAGAAAGGTCGGGCAGTTTCAGAGCCGCCTCGCCACCCTCCGTAGGTTGGGCCAGCGCGCAGCCGGCAGTGAGAAGCAGCAGAGTGGCAAGCGTTGCCGAAATTTTCGCAAACCGGCTTGCTACGGACGCAACATTGGCGTTCCAAGTACGCATCAAAATCCTCCTAAAAGATCCTTCGGGGTCACGGCGTGTTGTTCACCGAGTCTCGAACGCGCTTCCACCGTCCAGGCATAACGATAAAATAGGAGTGCCGATTTGGCCGCGCTCTTAAAACTTGTACCGTTGGCGCGTAGACCGCGGCGCGGGCTACACACCTCGCTACAAAGCACTTGTTTATAGCATCTTGCCGGAAGCCGGGTCAATGCCGTGGATCACCGTCTGTCGTATCCATACGCCTAGGTTTGCCCGATCTCCCCGGCCCACCCCGAATCGAGCCGCTTCCGTATAATTGAACGACCCTATGCCAGCCTCTCTCGACTCCATCGTCGCCGCTACGCGCCAGCGCGTTTCTCAAAGCCGGCGCGAGAGCGACCTGCGAGTCCTGGAACGCGCCGCTAACGCCCACGCCCCGCGCGGATTTCGCGCCCAGCTTCGCCGCGTAGCCCAGAACGGAACCGCTTTCGCCGTGATTGCCGAACTGAAAAAAGCCTCGCCCTCAAAAGGTTTGATTCGATCCGATTTCAAACCCTACGAACTCGCCCGCGATCTCGAACGCGCCGGCGCGGCCGCCCTGTCGGTGTTGACCGACGAACCGTTTTTCCAGGGCTCGCTCGACTACCTGCGCCAAGCCTCCGCCGCCAGTTCCCTGCCCTGCCTGCGCAAGGATTTCATCGTCGACGAATTCCAAATCGTCGAAGCCCGCGCCAATTGCGCCGATGCCATTCTGCTGATCGTTGCCGCCCTCGACCAAAAAGAACTGGTTGCGCTGGCCGCAATGGCGCGCGCACAAGGCCTCGACGTCTTATGCGAAGCCCATGACGAACCGGAACTGCAACGCGCGCTCGATGCCGGCTGCGACCTGATCGGCATCAACAGCCGCAATCTGCAAACGCTCGAAGTCGATCTCGAAACCGCATTCCGCTTGGCAAAAAAGATTCCCGCCGCATGCGTAAGCGTAGCCGAAAGCGGGATCCATAACGGCCACGATCTGGCGCGTCTGCGATCCGCCGGTTACGAAGCATTCCTCATCGGCGAATCGCTGATGAAAGCCGAGCACCCAGGCGAAGCGCTCAAGAAGCTGATGGAAGAAGCAAACCCAGCCGTCAGTAAGCAGCCGGTTTTACTGAGAACTGACAACTGAGAACTGACAACTGTTCCATGACCTGGATCAAAATCTGCGGCATCACCACCCTCGACGACGCCCTCGACGCCAGCGATGCCGGCGCGAACGCGTTGGGCTTTGTCTTCTATCCGAAGAGCCCGCGCCACGTCACCGCAGAAACCGCGCGCTCGATCGTCGCCAGCTTGCCCCAGCAAATCGAAAAGGTCGGAGTGTTCGTCAACGAAACGGCGGACCACGTTCGCGACATCGCCAAACACGTCGGCCTTACCACCGTGCAATTGAGCGGCGACGAGAGCACGGATTTCAGCCGAACGCTCTTCCACTGCATGGCAAACCAGGGACTCGCAAACGGCTCGCAGCGTCCCGCGATCTTCCGCGCCTGGCCGGCGAAAGTGTTTGACGTGCCCGCCGGACAATCCGTCGGATGGGATCCGGTCGCCGCCGGACTCGTCGAACCCGACGAAGCCTACAAAGGCAAACGCGTGCACAAAATCCACGTCGCCAAGAACGGCGACCTGTTTCTCGAAACCCACGGCTTTCGCCCCGGAGTGATTTCCGGCGTTCTGCTCGATTCCTCCACCGCCGAAAAACGCGGCGGCACCGGCGAGGCTTTCGATTGGGAGCGCGTGCAACCCTGGGCCGGAATCATCAACAGCATCAGCAAGCTGATCGTCGCGGGCGGCTTGCATCCCGACAACGTGCAGGAGGCGATTCACGTGCTCCATCCCTGGGGCGTCGACGTTTCCACCGGCGTCGAAAGTGTGCCCGGGAAAAAAGATTCCAAGAAGATCCGCGCCTTTGTGCAAGCCGTACGGGCGATGGACAAGGCGGACTAAGAAATGGCACCTACGAGAAATTTGGTGGAGCGACGGGCGTCTCGCCCGTCCACCCCGGCACCCAGGGCGATCACTCGTAAGAAATCGACAATCACCGCTTCCCCCGGCCGTTTCGGTCCCTACGGCGGACGCTACGTCCCCGAAACCCTGATGGCCGCGCTCGACGAACTCGAGCGCGCCTACGAAAAAGCCAAGCGCGATCCCAAATTCCAAAAGCGCCTAGACCTCCTGCTCAAGACCTATGCCGGACGCCCCACCCCGCTCTTCTTCGCCGCGCGACTGACGAAAAAACTAGGCGGCGCAAAAATCTACCTAAAGCGCGAAGACCTGCTCCACACCGGAGCCCACAAAATCAATAATTGCCTGGGCCAGGCGTTGCTCGTAGAACGCATGGGCAAGCACCGCGTCATCGCCGAAACCGGAGCCGGACAGCACGGCGTCGCCACCGCTACCGTCTGCGCCCTGCTCGGCTTCGAATGTGTCGTCTACATGGGCACCGAAGACATGCGGCGGCAGGAACTCAACGTCTTCCGCATGAGGCTGCTGGGCGCGGAAGTGCGAGGCGTGAGTTCCGGATCGTGCACCCTGAAAGACGCGATCAACGAAGCCATGCGCGACTGGGTCACCAACGTGCGCACCACCCATTACCTGCTAGGCAGCGTGCTGGGAGCCCATCCATATCCCACCATGGTCCGCGATTTCCACCGCGTCATCGGACGCGAAGCCCGCGCCCAAATCCTCAAAGCCGAAGGCAAGCTGCCCAAGACAATCATCGCCTGCGTAGGCGGAGGCTCAAACTCGATAGGAATTTTCTACGACTTCATCAAAGACAAGAAAGTAGAACTGATCGGCGTAGAAGCCGGAGGCCGAGGAGAAACTCTAGGCGACCACGCCGCCCGCTTCCGAGGAGGATCGCCCGGAGTATTGCAGGGAACTTACTCGTATGTCTTACAAGATAAGTCAGGCCAAATCGCCCTGACGCATTCCGTCTCCGCCGGCCTGGACTACCCGTCAATCGGCCCCGAGCACGCCGAACTCCACGACACCGGCCGAGCCGAATACGTCCCCGCCAGTGACGCCGAAGCGCTGGAGGCGACCGTGCTGCTGGCTCGAACCGAAGGAATTATTCCGGCGCTCGAATCCGCGCATGCTGTTGCCGAGGTCATCAAGCGCGCGCCAAAGATGAAGAAGTTTGAAGTAGTGATCGTGAACATCTCCGGCCGCGGTGACAAGGATATTGGGATTCTGCGGGAGAATTTGAAGCTAGACTGATTGCGGCAGTTGACCGGCCGACGTAGCCTTTCGTACGATCAGGTGGATATTTATGAAACGACTGGTTTGTCTTTTGTTACTGTCTGCTCACGTCGTGCCCCAAACGGTTCAAAAGTCATCCCCCAATGACCAGGATTTGACTGCCGAGCAGAAAAATGCGGTAGTGCGGCTCGCCAATCTTCAGAAAAACTTCGGGAGGATCATGAACAGCCCCGGAGTGGAGCTCTCTCTGAGGAAGTCAAGCGGTCGCGAACTTCGGACCGCACGCTTGTAACGTATCAACTTTACACGACTGGATTGCCTAAGGACCTGACCTACAACCTTCTCCAGGTCCAAATAAACGGTAAAGTCCTCAGGTTTATCGACGGCGTAACCCTCGATTCGGATGGAAGGGCAATATGTGCAGGCCGCAAGGGTACTTGCAGCGGGAAAAGTCCCAACAGCCCTATCGACTTGGTTTTCTTCGCCGGGAAGACCGAGCCTAAGCGTCTGTCGTTAGTCTCAAATGACAGCTCTCAGCTCAAGGGTTTCATTGCGGTCGTCCCCTTCCCAAATGAAACAACCGATAAAGGTTGCAGGTTGGAATCAATCATAGGAACTCCGAAGGGAGAAGTGACCTACGTTCAGGGAAGTGGTTTCGAGCCAAACGAAGAATTGATTATGAATTCTGAGAGCTACGGCGAGAAGAATCACGGCACCGCTAAGGCTGAGGCTGACGGCTCCTATTTCGCAGTGGCAATGCCTAACATACTCGGAAAAGCATCCGGCAACACGGTGTGGGAAGTAAAAGGAAAGAATTGCGATCCTAAACTCACATTCTCTTGGGGCTCATATCAACTTGAATAAACGGCGGGGGCCTTCCTTTGGCTTGAGTGGGGCAGTGCAATGCAATGCTCCCCACGTTCACTCCCTATTTCGCCGCCGTAACCGCCTGTTCCAGAGTTTCCCGAATAAACCGCGTATAGGGAATCCCGCGAACTTTCCCGGAGATAAAGTCTGAAGACGATCGAGTCTGACTCCTTGACCGTAGTCAGTTTCCGCTCGACTCCAAAGAGCCCTCCGCAATCTACAATGCTTTTGTGCCTTTCCACTTCGAAAGCAAGCCTTCGCTGATCGTCTACATAACCTGCGGCGATCCCGACCTCGTCACCACACGCGATGTGATTCTCGCAGCCATCGACGCAGGTGCAAGCGTGATCGAACTCGGAGTTCCCTTCAGCGACCCTCTCGCCGATGGACCAGTCATCCAGCGCGCCAGCGAGCGCGCCCTCAAGCACGGAACATCTCTCCAAAACGTGCTCACACTCGCCGCCGAAATCCGCGAACATTCCCAATCCGTCGGATTGGTGATCTTCTCCTACCTCAATCCCATCCTGCGCATGGGCCTCGCGAAGTTCTGCCAGGTCGCTCGTCTCGCCGGAATCGACGGCGTTCTGATCACCGATCTCCCCATCGAAGAAGCCGCCGAATATCTGCGCGAAGCCCGCAAGAACGACCTCGCAACCATTTTCCTGGCTGCGCCCACCAGCACCGACCAGCGCCTTAAGCAAATCGCCGAGGTTTCGACCGGCTTTATCTACGCCATCTCGCGCACAGGAGTCACCGGCGCGCGGCAGCAAATGACCGGAGACGCGCAATCTCTGGTCAAACGCGTTCGCCGCTTCACCAAGCTTCCAATAGCAGTCGGATTCGGAATCTCAACTCCCGAGCAATTCCAAGCCATCGGCAAGTTCGCCGAAGCCGCAGTCGTCGGCAGCGCCATCGTCCACGCCATCGAACAAAACCCAGGACGAGAAGCCGCAACTGTGGCAGAATTCGTAAGGCAGCTTCTAGCTTCCAGCTTCTAGCTGCTGGCTTAAAGGCGCGGAGATATTCGGCTTTTCCGTCAATGCCTTAGCTGGAGGCCAGGAGCTAGCAGCTAGCAGCTTTCTATGGACATCTCCGACTGGCGCAAGAAAGTCGACGACCTCGACCGCAAACTGGCGGCGCTGCTCAACGAGCGCGCAGCCGCCGTGGTCGAAATTGGACGCTTGAAACGCGACCGCGGACTGCCCATTTACGAGCCGAACCGCGAGAGCGAAGTGATCGCCAATGTGCACCGCAGCAGCACTGGCCCTTTGGCCGAACGCGATTTGGCGCAGATTTACGAACGAATCATCGACGTGATGCGCAGCATCCAGAAGAACGAAATCATTCCCGGCTCGGAGCAGACGGCGCACAAAGAATAGACGGATTCGGAATACAGGAATTGAGACCCCATGATCGTTGCAATGCACGATTCGGCTAGCGAAGACCAGATCCAGCAGGTCATCGATCAACTGGTTCACTTCGGCTTTGAGGTTCACCGCTCCACGGGAGCGCGCCAAACCGTGCTCGGCGGCGTCGGTATCCCGCACGATTTCGACACCCGCGAAATCGAGATGCTTCCCGGAGTGCAGGAAGCCCACCGCATCACCTCGCCCTACAAGCTGGCGGGACGCAATTTCCGTCCCGAAGGCACGATCGTCAAGTTTGCCAACGGGATCGAAATCGGCGGCAACAAGATCGTCGTCATGGCCGGGCCTTGCTCGGTCGAGTCTCGCGAGCAACTGTTCGCCGTAACCGAACTGATCGCCAAAGCAGGGGCCCGCATTCTTCGCGGCGGCGCCTTCAAGCCTCGCTCCTCTCCGTATTCGTTTCAGGGGCTCGGCCATGAGGGCCTGAAATTGCTGCGCGAGGCGGGCGATCACTTCAAGATGCTGGTGATTAGCGAGGTCATGGAAATCTCGCAGATCGAGCTGATGCTGCCGTATGTTGATATCTTCCAGGTCGGCGCGCGCAACATGCAGAACTTCAATCTGCTCCGCGAATTGGGCAAGGTCCGCAAACCCGTGCTGCTCAAGCGCGGCATCGCGGCCACCATCGAAGAGTTGCTGTGTTCCGCCGAATACCTTCTGGCCGGCGGCAACTACGAAATCATTCTCTGCGAGCGCGGCATCCGTACCTTCGAAACCTACACGCGAAATACGATGGATATTTCCGCCATCCCCATCATTCACAAGCTTTCGCACCTGCCGATGACCGCCGATCCATCGCACGGCACCGGACGCCGCGACAAAGTGGCTCCTATGGCTCTGGCGTCCGCCGCAGCGGGTGCAGATGCCATGCTCATCGAGGTTCATCACCAGCCCGACAAGGCGCTCTCCGATGGCGCACAGTCGCTTTATCCCGAACAGTTTGCCAAGCTGATGGACCAGCTCCGCATGATTGCCCCTGCGGTCGGCCGCGAGATCGCGTAAACTGCTGTCGCGTGGTTCGCTGTTCGTCGTTCGCTATTCGTCGTTCGCTGTTCGCAAGTTGTCGAATCATTTGTTGCCACTGATGACTTCGCGAAAAGCGATCAGGGATCAGCGAATAGCGAACGACTAACGACAAGCGACTAACGACCTTTTCCCCATGCCCTTCAAACAAGTCACCATCATCGGAACCGGTTTAATCGGAGGCTCGCTCGGCCTCGCCTTGAAGAAGCGCCGACTCGCCGGACGAATCATCGGCTGCGACCGGGCTCCCGTCTTAGAACGTGCCCAGGACTGCGGCGCAATCGACTCCGGATCGACCAATCCCGCCGATGCCGTGCGTGGCAGCGATCTGGTAGTGCTGGCGACGCCGGTAATCCCCATCCTCGATCTGGTCGCTCGTCTTGGCCCGGCGCTGCCTCCCAAAACGCTTGTGACCGACGTAGGCAGCACGAAGGCGGAAATCGTGAAGCGCGCCGCGAAATCGTTCGGGCGCAATGCCGGTCAACGATTCCTCGCCGGGCATCCCATGGCCGGCAAGGAACACGCCGGCGTGGAGTTTGCCGATGCCGATCTCTTCGAGGGCGCTGCCTGGTTCTTTACGCCGCTTCCTGGCCAGAACGTCCACGCCGGCCTCTGCGGAGAATTCGTCCACTGCGCGGAGAAGATGGGCGCAAAAATCGCGGTCGTCGATCCCGCCGAACACGACCGCATCTGCGCCTGGATCAGCCATCTGCCGCAGATGATCTCCACCGCCCTCGCCGCCACGCTGGTCGACGAATTCGGCCCCGACGCGCCCGTGCTCGATATCGGCGGACGCGCTCTGCGCGAGATGACGCGCATCTCCGGCAGTCCGTATTCGATGTGGCGTGACATCGCCATCACCAACAAGAAGAATCTGGCCGACGCGCTGCATAAACTCGAACAACGCCTCGCCCACATCCGCGAAAATCTGGACTCGAAGCAACTGGCGGACGAATTCGAGCGCGCCCACGAGTTGAGAAAAACTCCGCCACCGAAACATGCAGGCAAGGAGAGGAACAAGAAATGAGTTCCTCCGTGTCTCCGCGCCTCCTGGCGGATTTTGTTCTAATCTCTCTCCGACGTGCCACAATTTCCGCTAGAATTCTCTTGCTATGCACAAAGTAGTCGCCGGTGCCGAAGCCGCCATCCAGGACGTCTCCGACGGCGCCACCATCATGGTCGGCGGATTCGGTTTGTGCGGGATGCCGGAAAACCTGATCCGCGCCCTCGCCCGCAAGGGCGTCAAGAACCTGACCACCATCAGCAACAACGTCGGCGTCGATGGCCTCGGCATGGGACTGCTGCTGGCCAACGGCCAGATCCGCCGCCACATCGGAACCTACGTCGGCGAAAACAAATTGCTCGAACAGATGGTGCTGAATGGAACCGTGCAACTCGACCTGGTCCCTCAAGGAACGTTCTCCGAGCGGATTCGCGCCGGCGGCGCCGGTATCCCCGCGTTTTTTACCCCCACTGGCGTCGGAACCATGGTCGCCGAGGGCAAGGAAGTCCGCGAGTTCGATGGCCGCACCTATGTCATGGAACTCGGACTAAAAGCTGACTTCGCCTTCGTCAAGGCCTGGAAGGGCGACAAGTGGGGCAACCTCGTCTATCGCAAGACCGCGCGCAATTTCAATCCCATGATGGCCACCGCCGCCAAAATCACCATCGCCGAAGTCGAACACCTGGTCGAACCGGGAGAACTCGACCCCGACTTGATTCACACCCCGAGCGTGTACGTGAAGAGAATCTTCCAGGGCGAACTATTTGAGAAGAGAATAGAAAGACGGACGGTGCGAAAAGCAGCAGCAACAAGCTAGGGAAACAGTCGTCAGTCGTTAGTCGTTCGGGAATCACAGCAGATGCTCGGCGCTCGCCAACGACTAACGACCGACGACTTTTCTCCGCCTCGCCAGAGCAGAATCGAAGGAACCATGTCAACTTTGCCCAAAGCCCCAAAAGATACCGACAAACGCGAACGCATCGTCAAGCGCATCGCCCGCGAATTGCGCGACGGATTCTACGTCAACCTCGGCATCGGGCTTCCGACGCTGATTGCGAACTATGTTCCGGCGGGAATGGATGTCATCCTTCAATCCGAGAATGGCATGCTTGGCATTGGGCCTTACCCGCTCGAAGGTACCGAAGATGCGGACTTGATCAACGCCGGCAAGGAAACGGTCAGCGAAATGGCGGGCACCGCGTATTTTTCCAGCGCCGATTCGTTTGCCATGATTCGCGGCGCGCACATCGACTTGAGCGTGCTCGGCGCCATGGAAGTCGACGAACTTGGCAGTCTAGCCAACTGGATGATTCCCGGCAAAATGGTCAAGGGCATGGGCGGAGCCATGGACTTGGTTGCTGGCGCGCGCCGCGTGATCGTCGGCATGGAACACGCCACCAAAGACGGCCAGCCCAAGATCCTGAAGAAATGCACGCTGCCTCTCACAGGCGTGAAAGTCGTGGACACAATCGTCACCGAGATGGCCTACATCCGAGTCACCCCGGAAGGCTTGCTGCTCGAAGAGATCGCTTCCGGCCTGACGGTAGAAGACGTTCAGAAAGCAACCGAAGCAAAACTTCGCGTAAGTTCTGGGCTGAAGACGATGTAAGGGAGCGACGGCTCACGTAAGGACGGACGCATTCGTCCGTCCCCGTCGAACTTTTTCCCCTCCATTTGCGTATCCTATTGAAGAGGAGGTGTGCCCATGATTGCCTTCCTGCTGTGGTGTCTGCTTTTTGTGCTCTGTTGGCCTTTGGCGCTGCTGGCGCTGATCCTCTATCCCATCGTATGGCTGTTGCTGTTGCCATTTCGCATCGTTGGGATTGCCGTTCATGGAGCGCTCGCCCTGGTCTGGGAGGTGGTGATGCTCCCCGCGCGCCTGCTCCGTGCGCCGTTTCGACTGTCCAGAGTTTGAGGTCTCGTTTGTTCCGGTCTGCGTGTACAGCCGGGCCGGTCTACTCCGCCATCTTCGCGTATTTCTCTCGCGCCGCCTGCAACATCGACAGCACCGACCGCTTCTCGGCCTCGGTGTTCCACGCCGTATTTCCACTCGCCGCAGCGATCAGCCTGTCCACCCACGCGACAAAGTAAGCTGCATCTGCCGCATTGCGCACCGCCGATCCCACCACACTTACATACACGGGGCTGGTGGTTGCGTAAGGATATATGTCGAGAATCGGATACTCCGCCTTGTCGCTAAAGGCGCGAAGAACGCACCATCCACTCGCTTCAATCGGAATCGACCCGTCGACATGCGCTGACGTGCGCGTGCTCTCCAGAGCAAGTTCCCGCGCCACCTTGCCGTTGCAAACGATCTGCAGGTGATCGATCGGAACGAAGGAGAAGAGCTCGGCTGAATAACGCACCTCCTGTTTTTTCTCGAGCCGCACTTCCCCGCCAATCGCCTGCCCACCCAGCGAGAATCGCAGCAGCGGCCCATTCGTCGCAAATGTTCGGCCCGCTTTGATCGACGCCAGCCACGGCTCAATCTTCAGCGGTCCGGGTTTCACCTCCGCATATACGCGGTTCAGCCCCACCGGTCCGCGCAACGACGCGTAGTTGCCCATGAAGTCCGTTCCTGAAGCCGTCGGCAACCGAAAACCGCAATTCAGCAGCTTGTACCAAACCTCAGCCGTCGACTTATGATCGGAAAAACCCACCACCTCAATGTAATCGACTTTGCCCAGAGCCACATCCGCGGGTAACTCAGCCGTAAGTGACGCATCCTTGGCGGGATCGGGAAAACTGTCAAAGGGATGCACATATCCAACCAGCGCGCCCTGCTCATGCGCCATATCGGCAACGTTAGCATTTGCCGGATAGAGGCTCGCCGCCGCCGTGTTGGGATACGCTGCATACCCCGGAAGAATAAAGTTGCGAGTAAGATTCAGTAATCCCAGGTGTCCCCAATAACTGGTGTGGAACTCCTGTCCATGCAGCAGCAGATGATCCGCCGTCGATGCCGGATCAAGTTGTGGCGAGAAATACGCCATGTCGGGAATGCGCTGTTCTTTGTTCACGACCAGATCTTCAATGATTGCCAAATTCTCGGATGCCGCCTGCTCCACCAGATGCGCCGGAGTATTGCGATAAGTTCCCGCATAATTCATGTGGACGTGAACGTCGCCGCTGACCCAATCTGAAGTTGCATCAACTTCGACAAAGAGCGGCACAATCCGCACGGTAAGTTGCGTGGTGCCATCAACCTTGACCTGCACTTTTCGTCTTTCAAAATGATTTTCGAACCCACGCATGACGTCGACTTCGACGTCGCCCGCTGGCACCGTGATCTCGGATACACCCGAAGTGTCGAAGTAGTGCGCTTCAAAAGGACGCTCAGACCGGTCGAAGCTATCATCAGCGTGCATCCATGCGTCGTCGGGAGCATAGGCCAGTCCATCTGCAGCGGTGACAAAAACTCGCGCCGCGACCAAATTTCCCCCGCCATCCACCACGCGCAGCGCAATTCGCCCCATCGGTTTCAAATACTGCCGCTCCCTCGCCACCACCTCCGTCTGTTCTCCGCCCGGAATCGTCTGCACCCACAGCGAAGTATTTCCGCCCCGGTTCGAGATGAACGCGATCTTCGAACCATCCGGCGACCAGCGTGGATTCACGTTATCGAAAGCGCCATAGGAAATCGGAAAGGCGTCTCCGCCCGCCGCCGGCATCACCCACAGTTGATGCCAACTCTGACCTAGGTACGACGCATACACCATGCGCTTTCCATCCGGCGAGAAGTCAGGACGAGCCTTCCAGTTCGTCTCTTCGTAGTGAATCTCATGTGGCTCGGAGCCCGGCTCCACTTTCATCCGCCACAACCCGCCCGTACCGTGGATATGTCCGCGATTCGACACGAAGAGAATTTCCGTCCCGTCTTTCGTCCATACGGGACTAATCTCGTGATCTCCCTGGCTATAGTAATAACGAGGCAGCGAGCTGATGGTCTCCGGAGTAAGTTGACGAACGCCAGCGAGTAATCCGTCCTCGAATTGCCCCACGAAGATATGGAAGTGTCGTTTATAGGTCGTCGACACGAACGCGAGGCGCTTGCCATCGGGCGAGAAACGCGGCTCCACATTCACGGCCCCTCCGGACGTCATCTTCCGCGTCCGCCCATCGCGCATGTCCAGCGACCACAACTCGACCGCATCGTGATCGTAGCGCGCAAACACCACCCACCGTCCATCAGCCGACCAGTCCGGCTGATAATCGTAGCCCGGGCCAGCCGTAAGCTGCTCAGCTCTGGCGCTCCGCAGTTCCTGACGCCACAACGAGCCCGCCATCGAATACACCAGGCTGTACGAATCCGGCGACCAGGTGGCCGCGCTCGGCCCCGTCGTCAACTGGGGCAGATACATTTCCCTGAAGTAATACGGGTGCGGAAGGTCAATCTGCTTCAGCACAGCCTCACGTTGCGCGAAGCAAGCAACGCAAATAACGAGTAATAGGCCAGCCAGCCGCACCTTCATCAAGAGTCCTCCACCAACCGTGTGGCACAGGCGCCAGCCCGCGGCCTTATACCCAAGATAAAACTTCTGTCCCTACTCCGCGACGACAGCCCGTCGCGCCCAGAGCCAATTCAGCAAGGCCGCAGCTACTGTCGCTCCCAGGATCAGCGACTTACTCAAATCCACCTGCGTCGCAAGAGCGACAGAAATTCCGACTCCCAGCACAGCCAGCAGGGGACCTCCCGGCAGACGGAAAGCAGCGGCCAGCGGCTGCTTTCGCCGCAAAGCGATCAGGGCGGCGCAAACCATTCCGTAATAGAACAGCCGCGCGACCACCGACAGCGTCACGTTCCAGGCAAAGCTCCCAACAATGGCCAACCCCCAAACCGCCGCCGAGTAAAACAGAATCGAAAACCACGGCGTGTGAAACCGCCGGCTCACCGCGCCAAATACGCCCGGCAAGTCGCCACCCTTGGCCAGCGCGAATGTAAGCCGCGGCATCCCCAGCATCTTGGCGCTCAAATAGCCGTAAATCGAAACCAACGCTCCAATCGCCACCAGCCCCGCTCCGCGGTTGCCCATCGTCACCCGTGCCACTTCCGCCAGCGGGCGATCTGTAGTCGCTCCCGGCCCAAGCACTCCCACCACCACCCATTGCACCAGCACATAGATCGCAGTGCACGCGATCAGTGCCACAAACAAGGCAAAAACGGCGTCCCGCCCCGGATTCTTCGCCTCGCTCATCGGCGTCAGCGCCGATTCAAACCCACCGTAAGCGAAAATGAGCAGCACCATCGCCTTCATCCAGGTGCTTACCCCGAGATGCCCCGACGCGCCCCACGGTGCCTGGTGAATGATCGTCACTGCCGCTCCCGCCAGCACGACCATCAATAGTGGCAGTAGTTTCGCCACCGTGAACACATTGCTCACCGCCGTTCCCTGACGCGCGCCCCGCGCGTTGATCAGCGCCAGTAACCCCACCAGCAACGTCAGAATCACAAAGCGCGGCCACGGTTCCTTTGCCCCGGGCCAGAATTCCGCAAGATAAATGACAAACAAATTCGCATTCGCCGCCGGAGCTGCCGCCTGCGCCAGATAGAGCATCCAGCCCACCAGGATCCCCGCCAGCCGCCCGAAGGCCGTGCGCGCATACAGGTACGGTCCACCCGCCTCGCTGAACTGCGAGGCCACTTCGGCATAGCAGGCCATGATCACGCCCATGGCGGCCCCGGCAATCAACACGGCTACAACGCTGCGTTTGCCGAGAAGCCCCGCCACCGTGGCCGGCAACCCGAAGATCCCGCTCCCGATAATTGAGTTCACTACCAGCGCGGTCAGGCTCCAACGCCCAATCGCACGCACTAATCCAGTTTGTATCCGCCCAGTTTGCCCCAATATCATCGCGAAACCGTTTGTATCACACTTGCACGCTGCCTTGGTTGATCTTCTTGGCTGTTTCTCCGAAATCGCGGGAATCGCCTGCCCGGCAAGGCTTTTGACCTAAGGTAACTTCAATTACCGAAGCTCATGCACACGGGGAATCTTCCACGTCGCGCTCCGGGATGCGATCTTGATACGACGCACAAATCTGGCACGGTGGGTCGGAACCGAAAGGATCTTATGGATCGCGAGAACCGGGAAAGCATGGAAGAGATTCATCTCCGCATTTTGCGCGTTACGGAGGATCTGCGCATGATCCAGCGCGAACTCAACTGCGCCGCCATGCAGGCCCCCACCGACCCTGAGCTCATGGAAGCCCTTGCCGATCCCCCCGAGATGGAGACCATCCAGGTCCTCAAGTCCGCCCTCGACCAGATGCGCCACTTCCTCTGGTTCTACATGCAGGTCGTTGCCAGCGACTCCGAAATGGGCGAGAAATTCCGCCAGACCCTCCGCCAGGACGCTCCCGTGCCGGCCCCTGAAATGGAGCAGCAGTTCCAAAGCGCCACCGATGCCATCATGCTGCGCTATCTGGCCGACAGTAAGTTCCGCAAACCCAACTAAGCCCGCGTGGACCGTAGTAGTGTGGCGACGGGCGCCCTCGCCCGTCCAGCCAAGCACCCGCACAACCTTGCCGGAACGTTTCCATTTCCGAACTTGGACAAAAAAATCGGGCGCGCCGAAGCGCGCCCAAGGTCCAGGAGGAACCACATGAAGAAACGACAACTGTTCAGCAGGACAAACTCAATCTGATTTCCGATCAGCTTCCAAAACCGGCTGCCTGCATCGACTGCCGCGAGATTTCGGCCGTCGACGCGATTCCCTGCATGCGCAGTTTGAACTCGTCTGAGTTCGAGGCATTCTCGAGGGCGGTCTCGTAATTTACCAATCCCGCCTGGAACAAATCCCAGAGCGATTGGTCGAACGTCTGCATACCGTACTGCGAGGTGCCGGCGGAAATCGCCTCGCGGATCGCGCGCGTTTTTTCCGGCACCAGAATGCATTCCCGGATATACGCCGTCGTGATCATGACTTCGACCGCTGGCACCCGTCCCTCGGTGTCGGCCCGGCGTACCAGTCGCTGGCTAACGATGGCGCGCAATACCGCCGCCAGTTGCAGCCGAATCTGCTTCTGTTCGGGCGGCGGAAAAATGGCGATGATGCGGTTGATGCTTTCCACCGCATCGAGCGTGTGCAGCGTGGAAAAAACCATGTGGCCGGTCTCGGCCGCGTGCAGCGCCGTCCCGATCGTCTCCAGATCGCGCATTTCGCCCACCAGAATCACGTCCGGATCCTGGCGCAAAGAAGAGCGCAGCGCCCCCGAGAACGACGGCGTATCCACTTCTACTTCGCGCTGGTTTACGTAGCCTTTTTTGTCGCGGTGCAGAAATTCGATGGGATCTTCGATCGTGATAATGTGCTCGGCGCGAGTCGAGTTGATGCGGTCGATCATGGCGGCCAGCGTTGTCGATTTTCCCGATCCCGTGATTCCGGTCACCAGCACCAGACCGCGCGGCATGTCGCAAATCTGCTCCACCACTTTCGGCAGAAACAGTTCATCGAGCGCCCGGATCTTGGTGGGAATCACGCGCAGCACCAGCCCCACGTTGCCGCGCTGCTGGAACACGTTCACACGGAAGCGTCCCAGGCCGGCCACGCCATAGGCCATATCGATTTCCGTGGTCTCTTTGAATTTTTGCTTTTGCCGCGCCGACATCATGCTGAACGACATCGTCAGCATATCTTCCGCCGACACTCGCGAGTGGTCGGTCAAAGGCACCAGTTCGCCGTCAATGCGCAGGTGAGGATAGTTCCCCACCTTCAGGTGCAAGTCGGAGGCCCGGCGTTCCATAGCGATGCGCAGCAAATCGTCGATATTCATCATATGAGGGCCGGATTCCGGCGACTCCCCCATCATCCTCCCAACCGCGCCCGCGCACGAGATGACGGAGGTAATGGGACCATTGGGTCGCCATGACGCCAGAACAAAACAGCCGCCCCGAAGGGCGGCTTCATCGAATCCACGGAAATAACGAAAAGCTCGATCGATGTTACTTCAGCTTTACGCGGCCGTTGTCATCGGCTCGTCGAAGCTCCCCCCATAAATCGAAGGCACCTTCGACCCCATTGGACGCAGGTACGTCGCCAGTTCGCCGCGATGATGGATGCTGTGATTGTTCAGGAATCCCAGGTAGAACACCGCCGGGAAATTGAACATGAAAAACTGCACCGGCGTCGCCGCCTGTGCCGCCGTCATGGCCTGAACCCGCGCCAAGGCGCGCTTCATATTCTTGTCATACCAGGCGACCAGTTCGGCTACCGTTTTCGGCTTGTCGGCCTCCGCCGGATTCGCCATTTCGAACTTCAAACCGGCAATGCCATCCGCAAATTGCACATCGGTATTTGCCAGATGCCAAGCCAATTCCCAGGCCGTGCGCGCGTGGGGATCGGGCCGGTAGTCCCTCTTTCCCTCCGGGACGGCGGCCAATACTCGCTTGGTGATTTCAACTTCCCGGGCCAGGCCATCCAGCATCATGGCGCGGTAGCCCAGAATAAATTCAGGCGTGGGAGCGGACATAGCGTTCTCCTTAACAGGCTGGGGTTGATGGAATACAACTGAAGACCGCCTGCGATCAGGCGGCAACCAACTATAGTTCAGGCACGGTCGCAGCGCAAATCACAGCCCGCTTGCCTTCGACCTCCGCCGATGGCGGCGCGGAAGCGCCGCTTCCGACAGCCTGCTACACGCTCACCGGCACCTTCGCTCCCACCGCAACCGGCGTCAGCCAGTTGTAGCGGTCCTTCTTCTCGCCGCGCACAATGCCGTAGAACTCCGCTTGCAGAGACTTGGTCATCGCGCCGATCTTGCCCGATCCCACTGTGATCTTGTCGACCGAACGAATCGGAGTGATCTCCGCGGCGGTTCCGGTAAAGAACACTTCGTCGGCGATGTACAACGACTCGCGCGGGATCTGCTGCTCCACAATCTTGATCCCCAAGTCACGGGCGATCTGCAAGACCGAATCGCGCGTAATGCCCGGCAGCACCGAGTTCCCCAGCGGAGCCGTGTGCAGCACGCCGTTGCGCACCACAAACAGGTTCTCGCCCGACCCTTCGCTGACGTAGCCGTTCACATCCAGCGCGATGCCCTCGGCATAGCCGTTAACGATCGCCTCCATCTTGATGAGCTGCGAGTTCATGTAGTTCGCGCCCGCTTTGGCCATCGCCGGCAAAGTGTTCGGTGCGATCCGCGTCCACGAAGAGATGCAGACATCCACGCCTTCGCTGGCGTCGGTCCCCAGATATTTCCCCCACGGATAATTGCAGATATAGACCTCCGTCGGCGAATTGAACGGGTTGACTCCCGCTTCGCCGTAGCCGCGCAGCACGATCGGCCGGATATAGCAGGGCCAGACGCCGTTGCGTCTCACCAGTTCGACCAGAGCGCTCACGATCTGGTCCCGAGTGAAGGCGACATCGATCCGGTAAATGCGCGCCGAGTCGATCAGGCGCTGCATGTGCTCGGTCGCCCGGAAAATCGCCGGTCCGCTCGGCAGCGCATAGCAGCGAATCCCTTCAAACACCGAAGAACCGTAGTTGACGACGTGCGACATCACGTGGAGCGTCGCGTCGTCCCAGGCGATGAACTTGCCGTTGTGCCAGATGTTTTCCGTCTTCTGAATCGCCATGCGGACTCCTTCGATACAGAGGTGCAAGGAAGGGCCTGTGATTCTCCGAATCTCCGAAGAAACCTCTTCCAGCCTGAAATTATAACGTGGAAGGCACTTCCAACGACTTTAGGATTGGTGTCTTCGAAAGCGGCTTGGCGCTAGAGAGGGAGGATTGGACCCCTCTGGGTGCGGTCTTTTAAAGTCAAAGACTTAGCGGGTGGCTGGCGCCAGGTCTTGAGGAATAAGGAGTTAGAGGTAAAGTCTTTATAAATCAATAGTTTAGCTGGCGGAAGATGGAGCGGAGCGACTCGATCATTGGAACTGAGACCTGAGACCTGACAGCTGAGAGCTGCCTTACCGAACCTGCACAATGTTATTGGCCACAAACCCAGATTCGCCAGCGATCATCAGGCGCATGGCGACCCGTTCCATCTTGTAGTGGTGGGTGCGATGCAATAAATATGCGACTCCAACGCCGCTGCCAAATCCCAAGCCGAAACCCGCCACGCTGGCTGCCGTGCCGCGGGTCACAAACGGGCGTACCACCGGATTGACTTCGCGAAACCCCTCATCCAGCCCGATCCGTGTGGTGATGCCGTCCGCCGAGACCAATCCCGCCAGAATGCCCACGTTGACCCGGTTCTCGACCGTCCAAAATGGCTGTTGCGTGGCAACCGCTGGCGCATCGGGAAGCTTCGGGCTGGCGCTCGCCACAAAATTCTGCGCCTGCGCGGCAACACTCAGCAAAATGATTGTGAGAAGGAGTCTCATTTGTCTCCAGTAATATCGGCTCGCGGTAGGCTCAAGGTAAGTCAAAACCCCATGCGGGTACATGGCTCGACTGAGTCCCTGGGTGGCTATTTAGTAAGAGTGACTGCGAAGTTGCGGAAGATTACTTACCCTGGAGTCGTTGTCAGAGGTTACCTGGGGTACCACCGAACAGGCTGCCAGTAGCCGGTTTCCGGCGTGAGGCCGGCCATCCCTGAGCCTGTCTTTTCCACAGCGATCCGTGTACCATAAACCGCAGTTTGTGGGATGTTCTTGGATCCAGCGGTTCCCTGGCCTGCGCCCGCCCGTCCGGAGGACTCACATATGCGTTCGCGATTGCAGTTCTTCTTTTCTACGATTCTTGCCGCGCTCGTGCTGTGCGCTTCATTCTCGGGAGCGCAACTCTCCGCGAAAGCAGACGGCGCCCCATCTTCATCGTCCCGCGGCGGCCTGTTCCCCGACACCACCGACAACATCCACATCGAGATGGTCTTTAACTACGAGCTCACGCAGTCGCAACTTCCCTCCGAGACCGGCGTCGTTGACCTGGTCTGGGGGTCTAGCTGGGCCACGCTGCCTGCCGGAATGTACAACACCGCCTACATTCCAATTTCCGTCGACAACTTCACCTACTCCATCAAGTGGTACAAGAACAACCATCCCGATTGGCTCGAATATCGTTGCAACAGAAAGACGCTGGCCTACGAGTTCGGCGACAAAAACCACGCGCCGCTCGATATCGCCAACCCCGACGTTCAGGCCTTTCAGTGGGCAAACTGGGTCGATGCGCCTCTGGCCGCCGGTTACCAGGGCATTGACGTCGATACCATGGACTTGACCAACGACTGGCAGCGCTGCGGCCACTACGACCCGAATAACAACTGGGTACAGCAATACACCGGCAATTCGGACGATCCTGCCTTCCGCGCCGACGTTTTGGCGTGGGAAAGTAACACCTATCAACATGTGCACCAGCAGTCCGACACCGCGACCATGCAAGTCAACGTCAGTTACCAATTCGGCCAGCCATTCGCGGACAACCGGCAACTGATGACCACCACCGACCTTCTCTTTGACGAGCGCGGCTTCACCAACTGGGGAGTTCCGTCCAACGTCCCCACCCCCGCCAACTGGCAAACCATTGTGACGCAGCTCAAGTATGTACAGTCGCTGGGCATTTGCTATATGACCAACGGCGAGGAGTCCGGCCAGACCGCTAACATTTCGCAAGCAGCGCGGCTGTGGGTGATTGGCAATTATTTGCTGGTGAAGAACGATTGCACCTACATGTACATCTCGGGCTACACCGCAACCGGCGCGCAGGACTACGGAAGGTTGATCACGTTCCCGGAATATTCCATCGCCATCGGCAGCGCAACCGACCAGATGCGGAAAACGCAGGGTATTTGGGAACGCAGGTTCTCGAACGGATTGACAATGGTGAATCCCTACGCCGCAACCGCTACCGTCACCCTGCCCGCAGGCAATTGGGTAGACGTCAACGGCAATTCGGTAGGCCCAACCCTAATCCTAGCCGGCCAAACGGCGCAGGTGCTGCTAGTAGCGGGAAAGTGAGTCAAGCAGCGGAGATCGTGGCCACCCGACCGCCGCCAGACAAATCCATTTCTGCAACGTCTAACAACCGAGCCGCATGGTAGCCTTTTGCGGAGCCTCCGGAGACGTTCGGTTTGATTGCCAGGGTTTTTAAAGCATTTCAATATCGCGATTTCCGCCTGATGTGGATCGGTGCCTGCACGTCGAGCATTGGCACCTGGATGCAGATCGTGGCGCAGGCTTGGCTGGTCTATGATCTGTCGAAATCCGGCTTCCTGCTGGGCCTCGACATGTTTCTCGGCGGCATCCCCATCTTCCTGTTCTCCTTGTTCGGCGGCGTAATCGCCGACCGCTTCGAGCGCCGCCGCGTGCTGCTGGCTTCGCAGTGGGTGCAGATGGCCTCGGCCTTCACGCTCACCATTCTGGTCTTATTCCACGTGGTGCACGTCTGGCACATCCTCGGCCTTTCCTTTGTCTCCGGCTTCGCGCAGGCGTTCGGCAGCCCGGCGTACTTGGCGCTGATTCCCACGCTGGTGAAAAAGGAAGACATGCCCAACGCGATTGCGCTCAATTCCATCCAGTTCAACATGGCCACCGTGATCGGCCCGATGCTGGGCGGACTGGCGATGGCAAAACTGGGCAATGCGTGGTGCTTCGGTCTCAACGGCCTCTCGTTTGTGGCGCCGATCGTTTCGCTCAGCATGCTGCATATCCGCATCATCCCGGAAAAGACCAGCGAGAGCGTGCTCGACAGCATGAAAGAAGGCTTCCGCTTCATCCACCGCCATGGCACGATGGAAGCGCTGATGGTGCTGGCCTTCGCCATGACCGCGCTGGGCGTGCCTGCACGCACCTTCCTGCCCATCTTCGCCAAGCAGGTTTTTCATCGCGGGCCGGAAATGTATACCATGTGTCTGTCCATCGCCGGAGTCGGCTCCGTGCTGGGCGCGCTCGCGGTGGCCGCGCTGGGAAACGTGGCGCACAAAGGACGAATCGCGCTATCGACACTGATCCTGATGGGCGTGGGCATCACGGGCTTTGCCCTCTCCCGCTCGGTGCCGCTTACCTTCGCCCTGATGTTCCTGAACGGCGCCTCCATGGTGGGCGTTTTTGCCATGGTCAACTCGCTGGTGCAGTTGATCACCACCAACGAAATGCGCGGCCGCGTGATGAGCGCCTACAGCTTCGCGTTTCGCGGCGGCATGCCGATGGGAAACCTGGTGGCGGGCTGGCTCGTCCCAATCTTTACGGCTCCCACGGTGGTGGCCGTCGATGGTTTGCTGCTGGCGGCGCTCGGTTTGTACTTTCTGCTGGTGCACCGCAAGGTGGCGGCTTTGTGACGGTTTGAAATCCCTATGATTGTGCACTTGTTGATGGCCGGCTTCCTGGCCGGAACACTTTCGCCGCTCGAACTGGCGCGTGACACGCAAGACCGGCCGGCCCTGGAACGCCTGGTTAATGAGGCGGCCGCTGCCGCCGCCAGGGCGCCGAAGGATGCCGCCGCGCAGTTCCGCATGGCTCTGGCGTCGTCCTATCTCGCCGAAGTGGAAATCGAGACGCACGACAAGAAGGCCGCGCAACAGGCCGCCGTCCGTGGCATTCACGCGGCCGACCAGGCCATCGCTCTGAAACCGGATGACGCGGAGAACTACCGCGTCCTAGCAACCCTCTGTGGCCAGGCCATCACGGATATGCTGAGCGGCTTGAACTACGGCCCGCGCGCCAAGGACGCCGTTAGCAAGGCGGTCTCGCTGGCGCCCAAATCTTCGGCGGTCTGGATGGCGCGCGGCGTGGGCAATTACTACCTGCCGGCGCAGCTTGGCGGCGGCGCGGCCCAGGCTGTCGCCGATTTCCGCAAGGCCATCGAGCTCGACTCGCGCAACGCCGAAGCCTGGACCTGGCTCGGTATCGCCCTGCGGAAGGAGAATCAGGATGCCGAAGCGCGGCGGGCATTCGGCAAAGCGCTGGCGCTCGATCCGAACCGCGTCTGGGTGCGGCAGCAGCTCGAAAAGACCCCCGCCAAATGACGCGGATCGGGGCGCCCGCCGCCGCGCTGGCCCTGGCGCTGGCGAGCTTCTTCCTGTTCCCCGGCCACACCTGGCTCCAGCAGGATTCGCAGATCTGGACGCCAATGCTGGAACATCTGCGCGATCCGGCCGTGCTGCGCAACGACATTCTGGTTCAGCAGCCGCACGTGGGCTTCACGCTCTACGATGAGGCCGCTCTCGCACTGCGCGGCATTAGCGGCCTGGGATTCCGCGAGGTGCTGGCCCTCCAGCAGATCGCCTTCCGCGCGTGCGGCATCTGGGGATTGATTCTGATGGCCACCGCGGCCGGGCTCGAGTTGGGGCCGGCAGTGCTGGTGGCGGCGCTCTGCTCGCTGGGCGTGGCCATCGCCGGCCCCGCCGTGTTCACGGTCGAATACGAGCCCACCCCGCGCGCCTTCGCGCTGCCGCTGGTGCTGCTCGCCATCGGCCTTACGGCGCACCGCCGCTGTCTGGCGGCCGGCATCGCGGCGGCATGCGCGTTTCTGTATCATCCGCCAACCACGCTCGGGTTTCTGGCGATTTTCGCCGTGCTGACTTTCCGCCGGCGCCAATGGCGGGCCTGGATTCCGCTGGCGCTGGCGGGGGCGCTGCTGGCTTTCGCCGCAGTCCACCAGCACGGCGCCGCCCAGCAGCCGTTCTGGGGACGCATCGGCGCGCCGCAGGAGCAACTGCAACGGCTGCGCGCGTCCTATATCTGGATTTCCGCCTGGCCGCTCCGCTTCATGGTTCATCATCTGCTGCTTGCCGCCGCGCTCGCCGCCGCGTGGTTCCGCATTCGCCGGCACGTCCCCGCCGAACTGCGCGCGTTCGTGTTGGGGCTGCCGTTGCTGGGCCTGGCCAGCATGCCGGTTTCCTGGCTGCTGCTGGAGCACGCCCGGTGGGTGCTGATGCCGCAGCTTCAGCCCATGCGCCTGCTGCTGTTCCTGGCGCTGATGATGCAGTTCGTGGCCGCCGTGGCCGGAGCGCACGCCGCACTGGCCCGGAGGTGGTGGGAAGCGGCGGCGTGGTTCGCCGTGGCGTGCTGGTTACCGCTCCAGCCGGTAGTCACCGAACCTTACCAGTGGCGCCGCGTCGCGGTGCTGTTGCTGGTGGCCGCTATCGCCGCGGCCGCCATGCGCTTCCGCGTCGCCCCGCTGGCCGGCGCCGCGGCGCTCCTCCTCATCCCGCTCGCCGGCGGTGTCGTCAACAACCCGCAACTCCACACGCCCGAACTGCGCCAGCTTTCCGATTGGGCCGCTCACTCGACCGCCCCCGACGCCGTCTTTCTCTTTCCCGATGCCGGCCGCTCGCTCTCGCTCGGCGTCTTCCGTTCCGAAGCGTTGCGCGCCGTCTATGTGGATTGGAAAGGCGGCGGCCAAGTGAACTTCAACCGCCCGTTCAGCGAGGCGTGGTGGCGCCGCTGGTCCGCAACCATGGCTCCCGGTTTCCACCCCACCGACATACCCAAATATGCGGCAGCCGGCATCGACTACATCGTGGTGCAGCCTCAGCATCGCCTGCCCGATCCTCCGCTGTTCTCCAACGCGGGGTATGTGGTGTACAAGGTTCCGAACTAGGCGGGCACGGAATGCGGCGCACGCACTCGTGCGTGCNNACGCCACGGCAACAACCGCGGCGATCTATTCGTACCGCAGCACTTCGGCGGGAGCAATTCTCGTTGCGTTGCGCGCAGGGTATAACGTCGCCAGGAAACTGACCAGGATGGCAGCGGCGGCGATCCACACGCCATCCACCCAATGCGCTTCAAACGGAACGAAACTCAGCGAGTAGACCGCTTCATCGAGGTGCAGCCAGTGATACTTGTCGGCGAAGTACGCCAGCGTGTAGCCGCCCACCAGCCCGATGGCGCTGCCCACCACGCCGATCAGCACCCCCTGCAACATGAAAATGCGGCGCACCTGCGCGGTTCGCGCGCCCATCGACATGAGGATGCCGATGTCGCGGTACTTTTCCATCACCATCATCACCAGCGTGATGAAGATATTCAGCGCGGCCACCATGAGAATCAGGCCGATCACGATCATGGCCACGATGCGCTCCATGCGCAACGCGCCGAGCAGTTGCTTATTGCGTTCCTGCCAAGTGGTGGTGGTGTAGCGGCTGCCGGCCACGCGTTCCACGTCGCGGGCGATCTCCGGCGCGCGGTCCAGGTCGTCAACCTTGAGTTCGATCTGGTTGATGACGTCCTCGAGCGATAGCGCCTTCTGCGCGGCGGCGATGGAGGTGAACGCCCAGGTGTCGTCGATATCGAAGAAGCCAGTCTCGTAAATCGCGCACACCTTGAAGCGGCGGATGGCGGGTCGCGGGCCAAAGGGCGTGAGCTCGCCTTCCGGGCTGACGAGCGTGATGTTGTCGTTGACGCGCATGCCGGTGTCTTCCGCCAGCCGCGCGCCGAGAATGATGCCGGGCGGCGACGCATTGGGATCGAGCAGCCGCTTTGTCGAGCCAGCTTTGAGATGGCGCAGCGCATCGCTGATGGCCAGTTCGGAATCCACCTCGACGCC
>PLUW01000085.1 GCA_003162935.1 Acidobacteriaceae bacterium
GGTCATGGCGAAAGCTGGCGTCCGCCGCGCCGCTGCTGTCGCCGCTCTCAAACAATCCAAGGGCCAAGTGCGCAAAGCGATCACACTGGCGATTCCATGAGGGCCGATCCATGAGAACTTGCATCCTCGTCGTTTTGATGTCGCTGGGATCGTTTTCCTGTTTGGCTCAGGACTCAGCGGCGTATCGCGCCTGCAGTAAGCAAGCAACCACTCAACATGACATGAATGCATGCGCGAACGAAGAAGCAAAACGCATCAACGATGAACTGCATAAGGTTTATAAGCTGCTTCTGACGAAAGTCAGCGGCGACGCGCTTGCTACTGCCAAAATCCGTGCGGCAGAGAAGGCATGGACCGCTTACCGTGACGCGTATATCGAGGCTATGTATCCGGCTAAAGATAAGCAAGCAGAGTATGGATCGATCTTCCCCATGGAGGTAGATCTGCTCGGTGCCAAGCTTACCCGGCAACAGATCTCAGCGCTACGAGACATACTGCGGGAGAACGATCCTCAGTAGCGGACGGCTTTCGGTGGCCGGTCGTGATTCGCGCATCTCCGGGATCAATAGGGTTTTGGCGCACGCCCTCGCATTCCCCGCTAGAATATTTGTAATGGCCCGCTTGCAAGAGCTCCATTGCGGGATAGTTCAAGAATCATCACGACATGGACAAGATCGTAATCCGCGGCGGCAACCCGCTACTCGGCACGGTCCGCATCAGTGGCGCGAAGAATGCCGCTCTGCCTTGCATGGCGGCGGCTCTGCTCACCGACGAACCGGTGATTCTGGAGAACATTCCGCAGGTACGGGATATCGAGACCACACGCAAGCTCCTCGCCGCAATGGGCGCGGAAGTGGAACTCGGCTACGGGCGGGCTCATCACCGCACCACGATTTGCGCGCGAACTCTGGCCGCGCCCGAAGCGTCGTATGAATTGGTCAAGACCATGCGTGCGTCGACGCTCGTCCTGGGGCCGCTGGTCGCCCGCTGTGGCCGCGCGCGTGTCTCGTTGCCGGGTGGATGCGCCATCGGCGCTCGCCCTATCGATCTCCATATCAAGGGTCTGGAGCACCTCGGCGCGAAGATCACGCAGGAGCATGGCTACGTCGAGGCCACCACCGATCCTCAAAAAGGCGGTCGTCTCAAAGGCGCCGAAATTGTTTTCGACAAAATTACCGTGACCGGAACTGAAGACCTATTGATGGCCGCCACGTTGGCCGATGGTGAGACGGTCATGCAGAACTGCGCTCGCGAACCGGAAGTCGCCGACCTGGCCGCACTGCTCAACGCCATGGGCGCGAAGATACACGGCGCGGGAACGTCCACGATTCGCATCAAGGGCGTCGATAAGCTCCACGGCGCACGGCACCGCATTATTCCGGATCGCATCGAGGCTGGGACCTTCATCATCGCTGCAGCACTCACAGGCGGCGACCTCAACGTCGCGGGATGCGATCCCGCGCACCTCACCGCCATCCTGCAGAAGCTTGCCGAAAACGGCGTGAAGACGGCCGTGAAGGCCGATTCCGTACGCGTGATGGGCGATCACCCGCTCGCAGCCGCCGACATGAATACCGAGGAATATCCCGGCTTCCCCACCGACATGCAGGCTCAGTACATGGCCCTTGCCACGCAGGCCGCCGGCACATCGATCGTCACGGAGAATATTTTCGAGAACCGCTTCATGCACGCGCAGGAACTGGTGCGCATGGGCGCCAACATCAAGATCGAAGGCCGCCGCGCGATCGTTCGCGGAGGAACTCCGCTTAGCGCGGCTGCGGTTCTTGCCTCGGACCTGCGCGCCTCCGCCTCGCTGGTGCTGGCCGCCCTGGTCGCCGACGGCGAAACCATCATCGACCGTGTCTATCACCTCGACCGTGGCTACGAAAACATCGAAGAGAAGCTGAAAGGCGTGGGCGCGGAAATTCGGCGCGTCGGCAACATCTTCCCTAAGCGCGCGGCAGCCCCCGCCCAATCGTGACGGGTAACGATAGTAACCTGTGGAACCTAAGCTTCTGCGCTCCCTAGCAGAGCCATCGCTCGGCTATTTTCAAGTCCTGTTCGGGTTCCTCAGCCATCGCAGCGTCTCCTTCACCAACGGCGCTCCGACATCGTAGAACCCCATGAATTCAGTAGCGTGACTCGCCTCGTATGAAGGCTCCCTGGTGACTTCCGTAACCTGCCATCCTCGCTTGCGTGTGGGATAACTGACTTGCGGGCTGGTAGAGGCCCGGCAGATTCAAAGCGCTGCCGCAATCCGGCACCCTGCAAGGACCCAGTATATGAAGGTAGTTGTTCTGTGCGGTGGATTAGGTACCCGTCTCCGGGAAGAAACTGAATTCCGGCCCAAGCCGATGGTGGAGATCGGGGGCCGTCCCATCCTGTGGCACATCATGAAAATGTACGCGCACTATGGCCTGCGCGAGTTCATCCTCTGCCTCGGATATCGCGGCAACATGATCAAGGATTATTTCCTGAATTACGAGGCGATGAACAGCGACTTCAAGATTTGCCTGGGGCGCAAGTCGCATGTCGAGTTCATGGGCACGCATCACGAGCAGGACTTCGCCGTCACGCTTGCCGACACCGGCCTTGAGACCATGACGGGCGGCCGCTTGAAGCGCGTGGCGCGCTATCTCGAAGATGACGACACGTTTCTGCTCACCTACGGGGACGGCCTCAGCGACGTCAACATCGGCAGCCTGCTCGAATTTCATCGCCAGCACGGACGCCTTGCGACCGTCACCTCCGTCCCACCCATCTCTCGCTTCGGAGTGCTCGAAGCCGATGCCCAGGGCCAGGTGCAGCGCTTCATGGAAAAACCGAAGGCGAATGGCTTGATCAGCGCCGGCTTCTTCGTATTCAACCGCCGCGTGCTGGATTACCTCGGCGGACCGGAATGCATGCTCGAACGGGAACCTCTCGAGCGACTGGCGCGCGAAGGCGAATTGATTGCCTACCGCCATGACGGATTTTTCTACGCCATGGATACGTATCGCGAGTACCAACACCTGAATGAGCTTTGGGCGAGCGGGCAAACGCCATGGAAAGTGTGGCCGGATGAGGAAAGCCTGGCCGCTGGCAAGAAAGCGGGGGCGGAGTGAACTCATTTTGGCGCGATCGCCCGGTCTTCATCACTGGCGGCACAGGACTGCTCGGCTCGTGGCTGGTCAAGCAACTTCTTGAAGCGGGCGCAAATGTGGTATGCCTGGTGCGCGACTGGGTTCCGCAAAGCGAACTTGTGCGCAGCCGAGGCATTGAACAGGTCATCACCGTGCGCGGCGATATCATCGACCGCGATCTCATCGAACGTACGCTCGGCGAGTATGAGGTCGAAATCGTCTTTCACCTGGCGGCACAGACCATCGTCGGCATCGCCAATCGCAATCCGATTTCGACTTTTTCCACGAACATCGAGGGCACCTGGAATTTGCTGGAGTCTTGCCGCCGCTCGCCGAAGGTTTCGTCGATCGTCGTGGCTTCGTCCGACAAAGCCTATGGCGATCAGGAGCAACTTCCCTACAACGAGGCGATGCCACTGCAAGGCCGGCATCCCTACGATGTCAGCAAGTCCTGCGCCGATCTGATCGCGCAGACGTATGCCGCCACCTACAACCTGCCGGTCGCGATCACTCGTTGCGGAAACTTCTATGGCGGCGGCGACCTGAACTGGAACCGCGTGGTTCCGGGAACCATTCGCTCCGTCATTCGCGGAGAGCGGCCCGTCGTGCGCTCAGACGGACAATTCATCCGCGATTACTTCTACATCGAAGACGGCGCAGCGGCGTACATGCTGCTCGCTGAGCGTCTCGCTTCAGATGCTGCGCTCCGCGGCCAGGCTTTCAATTTTTCCAATGAAAGCCAGGTCAGCGTGATCGAACTCGTCGATCTGATCCTGCGGAAGATGGGGTCGACTCTGCGGCCTGAGGTGCTCAATCAGGCAAGCAACGAGATTCGTCATCAGTTTCTAAGCGCCGAACGCGCGCGCACCATTCTCAACTGGAAACCGCAGTTCACTCTTGAATCCGGCCTGGATCGCACCCTCGGTTGGTATCGCGAATTTCTGGGCGCGCCCGCCGCAGTAGCGCACGCGGGCAGGGGATAGCTCGCCAATGACATTGACTATGACCAAGACGGCCAGCCATCTGCGTGACGAGATTCACGCTCTCGTGCGGCAGTATTGCGACGTCGCCCTAGCTCCGGAGGTCTTCGTGCCCGGCCGGAGCAGCGTGCCAGTCTCCGGGAAAGTCTTAGGCACTGAGGAACTCGAACTTCTCGTCGAGGCATCGCTTGACGCATGGCTCACCACCGGGCGCTTTGCGGCGCAGTTCGAACGCGAATTTGCCGCCTTCATGGGCGTGCGCTGCGCTTCCCTCGTCAACTCCGGTTCGTCCGCCAACCTCGCGGCGCTCTCGTGTCTCACATCGCCGTCGCTCGGCGACCGCAAGCTCTCGGCCGGAGACGAAGTGATCACCGTAGCCGCCGGATTCCCCACGACTATCAATCCCATTATTCAGAACGGGCTTGTCCCGGTCTTTGTTGACGTGCAGGTTCCTACTTACAACATCGACGCCACCCAACTGGAGGCGGCTGTCTCCAATCGCACCCGGGCCATCGTGCTGGCGCACACTCTCGGCAATCCATTCGATCTCGATGCCGTCATGCAACTGGCCGCCAAACACGATCTCTGGTTGATCGAGGATTGCTGCGATGCCGTCGGATCGCTTTACAAAGGGCGCAGCGTTGGCACGTTTGGCCACCTCGCCACTACCAGTTTCTATCCCGCGCACCACATCACCATGGGCGAAGGGGGATGCGTGCTCACCCAATCTCCCGCACTGAAAAAGCTGGCTGAGTCGTTTCGCGACTGGGGACGCGACTGCTGGTGCGATCCCGGAAAATCCAACACTTGCGGATGCCGTTTTGAATGGAAACTCGGCGACCTGCCCAGCGGATACGACCACAAATACATCTACAGCCACATCGGGTACAACCTCAAGGCCACCGATATGCAGGCGGCCGTCGGAGTCGCGCAGCTCAAGAAACTGCCGGACTTCATCGCCGCCCGGCGCGCGAACTTCACCAAACTTCACGCCGCGCTCAGCGATCTCGACGACATTTTTGCTTTGCCAGAAGCTACCGAGCACTCGGAGCCAAGCTGGTTCGGCTTCCCGCTGGCCGTCCGCAAGGACGCGCCGGCCAATCGAAACCAGATCATTCGCTTCCTGGAGTCTCGGAACATCGCCACCCGCCTGCTCTTCGGCGGCAACCTGCTTCGTCAACCCGCGTATCGCGACATTCCTCGGCGCGTCGTCGGCGACTTGCAGAACACCGACTTTGTGATGAACAACGTCTTTTGGATCGGCCTTTACCCCGGCATCACGCAATCGATGACCGATTACATGGCGGAAACGTTCCATCAGATTCCAAAAGCCGCCTCGGCCGTGCGAGGAGCTTAGGCTAAGCGACCATGCGTCAAGCAACCACGACAAACCGGCTGGCAAGCGATCTCGACAACATCCTCGAGCGGACCGAGCCACTGTGGCAGGAACTGCGCGGCCAGCGCATCCTGATCACCGGCGCCACCGGATTTTTCGGATGCTGGCTGCTGGAAAGCTTTGCCTGGGCGAACCACCGGCTGCATCTCAACGCGGGCGCCGTTGCTTTGTCGCGCCATCGGCAGACGCTCAAAGAAAAGGCGCCTCATCTCGCGAGCGATCCCGCCATCACCCTACACTCGGCCGATGTTTGTCGGGACGATTTTCCCAAGGATGCATTCTCCCACGTCATCCACGCCGCCACCGAAGCCAGCGCCGCTCTGAACCGCGAAGACCCGCTCGCGATGTTTGACACCGTCGTCACGGGAACGCGCCGCTGCCTGCAGTTTGCCGCATCAAACTCGGTTCGCAAGTTATTGTTCGTCAGTTCAGGAGCGGTCTATGGAACGCAGCCGCCCGAACTCACTCACGTAACGGAGTTGTTTCCCGGAGGGCCAGACCCTCTTGACCGAACCAACGCTTACGCCGAAGGGAAACGCGCGGCGGAGGCGCTGTGCGCGCTCACGGCATCTCCGAGCCTCGAGACCAAGATCGCGCGCTGCTTCGCATTTGCCGGGCCTTACATGAAACTCGACGCGCATTTCGCCATCGGCAACTTCATCGACGATTGCCTGCACCGGCGCCCGATTCGCGTGCAGGGAGACGGGTCTGCGGTGCGCTCGTATCTTTACGCGTCCGACCTGATGGTCTGGCTCTGGACCATTCTTTTCCGGGGACATTCTGGCCGCGCCTATAACGTCGGATCCGAGGATGCGGTCAACATCGCCGAGCTCGCGCGCGAAGTTGCCGTCACGCTCGCGCCCGAAGTCGACGCCAACATTGAGGTCACGATCGCTTCTGCACCAACGCAAGGCGTCCCCGTCCACCGCTATGTGCCCAGCACGGCGCGGGCGCGTGAAGAATTAGGCCTCAGCGCCAAAATGCCGTTACGCGAAGCCATCCGCCGCACACATTCCTGGTATGCGGAGAGTGCACGCTCCAGCCAGCAGATTGCCGTGCCCGCGAACGCCGGAGGAACCCATGCATAGCGCCGCCACTCTCAGCCCTCAACCCCATCGCGCCTGCGGCGCCTGCGGTGCAAGCGGCAACACCGTTTGCCATACGCAGCGGTTTATCGTTCCCGACGGCTACCCTCTGCCAAGCGAGTACACCGTGGTGATCTGCCGGCGCTGCGGTTTCGTCTACGCCGATCCGGCCGCAACCCAGCGCGACTACGATCGCTTCTATTGCGAGTGGTCGAAGTATGACGACTCGACAACCGCGACCGGCAGCGGGCTCTCGCCCTATGATGCCGCCCGGCTCGCGACCACCGCTTCCGACATCGCCCGCGCTCTGCCTTCGCGAGCCGCCAGCATCCTCGACGCCGGTTGCGCCACGGGCGGCCTGCTCACCGCGCTTCGCGAGCAAGGATTCACAGCCGTCGCCGGACTCGATCCGTCGCCGGGCTGCGCGGCCGCGTGTCGCGATCGGGGCTTTGAGGCCTATGTCGGATCGGTCGCCTCGGCGCCGGCGCACATGCCGAAATTCGATTGCGTCGTCTTCAGCCACGTGCTGGAACATGTCTACGACATTCCCGCGTTCTTCGCAGCGGCTCGCGGGCTGCTGACGCCGGGCGGCTGCCTGTATCTTGAAACTCCAGACGCCACCCGTTACGACGACTATCTCTACGCGCCGTTCCAGGAGTTCAATACCGAGCACATCAATCACTTTTCGGCGCGGGCTCTCGAAAACACCGCCCGCCGCTTTGGCTTCCAGCCGGTGCTCGTGGAACAGAAAATAATCCGGACCGCAGCAGATACTCTCTACCCAGCCGTTTTCGGCCTCTTCGGAGACAACGGCCGAACCGGGGACGAGCGCATGGCGATCTGCGATCGGGAGTTGCCGGCTCGCATTACTTCGTATATCGGGCATTCCGCCGAGCAGATGGAGCAGATCAACCGCCACCTCGCCGCCCAGCTTACCAAGAACCAAAGCGTCATTCTCTGGGGCGCGGGGCAATTGGCAATGAAGCTTCTCGCGCTTCCGGCGCTGGCGCACACCCCAGTCCGCGCACTAGTGGATAACAACCCGATCCTCCGGGGAAAGACGCTGGCGGGCGCACCGATCATTGGTCCGCGTCAAATCGGTCCGCGCGAAGTCGGACCGCAGGGCATCGCCGGCACGCGCGACCCCATTATTATCGCGACCCTACTCCATGCCGAGGAAATCAGTTCCCAGATTCGAAGCCTCGGACTCGCAAATCCAATTCTCTCGCTGCTTCCACATGCAAGCCTGGAGGCCCGCCGATGAAGCTTTCCGACTACCTCATCGGCCAGCTCGCGGATTGGGGCGTGCGCCACATTTTTCTCGTCACCGGCGGCGGCGCCATGCACCTCAACGACTCCATTGGCAAGGAAGCTCGCATTCAGTTCGTTTGCAATCACCATGAACAAGCTTCCGCGATGGCCGCCGAAGCCTACGCCCGCGTCAGCGGACTGCCCGGCGTGGTCAACGTCACCACCGGACCGGGCGGCATCAACGCGCTCAACGGGGTCTTCGGGGCGTGGACCGACTCCATTCCGATGCTGGTCGTCTCCGGCCAGGTCAAGCGTGAAACCTGCATGCGCGCGCTGGGGATCACGGGCCTGCGCCAACTCGGAGACCAGGAAGCCGACATCGTCGCCATGGTCGCGAACATTACCAAATATGCAGTACTGGTCGACGATCCACTTTCCATCCGCTACCACCTCGAGCGCGCCTGGCACCTCGCGCAAGGTGGACGCCCCGGTCCTTGCTGGCTCGACATCCCGGTGGATGTCCAGGGCATGTCCATCGATCCCGCGACGCTTCGCGGCTACGACCCTGCCGAGGATGAAAGCGCACTCAATACGATTGACGGCGAGCAACTCACGTCCGATTGCCGGGAAGTTCTCGATCGGATCCGAAATGCGAAGCGACCTGCAATCCTGGCTGGCACCGGCGTCCGCGCCGCTCTTGCCATCGCTGAATTCGACGAACTCTGCCACCGTCTCGGCGTGCCCGTCACCACTGCCTGGACGCACGACCTGATCGCCTCCGACGACCCGCTCTTTTGCGGACGGCAGGGCACGATCGGCGACCGCGCCGGAAACTTCACCGTGCAAAGTGCCGACCTTCTCCTGATACTCGGATCGCGTCTCAACATCCGGCAAACCAGCTATAACTGGCAGTCCTTCGCGCGGCAAGCCTTCAAAATCCAAGTCGACGTCGACGCCGCCGAGTTTCACAAACCCACCGTCCAGCCCAATCTGGCCATCCACTGCGATCTCAAGCGCTTCTTGCGCGAAATGCTCCGCCAGTGCGATACCGGACACGTCCGCCCGGAAACGCACGCCAAGTGGCTCGGCTGGTGCCGCGAACGCGTGCAACGCTACCCAGTCGTACAGGAGCGCCAACGTAACGCTGGTCCGCCCTTGAATCCCTACTATTTCATCGAGCAGCTTTCAACGAAATTAGCTGAAGACGACGTCATCGTGTGCGGCAACGCGACCTCCTGCATCGTGCCTTTCCAGACTCTGCGCCTAAGAAAACTCCAACGCCTGATCTCAAACTCCGGGTCGGCTTCCATGGGTTACGACTTGCCTGCCGCCATCGGAGCAGCTTTCGCGCGACCTGGCAAGCGCGTCATCTGCCTGGCTGGAGACGGCAGCATTCAAATGAACATCCAGGAGTTGCAAACGGTGATTCATCATCGCTTGCCACTTAAGATTTTCGTGCTGAATAACTCCGGATATCTTTCCATGCGGATGACACAATCCGGATTCTTTGGCCGGCTCACGGGCGAGAGCGCCGCGACCGGAACGTCCTTCCCGAACATGGTGAAAATCGGCTGCGCCTATGGCATTCCATCCATTCGCATCGACTGCGCGTCGCAGCTGGATCAAGTGGATCGCGCACTTGCAGCCGATGGACCTGCTTTGATCGACGTGGTTCTCGATCCCAATCAGGAATTCGAGCCGCGATCCAAGGCGAGGCAGTTACCGGATGGAAAGATCGTCTCACCCACACTAGAGGACATGTACCCATTCCTGGATAACACTGAACTAATGGACAATGTCATCAAGGAATAAGGACATTACCATATTGATAATGCGTATTTCCGACTGGTACCGCATTACGAATTGGACTGGCGAGTAACATTATGAACGGCAACGACATATTCGACGAGTTATTCGTGCTCGAGATGGCTAATAACCACTTGGGCGACCTGCAGCGTGGCCTCAAGATCATCAGCAACTATGCGCAGGTGGTGCGTTTCAATAACGTGCGCGCCGCGATCAAACTGCAATTGCGCGATGTGGACACCTTCATTCACAAGGACTTTCGACAGCGCGACGACATCCGTTACATCAAAAAGACCCTCGACACGCGCCTGCAAACAGAGGACTTCGCCACTATGGTGCAAGCCATTCGGGAAGCGAGTTGCATCCCGATGGCAACGCCGTTCGACGAGAGTTCGGTTGATCTCTGTTGCGAGCTCGGCATTCCCATACTCAAAATCGCCAGTTCCGACTGCAATGACTGGATTCTGGTGGAGAAGATCGCGAAGACAAAGAAACCGGTCATCGTCTCCACCGGAGGATCATCGCTCAAAGACATCGACGACTTGGTTACATTCTTCGGTAATCGTCATATTCCGCTAGCGATTAATCACTGCGTCTCGTTATATCCCTCGGAGGACAGCGACATCGAACTCAATCAGATCGACTTCCTCCGCAGCCGCTATCCCAATCACACCATCGGCTTTTCTACTCACGAATACCGCGATTGGACCTCGTCCATGCTCATGGCCTACGCAAAAGGCGCACGGACATTCGAGCGCCACATCGACATCCAGACCGAGGGCATGACGGTTTCTCCCTACTGCTCGGTACCGGAGCAGGTTGATACCTGGTTCAAAGCATTTCAACGCGCCAAGAGGATGTGCGGGGCGCCGGGCACGCAGAAGCGTTTGCCGCCGCAGAAGGAAGTAACGTATCTTGACGCGCTCGTTCGTGGAGTTTATGCGAAGCGCGATCTCCCGGTCGGTCATGTTCTGCAGGATGCCGACGTTTATCTGGCGATTCCGCTGCAGCAGGGGCAGATTTCGTGCCGCGAATTGATGCGGGGCGAAGTGATCCGCAAAGCCGTACCCAAGGATCAACCCATTCTGATCGACGCCATCGACAGCCCTTACGCGAACATTCCGTCGCTGTCGGAATTGATCTACCACCGCGGTCTCCCGTCGCAACCTGCCGCCCGGGCGGCAACAGCGGGCGGTGGCAAGTGAGCGTCCAGGGCCCAATGAAGACCATCAGTGTGGTCACGCCTTGCTTCAACGAAGAAGGCAATGTGCGCGAAGTGTATGAACGCGTGCGGAGCTTGATGCTCAGCCTGAACAGATACCGCTATGAGCACATCTTCATCGACAACGCTTCGCGCGACTCAACTTTTGCCGTACTGAGCGAAATCGCGAGCGCGGATTCGAATGTGAAGGTAATACGGAACGCCCGCAACTTCGGGCACGTGCGCTCACCGATGCACGCGTTGTTCCAGGCTCAGGGCGACGCGGTCATCGTGCTCATGTCGGACCTGCAGGACCCACCCGAGGTTCTGGCCCAGTTGCTCGAGCAATGGGAAAACGGCACTCCGATTGTGATTGCCGTCAAGCAGCAAAGCCGCGAAGCGGCGCCAATGTTCCTGATTCGGAAACTGTTTTACCGGCTCGTGAATCGCCTCTCCGACGACATCGAGACCTACGAAAACTTCACCGGCTTTGGACTCTACGATCGTCAGGTCATCGATCTGGTCCGTCAGTTTGGCGATCCCTATCCTTACTTTCGCGGCATGATCGCTGAAATCGGCCTTCCCCACACCGAAGTGCAGTACGAGCAGCAACGGCGTAAGAGCGGCAAGTCGAAGAATAACTTCTACACACTCTACGATCTCGCCATGCTCGGCATCACCAAACTCTCCAAGGTTCCTTTGCGCCTGGTCACGTTCGCGGGATTTGCCGGATCGCTGCTTTCAACCCTGGTGGGCACCGCTTACTTTACTTACAAGCTGTTTTTCTGGAAAGACTTCACCGTTGGCATCGCGCCCATCGCCATCGGAATGTTCTTCCTGGGATCGCTCCAGCTACTTTTCATGGGCATTATCGGCGAATACATTGGGAATATCCACACGCAGGTACACAATCGTCCCCTGGTGGTCGAGCGCGAACGATTGAATTTCCAGTATGAGCCCGGCGAACCAATGCCCTCCACTGTTCGCGTCTTGGGTGCGGCGTCAGGCCGTTGACTTGCACATGACCACGCTCGATTGCCGGAATCGGCCGAACATCGCCGTCTTAGATTCTCGGATCAACGACCTTAAGGAAGACGCGATTCAATGAACTCGCTCACGCACAACCGGTGGATCGGTGTGCAGTCGGCGGCCTCCAGGCCAAGTCCGTTTGCCTCCGTCCGGCTCATTCGGGCCCTCGCGCGCTTCGTCGACTCTCATGGTTGGATCGTTTTCACGGCGGTTTCTTCTGCGTGTGCATGGCTGCGCCTGAGGACGTTTGATTCCCGTCATCTGGATCACGATGAGTTATACAGCTATTACATCGCGCAAGCGCCTACATTGAAGCAGTTGCTCCTACTGACTCGCACTGTGGATCTCCATCCTCCGCTTTCTTATCTTCTAATTCGTATTTCGTTCGCGCTGTTCGGTGTTAGTTCATGGTCTTGCCGCCTTCCTTCCGTAATCGCCATTCTTTGCACTGCTGCTCTTGTCTTTTGGATGGCGCGGCGTATTTTTACTTCTCTCTACGGAATCATTGCCGTCCTGGTCTTCTGGAGCGTTCCCTTTACTTACCAGGCGGACGAGGCGCGCCCTTACTCGTTGCTGCTCTGTTTTACGGCTCTCATGCTTGCGAGCTGGTACCGAGCCACGGAAGTTCGCGACACCGGAGCAACCAGCCGCCGCTGGGCGCTGCTGACCATGGCCGTTGCCGGATTTGGATTGCTTCTCTCCCACGTTCTCGGCGTTTTGCCATATGCAGCGTTCTTTGGCGCAGAGCTCGTAAGGCTGCGGATTCGTCGCAAACCAGACTGGAGCCTCTGGATTGCTCTTCTCGCTCCCGCTATCTCTGTACTCACCTACCTTCCGCTGTTCCGCAGTCACGCCGCCATCTTGTTCACTGAACAGTATCGCGTTACACCGATGCGGATCGTCAATTGTTACTTGCGATCCATTACCTTTCTCGTGATTCCGCTGTTGGTCGCGGCGCTCATCGCATTCTTGTGGCCGAAACAACCGCAGGGCAGATCGCAGCAGGAATCGGAAACAACGCGGCTCGGTTCGCGCTGGGCGGCTCTGGCGCCGCTGACATTTCTCCTGGGCAGCTTGTATCTCGTTCCAGTCGCCGTCGCCATTATTTTCGCTCATACGGGAACCGCGTTTTTCGATCGCTACGCCTTTGTGGCCATCATTCCCATCTCTCTCACCCCGGCGCTCGTCCTCGGCCTTCGCACCCAGCGGAACCAAATGGCAGCATTGGCAGTCGCGCTCGTCCTCGGCGCCGTACTCGTTCTGAACACCACCGGAAAACCCTGGCTCATTGAACAACTCGCCAATCTTGCCCCGCCCAGAGTCGCCGCATTCGCGCTGAATGCGTTCGCTGCGCCTCCGATCGTCACTGAACCCGTGGTTCCGATGGTCCCTGAGCGCCTGCAAGCAGCTCTCGCGGCCGCTCCCGTGGTGTCCGATCTCGACGCCATCGATCCGGATCTTCCTTTGGTCGCAAATACCGGTTTGACTTTTCTGGAGATCGATCAGGAAGCAGACGCGGAACTCACCGCGCGTCTCTACCTTCTCAATGACAGGCAGGCAGCGACCGCAATCGCGCACGATACTGTGTTCGAGAACTACGATCGGGTCAAGAGAGTCTTTCCCATCCGAGGCCAGGTCGCCCCTTACTGCGCCTTTATCGGGGAGCATCCGCGCTTTCTCGCCCTGGGCGCTTACAACCATCCCCAAGGCTGGTTGCTGAAAAAGCTCGATCGGGACGGAGCGAACCTTCACTTGATCGGCGTTTATCGCGGCATCACTGAAGAGGCGCAGCTCTATGAAGTCACGGTCTTGAAGGCTACTTGCCCGGCGCGACCCTGACGAAAACGTTTTGCTGAGGCGTTCTACACGGCAGTTGTCTTCGTTGACTTTCCGCGTGCCATACGGCTACTAAGGTCGCCAATACACGTGGAATATGCCCGCCATCTGGCTCTCCGGAAACCTCTGCTCGACTGCCGCCCGCACCGCGGGGCTCATCCTGGCAGACGGAAAGAATGGCGATTCATTGATCACTACCAATTTCAGGTCGTTGGATTGCAGCGCTTGCAACAGTTCTTCCGGCTTTGAATCTCCATCGTCGCGAGTTACGTTCTTCAAGCCGGAAAGAAAATACAGCTCGGGACAATCGTTTCCCGCATACATCAACCCATTGGGCGAGTGCTGCTGCAACAGGTGAATTAAGTCGGTGAAATCTGCGGCATACTCGATGCGCAATCCCCCGGCTCGCGGCAGATGCAGTTCCTCCATCTGGCCGACCTTATGGGTCAATTCATAAACATAGTCTGGAACCAGCATGACCACGCCAAACAAAAGATAGAATCCGGCAACGGCGGCGAGAACGTAAGTCGCCGGCTGCCTCTTCGCGGTCACCACAATCGCCACCGCGGCCAGCAAGGTCAGTGGCAGGGCATACAAAAGATAAATCGGCGCGGCGAACGGATACTGCACCAGACCACACATCGCCGCCAGCGAGACCAGGACCATCAACCGCTGCCGCTGGATTTTGGCGAGGCCGCCCGACTTAGGTCGTGTCCGCAAGACCCACACGCCCATGAGCGCCACCAGCGGAGTCAGCGTCGCCACCGAATACCACACGCCTGAAACAATGCCGCCTGAAGTCGTAGCTTTCGAGAGCATCACCCCCAACCCGAACGCGACAGCCACGCCCACGGCCTTGCTCTGAAGTTCCCGCAGGTACATTGCCGCCGCTATCACACCCGCCAACGCAAGCGCATATACACTCTTCTCGATCGCCACGGGACGCAACACTCCCAACCCGACCGACCGCGCAATTGCGCTGGACGTCACGCCCGAAAAGAACTGGCCAACCGCTCCCGACCTCGCGTAGGGCGCCAGGAAAACAATCACGGGAGTCAGCACTCCGCAGCTAAACGGGACCACCAACCTCATCAGGCCGCGAAACCGCCCGCTGCTTGCCGTCTGCGGCACGTCCCGTTCGCCAAGGAGGATCAGTCCCACTACCGCAACCGCGGGCAAAACGAAATGGTAGAACTCGCCGCTTCCGAGCCGCGCGTGAAACACATAGAGTACCGTCGCCAGAAAAAGCAGCAGCGCTCCCGTGCTGAATATCCGGTACGGGATCGCGTTTTCTCCAGCCTTGGGTGCTTTCGGATTGCTCTGATCGTCACTCGCGACATCGCTTTGTTCAACGAACACAAGGAACAGAAGCACGCCCGCGATATAGTACGCTCCAATGACCTTGATCAGGATCGATACGCCCCCGCACACGCCCGCCACAAACAACCACCGCAAACGGCGCGCTTCCACATATCGAAGCAGCGCGGCCGCTCCAAACGTGGCCAAGAACAGGTTGTACCAGGAAGGCATCGCCGCTGGATAATTTGGATAACTCCACGCCACCGCGACCAGTGTGATCAACCCGGCCGGTAGCGCCTTGGTGAAGCGCAGCGCAACGTAGTAGACGGCGGGTATCCAAGCCAGAAAAAACAGGAACGCACAGAGCCGCAGCGACATCAGGCTTACCCCGAAAACGCGAAATGCAACAGCATGAATCACGCTCAGGCCGCCCGTGTAGATCTCGGCAAAATCCCGATGCGGAAGCTGCCCCTGCATCACGCGCAGCGCGCTCTGGCCCAGGATGCCGTCGTCGGCCGGAACCCAACCTTTGCCAATATGAACGCCAACATAAACCGTCGCGATCGCCAACACTGCACCGAGCACCAGTAAATGAATCATCCATCCTTGAGCGGCCGTCGCCAGCGCCACTTCACTTGCGCTGGCCTCGAACGCCTTCGGGTCGACTTCGCGGACCTTTACTTCTACGCTCAAGCTGTCACGCAACGGCGGAGTGCTTTCTATCCCGGAATTCGCGTGAGTTGTTGCCATTTCGTCCTTCACTTCGCCTCCAGCGCCGCCAGCCGCAACTTCGCTTCTTTGCTGTCCTGGTTCAGTTGCAGAGCCCGTTGGTACTCCACTCGCGCTGCGGACATATTCCCACTACCTTCAAGCGACCTGGCCAGCCAATAGTGATAGTCCCAAACCTTGGAATCCATGGCCACGGCTTGCAACAGATAGGGTTGCGCCTCCGCATTCCGCCCGTCTTGCAGGAGCGCGCGCCCCAGAAAATGTCTGGGCGCCGCCTGCTCCGGGACTAACTGCACCGCGCGCGACAATAATTGTTCCGCGTCCTTATACTGGCCGTCCATCAAATGAATATTGCCGCAGTTGTAGAGCGCGGAATAAAGGTCGGGTTCCTTCTCCAGAATCTCAGAGCACAACGCTAGCGCCCGATCATAGTCGCCCATTTGTCCATACAGCCCGGCGACTCCCGCCATTCCTACCTCCGACTTCGCGTACTCCGGATTCACCCGCTCCAGCCACTGCCGGCCTTCTTCGTATCGGCCAGCGTGAATGTAGGATTCCGCCAGCGCCAACGGCCCATAACCATACTCGGGATGGTCGCGCACGGTTGCCTCGGCCAGGGCAATCGCTTTCTCATGCGCACCCCGCTGGCTGTATTCCTTCGCCAACCCCGCCATGGTGTAGGGATTCCCGGGATACAGCGACTGTCCGCGCACGAGCAGCAGCAGATCGTTTCCCCAATAGACCTGCTGCGCCAGCGATGCACACACATAGCCGCTGCACAGCACCGCCACCGCGCAGCACTGAACCGCCTGCGCACTCCAACCCTTCAGTGACGGCAGCCGCCGCAACCCAACTGCCGCCAGAATTGAAAATCCGATCGACGGCAAATACATGTAGCGGTCGCGCACGAAATCGCCGTTGCCAAAGTTCCGCAAATATAGCGCGGGCGCGAGCCCAATCAGCAGCCACAAGCCTGCGAACGCGACGATGGAATGGCCTTCGCGCCGATTCCAATACCACAACCCAACCAGCACAGCAACCAGCACCAGCACGGGCACGACCAGTTGAGTAAGAATTGCGGTTGTGACGTAGGGCGTGTAGTAGAGCCCCGTGATGCCTAACGGGATCACCAACTGCCGCAGATAAACGGATAGCACCAAAGGCAAAGTCCGCGCGACATCCAGCATCCCGTGATTGGGATCAAACTGCCCGGTGGAATGGAGCAATGCGTGTTTTCGCAACAAAACATACGCTAGCGTCACTACCGCGTATGGAGCCGCCTCCGTCGCCGCCGCAAACGCTCTTTTCACCGGCGAAGTCTCGTCTCCGGCGGGATACAACCACGCGTAGATGCCTACCAGCGCGGAAAATACTACCGCCATCTCCTTCGTCAGCAGCGCGCATGCGAGCAGCGCCAGCGAAGCAATCCACCATGCCGTACCGAGCTTTTGTTTTTCGTCTTCTCCGGGTATTCGCTTCGAGCTACGTCCCTTGAGAAATGCCCCAAAGGCGAGCGCGAAAAACATGGTTACCATCGTGTCCGAAGCGGCGGAAACCCAGGTCACGGGCTCAATGTGAACTGGATGCAGCGCGAAGACCAGCGCCGCCACCGCCGCCGTCCAGTGTTCGAGTCCCAGTCGCCGCGCCAGCCAAAAGACCGCCATCACCGCGCCCACGTGCAGCAGAACCGCACCTAGATGCCATCCCCACGGCCGCAAACCGAAGAGCGCGTAGTTCAGCATCGACCACGCCACAAACAGCGGCCGGTAGTACACCTGATGCCGGGCTACGTGATACCACAAGTCGCTGGTGAACGCGCGTGGCAGGTTGCTCCAGGAGCGGATGATCGGACTGTTCACAATCTGCGGCCAGTCATCCCACACAAACTCGAAGGAAAGCGAACCGCTATAAACCACAAAAGTGAGCAGCCCGAGTACAGGGAGCAGAACGCTAGGCCGCCGCAAATACGTCGCCAGCAGTTCCAACGCTCCAGGTTCGGGATGCCCTTGTGGTTCGTTCATATAGTCTCTAAATCCGCTTCAGATCAGCCCAATAGTAACCTTCGCTTTGGTTCAGCGCATGTTACTCAGGTTACCTAGGTGTGCCACTTATTCCGGCATTTCACCGTCCCGCTCATGCGACGATCATTCCATGGGGCACGCTGCAGGAGCCAAACCCGCCAAGGCGACGTCTCCGGTCTTGTGCGTCGATCTCGATGGCACTCTGATCCGGGGCAACGTGCTTTGGGAGTCCGTCCTCGTGCTCTTCAGGACTCACCCTGTCGCGCTTCTGCTGCTCCCCATCTGGCTGCTTTCGGGACGGGCTGCGTTCAAACGCTATCTCTCTGGGCGCGTGCACCTCAATCCAGCCTGTCTTCCCTATCGGCAGGAGGTACTCGCACTTCTCCGGCAGGAAAAAGCGGAAGGTCGCCGAATCGCGCTGACCACCGCTGCCGATCGTGCGGTTGCCGAATCGGTTTCCCGGCATCTTGGTTTGTTCGATGAAGTCCACGCCAGTGACGGGAAGGTGAATCTCAAGGGTGCTGTCAAAGCTGCGTTCCTGGCACAACACTTCGCCGACACCGGCTTCGAATATGTCGGCGATTCCGCCGCCGACGTAGAGGTTTGGCGGAGCGCCCGTGCCGCATATGTGGTGGGTCCCAAGGCTCGCGCCGAACAAGCGGCATCCGTGACTACGCTCAAGGGCACGATCCTCGAATCGGAAGTATCCTTGCGCGCGTCGTTCCATACTTGGATCACGGCCCTCCGCGGTCATCACTGGGCGAAGAACCTGTTGCTCTTCCTGCCCCTTTTGCTTTCCCACAATCTCGCATTCAAGTCCATCGTGCGCACTTCTGTTGGTTTCGCTCTGTATGGTCTTTGCGCGTCTGGACTCTACATTCTGAACGACCTGCTCGACCTGCATTCCGATCGCGAGCATCCCTGGAAAAAGGAGCGGCCGTTCGCGGCTGGCGATATTTCGATTCCAGAAGGGCTGCTCGCATCGCTGCTCCTGCTCTCGGTGGCGATCGGAACAGGATTCCTGCTCGATACGCAATTTGGCCTGGTCTTGCTCGGATACTCCGCGCTTACCATGGTGTACTCGCTCTATCTCAAGAAGATTGCACTGCTCGACGTCTTTGTTCTTTCCAGCTTCTACAGTTTCCGCATTCTCGCCGGGGCTTTGATTTCCGCAACGCCGCTTTCGCAGTGGTTTCTGGCGTTTTCCATGTTTTTCTTTCTCAGTCTCGCCATGGCGAAACGCTACTCTGAGTTGGTTCACGCTCGCGATCTGGTGGCGAGCGGAAACTCGGGGCGCGGCTATCACACCGGGGACCGCGAACTGCTGCTCTCCCTCGGCACGGGCAGCAGCTTTTCCGCCGTAGTGATCTTCAGCCTCTATGTTCACAGTCCAGAAGTCCGTCTCCTCTACACTTCGCCCGAGTTTCTTTTTCTGCTTTGCCCCATCGTTCTTTATTGGCTTAGCCGAACCTGGCTGCTGGCGCATCGCGGCGAATTGAAAGAAGATCCGGTCACACTTGCGATCCGGGATCCGGTCAGTTACGGAGTCGCTTTGGCTTCGGCGGTGGTCCTCGGTGCAAGTATGTGCCATACGCATTGGTAGCCCGCTTCAGAAGAACCACCGCGGGCGTTGAGTTCGTGAAGGTGTTTCGCCAATATTTATATGTCCGGTCAATTCGCTACAAGTCGACGCAAACAGACCGCCAATAACTCGCCGACCACACGCATCCTCTCGTGGGGCCGTTACCCGAAGACCGCGCACCAACATGTTCATAAACCGGCATGGAACGACCAGGTGCCGGAACTGCTTCGCGCCGCCGCACCCGGTTCCCTGCTCCCTTATGGCCTGGGACGCAGCTACGGCGACTCGTGTCTCAACGCCGGCCGCGAATTGATCGATTGCAGGCGCCTCAACCGCTTCCTCGGTTTTGATGAATCGACCGGCATGCTGCGTTGCGAGAGCGGCGTCAGTCTTTCCGAGATTATTGACATATTTCTTCCGAAAGGATGGTTCCTTCCCGTCACGCCCGGCACCCGCTATGTCACCGTGGGCGGAGTGATCGCGAACGACGTCCACGGCAAGAACCACCACTGCGCGGGGACCTTCGGCGCGCACGTCCGCCAGATCGGACTTCATCGTTCGAACGATGGACTGGTTGTCTGCAATGCCGATTGCAACTCCGACATGTTGGCCGCCACGATCGGAGGCCTCGGACTCACCGGCGTCATCGCCTGGGCGGACATCCAATTGAAACGCGTCGCTGGACCCTGGATGGATGCGGAGACCATTCCTTTTGAGTCACTCGCCGCGTTTCTCGACCTCACGCGCGAAAGCAACAACCGCTTTGAATACACCGTGGCGTGGCTCGACTGTTTTGCCGGAAAGAACCTTCGGGGCATCTTTTTTCGCGGCAACCATGCTGCCGATGCCGGCAAGACATTTCATCCCAAGCGCGGGCCGAAACTGCCCTTCGCATTGCCCGCGTGGATGCTCAACAGTTACTCGATAAGGGCCTTCAACGCCGCGTACTACAAAGTTCATTCGCTGAAGAAAGGCGCTAGCGTGGTTCCTTATGATTCGTTTTTCTATCCGCTCGATTCGATTCGCCAATGGAATTTGCTCTATGGCAAACAAGGCTTCCTGCAATATCAGTGCGTGATTCCCGAAACGAACGTCGAGGCCTTCGAAGAGTTGCTGGATCGCATCGCAAGTTCGGGCATGGGTTCGTTCCTTGGTGTGATGAAACAATTCGGCTCCGCGCCGCCGGCTGGAATGCTCTCGTTCGCGCGCCCCGGACTAACCGTCGCACTCGATTTCGCCATGCGCGGCGAGCGCACGCTGCAACTGATGCATTCGCTCGATGAGATCGTGCAGCATAGTGGCGGCGCGCTCTATCCAGCCAAGGACGCGCGCATGAGCCCCGCTTTGTTCGAAGCGTCGTTCCCGCGCTGGCGCAGTTTTGTTCCCTATATCGATCCGAAGATGTCGTCGTCATTCTGGCGGCGTGTGACGGGGGCGCAGTCATAATCATGAAGACAGACACAGCGCCCGCAACCAACATGAAACAAGTAGTTATCCTTGGCGCGACTTCTGGCATGGCGCTCGAAATCCAGCGGCAACTGGCGCGGCGCGGCTGCGAGTTGTTTCTTGTAGCTCGCTCCGCTCAACGTCTGGCGGAACTCCAGGCCGACTTAACTCTGCGCGGTGCGCGGAAGGTCCTGACCTACTCGGCAAACTTAGCGGCGGTACAGCAGCACGCCGCGGTCTTCGATTTTGCCCAACGCTCGTTCCCCAAGTTCGACACCGTGCTGCTGGCTTACGGCTCGATGCACGAGCAGAAGGATTCCGAATCCTCCATCGACGTTTTGCTCGAAGAATTGCAGGTCAACTTCGTGAGCGCGACCGCGATCCTCACACTGTTCGCCGCCGATCTGGAGCGCCGCCATACCGGATGCCTGGCTGCCATCACCTCCGTTGCCGGAGATCGCGGACGCCGTTCGAACTACGTCTACGGTTCGGCCAAGGGCGCTCTGTCTCTTTTCCTGCAAGGGCTCCGCAGCCGCCTTCATCCCGCCGGCGTCCGCGTCATTACGATTAAGCCTGGGCCGGTGCAGACTCCGATGACCGACCACATGGCCAATTCCGCGCGCTTTGCCGATCCCGAGCGCGTCGCCCGCGATATCGTACGAGCACTCGAACGCCGTTCTCCCGACGTCCTCTACACGCCGAAAGTTTGGCGTTACGTCATGACTGCTGTGGAACATATCCCGGAAACAATCTTCAAGCGCTTGTCGTTTTGACAATCCCACCAAATAGAAAAAGGACCGCATCGCTGCGGCCCTTCGCTTTTACTGACAACTACGACTGAGAATCGTTCCTACCTTCTTCCGCGTCCGCCTCCGCCGCCCGAATGGCCACCACCGTGACCTCCCGAACCGCCTCCGGGGCCGCGACCACCGGGACCACCGCGACCGCGACGCCGGCGATTGCGATCACGATCACCACCGCCTCCGCTGGGACGGCCTTCGCGGGAAGCGCCGCCTTCGGGACGCGCTGCGCCTGCTTCGACCGATGCAACCACTCCGTCTACGCGATTGAAGTTGGGCTCGTCATCAGCGTCGAAATCCGCGCCGCCTTCGATGACCGCGGTCGGTGCGCCTTGCGGCACTGACGGCGTCAACGGCCCCGAGTGCGACGACGATTGCGACGTCGATCCACCGTCGGCACCCTCATCGGAGTCCGGCGGCGGAGCCCCGCCCATCTTGGCGCGTTGCTCTTTCAGGATTGCCTTGCGCGACAGCTTGATGCGGTTGCCTTCGACGGCCAGGACTTTCACCAGCACCTGGTCGCCTTCTTTGAGTTCATCGCGCACGTCTTTGATTCTGTGTTCGGCGACTTCGCTGATGTGCAGCAGGCCGTCCAAACCGGGCAGAATTTCGACGAATGCTCCGAAATCGGCCAAGCGGCTGACTTTGCCGAGATAGGTTTTGCCGACTTCAGCCGACGCCGTAAGGTCGCGAATAATCTGCAAAGCCTTGTTGGCCGAAACTTCATCGTTCGACGCGACATTGACCTTGCCCGAATCTTCGACGTCAATCTTCACGCCGGTCTGCTCAATGATGCTGCGGATCATCTTGCCACCGGGCCCAATCACGTCGCGGATCTTGTCGACGGGAATCTGCAAGGTGTAGATGCGAGGCGCGTAGGTCGAAACCTTCACGCGGCCTTCGGTGATGATCTCGTCCATCTTTCCCAGGATGAACAAGCGTCCACGCTGCGCTTGGGCCAGCGCTTCGCGCATGATCTGCGAAGTGATGCCCGCGACTTTAATATCCATTTGCAGCGCGGTGATGCCGTCTTTGGTTCCAGCGACTTTGAAATCCATGTCGCCGTAATGATCTTCGGCGCCGGCGATGTCGGTGAGGATAACGTATTTATCGCCTTCCTTCACCAATCCCATTGCGACTCCAGCGACGGGAGCTTTCAACGGAACGCCCGCATCCATCAGTGAGAGCGATGCGCCGCAGATGGTAGCCATCGACGACGATCCGTTCGACTCCATAATGTCGGAGACGACGCGCATGGCATAAGGCCAATCGTCCAAGCTGGGAAGCACGGCGGAAACAGCGCGCTCCGCAAGTGCGCCATGGCCGATTTCGCGGCGTCCAGCGCCACGCATAAAGCCGACTTCTCCGACGGAGAAGGGCGGGAAGTTGTAGTGCAGCATGAAGCGCTTCTTGGCTTCGCCTTCGAAACCTTCCAGTCGCTGCATGTCGTCGCTGGTGCCAAGCGTGGTGGTAACCAGTGCCTGAGTTTCGCCACGGGTGAAAATGGCACTGCCGTGGGCGCGCGGCAGAACGCCGGCTTCGATCCAAATCTCGCGGATCTGGTCAAACGCTCGGGCATCGGGGCGGCGCTTGTGGTCGATCACCTGGTCGCGGAAAATGCGCTCGCGGAGGATTTCGTAGTACTTCTTTACCTTCGCCTTACCCGCCGCGGCATTGGCGTCTTCGGGCACGGCGGCGAGCAGTTCCTTCTCGATCACGCGCACCAGTTCGTAGCTTTCCGCCTTCGGATGTTTCGCGGTATCGAGAGCGTCGGCCAAGCGAGCGCCGACTTTCTTTTCCAGGCCTTTGAAATAGGCCTCGTCGAACTCGGGCGGCGTGACTTTGCGCTTCGGCTTGCCGACCTTCTCGCGCAGTTCGCTGATCGCGGCGCAGATCTTCTTGATTTCCACGTGGGCGAACTCGATCGCGTCCACCACCGTCTCTTCTTTCACTTCTTTCGCGCCCGATTCGATCATGACGATCGCATCTGCGCTGCCCACGACCATGATGTTCAGTAGGCCTTCCCGCATTTCGGTGTAGGTGGGATTGACGATGAAGCGTCCATCGATGAGGCCGACGCGCACGGCGCCGATCGGGCCGAGAAAAGGAATATCGGACAGGGTCAAGGCGGCCGAGGCGGCGTTAATGCCACAAACATCGGGATCGTTCTCGGTGTCGGCGGAGAGGACCAATGCGATGACCTGGGTCTCGCACTTGAAGCCTTCGGCGAACATGGGACGGACCGGCCGGTCAATCTGGCGGCAGGTGAGAGTTTCGCGCTCGCTCATGCGGCCTTCGCGCTTGATAAAGCCGCCGGGGAAACGTCCGCCGGCATAGGTGTATTCGCGATAGTCGACNNACGACGGCCGCGCCGCCGGCCTGCTTGGCAATTTTTCCGGTTTCAATGGAGAGTTGTTTCCCGCCTGCGAGTTCGACGGCAACTTTTGTGGCTTCAGGTTTCATGGTTCATCCTTTTGAATGGGCAGAAGGGCACCGGCCGCGCGGATACGGAGGTCGCGTGGATAGGCGTAGGCCAAGGCCGCGGTTGGAAACGCACTTTTGATAAGGCTCTCGCGATCTGGAAATCCAAGTCTGGAAAACCAGTCTGGAACCGGCGCCACACGGAGCCGGTCGCGCTATTACTTGCGGATGCCGAGCTTGGAAATTACGGTTTTATACCGTTCCGAGTCGTACTTCTTAAGGTAGTCAAGCAGGCTGCGACGCCGGCTCACCATCATGAGAAGTCCGCGGCGCGAGCCGTGGTCTTTCAGGTGCGTTTTGAAATGATCCGTCAACTGACCAATGCGTTCGCTCAACAGCGCGATCTGGACTTCGGGACTGCCGGTATCGGTCGGGTGCGTGCGATACGTGTCAACGACGGTTTGCTTTTGCTCTCTGGCTAGCACTTACCTGTTGCACTCCTGTCTCTTCTCGTTATTCGTAACGGATTCGATGGTAACACGGCGGTGTTGCGGGTGGCAAACAGAGCGGGGCCGGGGACGATGGGGCCGCCGCCGCAGCGCGCCAAGGATCGATGTGCATCGCGGCTCGGTCGAGGTTATACTATGGTTACGACTCGAAATAAACGTCGGATTGAATCATCCTCCGGTTTATTCCAGGGACACAAGCTGGGCCAACCCTACAGACGGTTTATGTAGCCGGCCATCATAATAAAAAATACAATACGGGGAGATTTTCTATGCCACGAGGCCGATCAACCTTTACCAAACGTCAAAAAGAGCAAGCGCGCCAGCAGAAACAACGGGACAAGAACGAGCGCAAGACCCAGCGGAAAGACGAGAAACCGGGCGGCGTGGTGCTGGATGAGGCCGAAGAGTTGCGGCAGATGCGTGAACACGCCGCAGAACAGGCCGCACTGTTCGGCATCGGGGTTGAGGACGATGAACCCAGTGCTTTAGAGCTCGCCACCCCGCACGGCAATAAAGCCGACCGCTAACCCTAATCTTGAAACCTGATGGAGTGCCGGGCGGAAATACCCGGCACTCCATCAATAAACCCTAAACAAAAACCTCACCCGGCAATTTTGTCAGCGTCCGCGATGCCAGCGTGTTGGCAATAATCCGCCTTGGCTGATCGTTCGCCGCGGCATTCATCTGTTTGCGCTCGATGCGTAGTTTCAACGTGCGCTCGATGTTCCGCAGATCAAGAACCTCGACCCCCGTGACCAGCGTGGAAGCGCGGCCCTGCAACCCAGCCCGGCCCGTGCGCCCGACGCGATGAATGAAGTCTTCCGCCATCTTCGGCAGGTCGTAGTTAATGACATGGGCCACGTCGTCGCAGTGCAGGCCACGCGACGCGATGTCGGTCGCAACCAGCACCTGATGACGTCCTTCCTGAAATCCGCTCAACGCGGCGTTGCGCTGGGACTGGGTCCGATCGCCATGAATCAAGGCAGTCGAGAAGCCATCACGATCCAGTTCCTTGGCCAGGCGCTGGGCGCCGCGCTTGGTGCGCGTGAAGATCAGCGTTTGTCCCTTTTCTTCATACAGCAACTGCCGCAGCACATCGAGTTTCTCGGATGGCCGCACTTCATATGCTTCGAGTTTCACGCTCTCGGCGGGCTTCAGGGTCGAGCCGAGGGCAACCCGCACCGGGTCGCGCGTATAGTCGTTCACCAATGAAGCCACCGACTGCTCCATGGTGGCGGAGTAGCACAGTGTCTGCCGGCGCTGCGGCAGAATCTGCAAAATGCGCCGGATGGCCGGAAGAAAGCCCATATCGAGCATGCGGTCGGCTTCGTCAAGGACAAGTATCTTCACGTGTCGCAGGTCGGCAAACTTGCGCGTAATGAAATCCTGCAAGCGTCCGGGAGTAGCGATGACGAATTCGCAGCCCGAGCGGAGGCTGTTAATTTGCGCTTTTTCCGCAACGCCGCCGATTACCAGCGCCGCCTTCGGCATGTTCTTGCCGCGCAGCTGTTCGTACTGCTCGTGAACCTGCTGGGCTAGTTCGCGCGTCGGCAACAAAACCAGAGCCTTGACGCTCTTGGCCGAGTCGGCCTTCGCAGATTCGGCGCGCAGCATTTCAATGATCGGAATCAGAAACGCGAGAGTCTTGCCGGTGCCGGTCTGCGCCGTGCCGATGACGTCCTTGCCTTCAAGGGCAGGAGCAATGGCGCGCGCCTGGATAGGGGTGAGAGTAATGAATTGAGCTGCCGCCAGTTTCTGCTGCAAAGCAGCAGACAAGGGCAGTTCTGTAAATGTGGTCATTCGTTTGTTTTCTTTCTGGAGGGGCTAGTTGTCAGTTTCTCAGGCTTGTGTTCTCAAACACACGACGAGAGTTCGCACTGCCGCTCGCATTGAAATTGGCGCTGGAACCGAACGGCGGGCAGGAAATGCGGAGGTGGAGCGGATCCAACAGGATCCCCGCTTAACGAGCAAACCGTAGCAAAAGCGTTAACAGCAGTATAGCAGACAAAGACTGCGCGCGGAGTTACGTTGGTCATCGTTCGATAAAAAGTGCTGCTAAGTAAGGTACGCGCGTGGGACGCGGGCACCCCCGCCCGCGCATTGGCGGTACGAACCGCTTCGAGAATCACAACCGCCAAGCGATAATCCCAAGAGTTAGTCTCTCTTTCCCTTGTGGTCCTTGTGGCTGATTTTCTCCGCCAGCACGGTAGCGTCTTCCAGCATCTTGTCGATTCGCCGCCCTTGAGCGTCCGGAGTTCGATAATAGAAAATGCCAAACAGATGCCCACGGCGCCGCGAGGGCGACATGGCATCCCAACCTTCGCGGGCGCGAGGATGCCGCGCGAACGCCACCTGCAGAACGGGCGGCAGTTCCCGCTCCGCCTCCATCACGTTCATCAGGCGTTCGGCAATCTGTTCCGCGCGACGCACGCGCGCCTCGGCACCCTTCGGTTCGGTGATCCATTTCGCAATGTCGGCGCGCGTGGAGTGGTTCAGCCCGCCATACCAACGATGAAGCCTGCGATCTTGGTTGAGAATGCGCCCGATCTCTTCGGGGATGGCAACCGTGCGCTCTTCCCTGTCGAACTCCATCTGGAAACGGGCGACGCTTCCTTCGACGGCCCGCGCTCCCCTCTGCATCCGCTTGTTGACCAGCAAAAAGTGCCGGCCATCGCCGGTGGGAAACAGCGAGGTGCGGAACGCGAAGCCATTGATTTCGCCTTTGACTTTGATCTGGCCTCGCAACCTCCAGACTTTGGCGGCATCGAACGGTAGATGGATCACCACCCAGTTGAGGCGGGATCGCATGCGCTCGAGCCTGGCCTCGAAATGCCTCGCGGGCGTAGGCTTGGTTGTGTGGGCCTTCGGCATGAGCGGTAACCGGAAAAGGGCATTCTAATATGGACCGGCAATGCGCTGAGTGCCATGCGCGTCTAGACCAGAGTTAGACTGTACAAAGATCTATCCGAAGGATCATCTTTGATCTGCCCGAAGTGCGGCGAGAACAACTCGAACAGTTTCCGCTTCTGCGGAATGTGCGGCACCTTGCTCGAAGCTCGGAGACCTGCGGGCGCAACGCCAGTGCCCGACGCTTCTCTCGCGACTGCCGCAAAGACCGCGGTTCCAAAGATCACTTCGCCCAAGACCACAAACGCGCCAACAGCGCCGCAAGCTTTCGCCTTTGACAACACCGACTGGACCGCGAGCAAACAGGTACCGCCCATCAGCGGTCCTTCGATGCTGGGTTTGAATCCGCCGGACGCCAATCCGACTGGCTCCAATCAATCTCGATCGAATCAACCCCGCCCGAATCAACCTGACATGGACGCGCTGCGGGAAGGCGCATTCTCCGGCCTCGGTTCTTTTGTGGAGGCCGACCAGCCTAAGACCGGCGGAAGACGGCTACTGCTCCTGGTGGCGCTATTGGCCGCGTTGGGCGGCGCGGCTTGGTGGACCTACAGCTACCTCGGCGATTCAGGCACCCGAAAGCCATCAGCCGTGCCTGCGTCCGTCACCAACTCTCCGAGCAGTACCGGGAACGACAAACCGTCAAACAGCGCAGCCGCACCGGATGGGACTCCGGCGCCCGATGCTGGCTCGTCGCAAGTTCCGGCGCCGCAAAACCAACTTCCGGAAAGCCCTACGGAGAAAGCACCTGCCAGCCACGACGCTCTAGACCAAGCCGCGAGTTCCGAGGCGAAGCCCGCGGCGAAGCCGGCGTTGGTGAAACCAAGAGTAGAACCCGCGGCCAAGGGTTCCGCGAAACGCGAATCCAGCGCGACCTCCGTCAAGGCTTCGAAATTGCCCGAGCCCGCTGCCGCAGACGCCGGGACAGCGGAATTCCGCCGAGGCGAGGCCTACCTCTACGGCCGAGGCGTCCCTGAGAATTGTGACGAGGCGGTCAAGAATTTAAAGGCGGCGTCCGCGAAATCCAATGCCAAGGCGCGGAGCGCGTTCGGTACCATGTACGCCACCGGCCACTGCGCCCCACGCGATCTGCCGACATCTTATTTATGGTTCGCGATGGCTCTGCGGGTGGACCCGAACAATCAGATTCTGGAAAAAGATTTGAGCGCGATCTGGAATCAGATGACGCCGCCAGAGCGGCAGCTGGCAACCAGAATGAAACAGTGAGAGGGGCTACTCGTCCACCGGCACCAGGTTCAATGCCTTTTTCACCGTGCCCCGTTCAATCATGATTTTTTGCTGCAGCAGCGTGATCGCATAAATCAGCTGCTCCGGACGCGGCGGACAACCCGGCACGTACACATCCACGGGGATGACCTGGTTCACGCTCTGCACCAGCGCATAATTGTTGAAAACGCCACCGGAGGTCGCGCACGCGCCCATGGAAATCACCCACTTCGGTTCCGGCATCTGTTCCCAGAGCTGGCGAATCACGGGAGCCATTTTGTTCGAGACACGCCCGGCAATAATCATCAAATCGGACTGCCGCGGCGACGGCCGGAACACTTCGGCTCCGAAGCGCGCGATATCGAAGCGCGACGCGCCCATCGACATCATCTCTATGGCGCAGCAGGCGAGGCCGAACGTCATCGGCCAGATGGAATTCTTGCGCATCCAGTTAACGGTCGAATCGAGCGTGGTCATGACGATGCCTTCGGGCACGCCGTCTCCATAGACCAGTTCTTTGACTACTTTCTTGCCGTTTTCGACGTCAACGTAGGGGCCAAAACTGAGTTCTTGCGCCATGGGGATATTTTAACCGCAGAGGACGCCGAGTGCGCGGAGGAAACCAAATCTCGGCATTTCTCGGCGTCCTCCACGTCTCGGCAGTGAGACCTTCTACGGGTTCAGCACGATCTTGCCGAACATCTGACTCTTCTCCATATACTCGTGAGCCGTGCGAATTTCCCGCAAAGGAAACGTGTGGTCGATCACCGCCTTGAGCCGACCCGCGAATACATGCCCAAGCACCTCGTGCAGTTCGCTCATCGTGCCCATATACGATCCGAGCAAAGCCAACTGCCGCGAGAACAGAAACCGCAGATCGAGTTCGACTTTCGGCCCCGTGGTCGCACCGCAAGTGACGAGCGTCCCTCCTGCCTTGAGCGACCGCACACTTTCTTGCCATGTGGCGGGACCCACGTGCTCGATGACGATATCCACGCCCTCGAAATTGGTGATCTTGCGGACTTCGTCGGAGATCTTCTGCTGATAATGGTTGATGACGAAATCGGCGCCGAGTTCCCGCGCCCGCTCCGTTTTGCGTTCATCGCCCGCGGTGGCGATCACGCGCGCGTGAAACAGCTTCGCAATCTGAATGGCGGCAACGCCCACGCCTGAATTCGCGCCCAGCACCAGCAGGGTTTGGCCGGGCCGGATCGCGGCCCGTCCCGTAAGCATGTGCCAGGCGGTGACAAAAACCAGCGGAACGCTGGCGGCCTCATTGAAATCGAGCCAGTCGGGAATGGGGATTACATTCACCGCGGGCACCGCAATCAGTTCACAGTTGCCGCCATCGACTGCATTGCCCAGCACGGTGAACTGGCGGCACTGGTTCTGCAATCCCGCAACGCACTTCGCGCAGCGGTTGCAAAAATACATGGGCGCGAGCAGAACCCGCTGTCCGGGCTTGAGATCGGTGATGTACTCGCCCACCTCGACAATCTCACCGGCAGCGTCAGTCCCCAGAATATGCGGCAGGTTCACTCCGGGCAGCCCTTTGCGCACCCAGATGTCGAGGTGGTTCAGAGCGCAGGCACGCACGCGTACGAGCACTTGATCCTTACGTAGTTTGGGATCGGGAACGTCTTCGTAGGTGAGAACTTCCGGTCCACCGAACTGATGAATGCGAACGGCTTTCATAGAACTGCTCCCTGGGTTTCTGCCGCTACCGGGCAGTAAGCTGATTCTCTACCGGAAATCAGAATACCTCGACTGGGGCTGAACATCGAACGTCGATTTCCACGTACCCAGCCACGGGTTACTCCAGTAACCTGCTCCACCCCAAATCACATCTAGAATAATGGTGAGTACTCTGCCTTGGCCGCACGCACCAAACTCTGGATCGCTTTGCTGACCGCGCTGGTTCTAGCACAGACTGCGGTGTCGGTGCTCATGCCAAGAGGACCGGCCCTCACCATCGCCAGCGATCTCATCCAAGGCATCCTGTTGCTGGTCGCCACCGCCAGTTTTCTTCCCAACATCTCACGCGCGCGCTGCGCCACTCCGCACATCCGGCTGTTCTGGATTCTCATGAGCCTGGGCATGTTCTTCTGGCTGGTGTACCAGGGAATGTGGAATTACTTCGAGGTCTTCAAGCGCCAGGACGTGCCCGACACCTTCCTGGGCGACATTGTTCTGTTTCTGCATCTGGTGCCCATGATCGCCGCTCTTGCCGTGCTTCCTCATCTGCGGGACGACGAGCGCGATGGACGTATTCGCTTTCTCGACTTTACGCTTCTGATGACGTGGTGGGTTTTTGTTTATGTCTACGCGGTCATCCCGTGGCAAACCGTACAGGTCGACGCAGCGGTTTACAGCGCCAATTTCAACTTCGCCTATCTGATCGAAAAACTCATGCTCCTGGGGGCGTTGGCCATCCTTGCCTACACTACTCACGGCGGCTGGCGGAAACTTTACGGACAGTTGCTCGGCGCGAGCGCCCTCTATGCCTCCAGTTCGTATGTCGCCAACTGGGCGATTGCTCACAAGCTTTATTACAGCGGCAGTATCTATGACATCCCTTTGACTGTTTCCATCGCTTGGACGGCCGCAGTTCCCTTGCTCGCGCTTCGCCTGGACTTGTCCGATTCCAAACCGTCGCAGCCTCTGCTCGGCATCTGGATCACCCGACCCAGCATGCTCGCCTTATTCAGCCTGCTCTGGGCGGCCGTGGCCGCCGAACTGGACCCCAACCTTCCCGGTTCGGTGCGGACCTTCCGCGTCACCGCGAGTCTTGTCACCATGGTCGTGATGGGCATCGTGGTTTTCTCTCGTCAACGCCTGCTCCGAGCCGAGCTGTCGCGGCTTCTCGAACGATCGCGACGCTCGTTCGAAGACCTCAAGAGCTTGCAGGAAAAACTCCTTCAATCCGAGAAACTGGCTTCGCTCGGCCAACTAGTCGGCGGCGCCGCGCACGAGATCAACAACCCGCTCACCGCCATGCTGGGATATTCCGAACTGCTCGGCGCGTCCGCCTTGCCACCCGAGGAACAACTGCAGGCCGCGCAGGTCGCCGAACAGGTGCGGCGCACGACCACGCTGGTAGCGAGCCTCCTCACCTTTGCCAATCAGGCTCCAGCCAAGCTTGCTCCCCTCGATATCAACTCCGTATTGCAAACCGCCGCCCGCCTTTTGGCTCCGCAATTGGAGACAAGAGCCGTTTCCCTGCGCCTCGAACTCGCCTCCCCGATTCCACCCGTGCTCGCCGACTCCAACCAGATTTTGCATGTCTGCATGCACCTTGCCGGGCAGCTCAATGCCCGTCTCGATCGCGAATCGAACTCCACTCTCTTCGTCAGCACACACAGCCGGGGCGACGTGGTTTGGGTCGACTTCTCTTGTTTTGATCCTGCCGATTCTTCCTCTGCCGCGCTCTCCTTTGCAACTCTGCTTCACTCGGAAAGCGCGAACAAACCCTCCACCCTTTCCCTGGGCGCTTGCTGCCGCATTGTCGAAGAACATGGTGGACGTCTTCTGCAGCCTTCAACCCCCGATTACCCCGCGTTTCGAATGGAGTTGCGTGTCGCGACAGATTCCGCCCGCCGTTCCTCTTTCGTCGTGCCCGGCCGGGCCGCGGCCCACGGCAGCTCGTAGTTTGTTTTCCGTATGGAATGGATTGTCATCCTGAGCGAAGCGCAGGACTCGCTTTCTCTTTGCGCTGGGGGAAAGCATATCCCTCGTTCAGGATGACAACGTTGATTTCGACTCGCTATCGGGCGCCACTTCCGTTGTTCTCTTCAACTGTCCGCAGGCGGCAAAAATGTCGCGCCCTCGCGGACGCCGCACGAATGCCGGAATTCCGGCCGCCACCAATATTTTCCGGAACGCCGCCACTCGATCCTCTTCCGGTGTCCGGTACGGCAACTCCGTCCCTGGATTCAGGGCTATCAAATTGATTCTCGCTCGCATCCCTCGCACTAGTTCGACCACCTCGCGCGCGTGCTCCGGGGCATCGGTCACACCCGCGATCAGCACATACTCGAACGTCATCTTCTCTCGCGTCCGCAGCGGAAACTCCCGTGCCGCCTTCATCAGGTCCGCCAGGTTCCACTTCCGGTTCAGCGGCATGACCTCGCTGCGCAGTGTGTCATTCGATCCGTTGAGCGAAATCGCCAGCTTCGGACGCACCGGCTCTCGCCCGAAATCGTAAATCCGCGGCACGATTCCCGCCGTCGAAACCGTCATCCGCGACTCCGGAATCCCCACCCCTTCCACCAGCAGCCGCACCGACTTCATAAAGTTGTCATAGTTCAAAAAAGGTTCGCCCATGCCCATGAATACGATATTGACCCGCTGCCGCGGCGGCTCCACTCCCTGATCGCGCAGTACGGCCGCAATCTGTCCCACAATTTCTCCCGCCTCCAGATTGCGCTTGACCCCGAGCAGTGCCGTGAAACAGAACCTGCAATTCACCGCGCATCCCACCTGACTCGATACACAGATCGTTGCCCGGCGAAACGCCGCCGGAGACGCTCCACCTTCAATCTCATCGCCCGCTTCACTGCCGTCGCCAATCTCCCCGCCATCTCCCTCCGGCATCCAGACTGTCTCCACCGTCTCGCCATCGGAAAGCTCCATCAGGTAGCGTGCGGTGCCATCGCTCGAAACAAACTTGCGCGCAATCGCCGGAAGGCCCACCTGCCAGCCCTCTTCCGTCAGGCGAGCGCGATATTCCGACGGCAGAGTCGAGACCTGATCCAGCCGGTCAATCTTCTGCCGATACACCGCATCGAACATTTGCTGGCCCCGATAGGCAGGCTGCCCGGACTCAAGCGAAAGACTCGTGAGTTCTTGCAAGTTGAGTCCCAGCAGCGAATTCGATGGTTGGCTTGGCATTGGATGTGGAGCTGCTTGACGGAGTTCTGATTCTTCTCTGAGTGTAATGCCCAAGTATAATCTGACGAATCCAAGAGAGGGCCTACCGATGATTCAGCGATCCCGCGCCGCCCTTGGCGTGCTTTTAGTTGTTTTCCTAGCCGCACTCCCAGGCAACGCCGCCAGCCCGCAATCCCTCGCTTTCGTTGGCGCGACCGTCTACTCTTCGCCCACGGCCACTCCTTTGGGCGACGCAGTCGTTCTCACTTCGGGCGGTGTCATCACCGCAGTCGGCAAGCGCACAGAAGTCAAAATTCCGAGAGACGCCCGCGTGATCGACTGCACTGGAAAAACCATCGTTGCCGGCTTTTGGAATGGTCACGTCCATTTCACCGAACCGGCCTGGAACGGCGCTGCGACCGCGCCAGCCACCGCCCTCGAAAAGCACATGCAGGAAATGCTCACGCGCTGGGGCTTCACCACCGTCTGGGATCTTGGCTCCGATCCAAACAACTCTCTAGCTCTCCGCCGTCGCGTCGAAGCGGGCGAAGTTCCCGGCCCGCAAATTCTCCTTGCCGGCGACATCTTCCCGAAGAATGGCCATCCCGTCTATTTGCCTCCCGAGATGCAACTCCCCGAAGCCGCCACGCCTGACGAAGCCTCGCAAATGGCTCACCATGACCTGAAAATGGGCCTCGACGGCATGAAGCTCTTTACCGGCGCATTCATGGGCGACAAGCCTGTCGTAAACATGGACGCCGCTATCGTGAAGGCAGCAGTCGATGTCGCGCATGCGCAGGGCAAGCCGGTCTTCGCCCACCCGCAGAACAGAATCGGTGTGGACAACGCGGTTGGCGGTGGCGTCGACATCCTCGCGCACACCGTTCCCACAGAGAACAACTACACAACCGACGAACTGACTCGTTTCAAATCCCAACATACCGCGCTCATCCCCACGCTCTCGCTCTGGACCACGATCGTTCCCGACCCAGTCGCAACCGCCCATGTGGTGCAATCCGGCGTCGACCAACTCAAGACTTTCTCCTCCAATGGCGGCCCCATTCTTTTCGGCACAGACGTTGGTTTCACTGCCATCTACGACACTTCGCTCGAATACGAACTGATGCATCGCGCGCTGTCGGTCAGCCAGATTCTCGCTTCACTCACAACCAATCCCGCCGGATATTTCAAAACCGCAAACAAGGGACGCGTCGAAAAAGGATTGGACGCCGATCTCGTCGTTCTCGACGCCGACCCTGCCGCCGACGTACGCAACCTCGCCAAAGTTGCCTACACCGTTCGCGCCGGACAAATCATCTACCAGAAATAGCCTCGAGGTTCTCGAATCGATTAGCTTTCCATGTTCTTCGGGGAGGGAGCGTAGCGACGCAAAAGCGTAATGGAAAACACCAAAATGAGGATGAGCAGCCCCAACAAGCCCAACTCAGTCATGCTAGCGCGAAATATACTTGCACCGTCTGCCGACCACGTTCCACCCTTGGTGAGGGTCGCCGCTTCCAGCGTAATCACCAGGACGCGCCGAATCGAGGCAATCAGGCCCACCACGAGGAACGGTTCGGTAACCAAGAAATGCGAATGGATGGAAATGCGCACCGTGTGCAGAATCTCAACCAGCATCAGCACAACCAGCAACTGGTCCAACACCAGCAGGGTGTCGGCGGCAATCGTCCAGTGACCGAGGCCCTCCCACAGCATTTTGCCGGCGTTGGCAATCGTTGCGAGCGCCGTTATAAAAAGCAGCAAGGCAAGAACGGAATAGATCACCACTTCGGCTTTGCCTAGATAGTCGCCAAAGTGGACGCGGAGTTTCTCTTCGGCCATTTGCGGTCACCCATAAAATCGCCCTGCTTCGCGCCTCTTCACCGGGAGAGTACGCAGAGTACAACGAGAACTGGCCTATCGAAAAGCGAAAACACGGATGCGCTGCCGATTCCAGTGAAAGAGTCCTCGCCAAAATGCCGTTGGAAGCGCGAAAATTCTTCGTAAGTTACACAAACATAAGGCTAAACACCAAACGCCGTCGGTTCGCCCCAGAGTATGGGAGAATAACAACAGCAGCCCGCCTCGAATTTCATACTTTTTGGACCCGAGCTTTGATAGACAAAATTCATCGAAGGACCTCATGGTAAAAGAAACCCGCAGCATTCGTCGTCAAGTCCTGCCGAACGGCCTGACCGTCATCACCGAGCAGATGTCCCACATTCGCTCGGTCGCCATCGGCATCTGGCTCAAGTCCGGTTCGCGCGACGAAGGTTCTGAATTCAACGGGATTTCCCACTTCATCGAGCACATGGTGTTCAAGGGCACGGAAACCCGCTCCGCCGAAGATATCGCCCGCCAAGTCGACTCCATCGGCGGCAACATGGATGCCTTCACCGCAAAAGAATGCATCTGCTTCAACATCAAAGTCCTGGACGAACACCTTCCGCTCGCCATGGATGTCCTTAGCGATCTCGTCCTCCATCCCGTCTTCGATACTGCCGACATCGCCAAAGAACGCGGCGTCATCCTCGAAGAAATCAAAATGGATCAGGACAACCCCGACTACCTCGTCCACGAAATCTTCACGCAAAGTTTCTGGAAAGACCACGCCCTCGGCTTGCCGATTTTGGGCACGCGCGAGACCGTGAAGAAGTTCGAGCGCCCCGTCGTCTCCCGCTTCTACGGGCACCACTTTGCCCCCGGCAATCTCATCGTCAGCGCCGCCGGAAACCTCGATCACAAGCATTTCGTTGAACTCGTCACCAAACATTTCGAGCATGTGAAGCCGGCGAAAAATGGATTGCAATCGCCCGCGCCCAAGACTTTTTCGCGCATCAACCTGCGCAACAAGAAGTCGCTCGAGCAGGTCCAGATCTGCATCGGCGTCCCCTCGCATCCTATGGCGCATGAACGCCGCTACGCTTCCTACATCCTGAATACGCTGCTCGGCGGCGGCATGAGCTCGCGTCTGTTCCAGAATATCCGCGAGCGCCAGGGACTTGCCTACTCGATCTACAGCGATTTGAATCCGTATCGCGATACCGGATCGATGTGCGTGTATGCAGGCACTTCACGCGAGTCGGCGATCAAAGTGGTCGAGTGTGTGGTCGAGGAATTCCGCAATCTGAAAACCACGCCCGTGCCGGAGGAAGAACTGCGCCGCTCCAAGGATCAACTCAAAGGCAGCCTGATGTTGTCGTTGGAATCCTCGACCGCACGCATGTCGAACCTGGCTCGCCAGGAAATGTACTACAACCACTTCTATAGCCTCGACGAACTGATCGAGCGCATCGAAGCCGTCACGGTGGAAGACCTGAAGCAAACCGCCGAGGAATTTTTTCGCACCGAGCAGATCGCGGTGACCATCCTCGGCAACCTGGCCGGCCTCAAGCTGACCCGCGATCAGCTTGCCTGCTAAGTTCTTGTGTGGGGACGGGACTTTGCCCCGTCCAAGCCGTGCGCAGCACGGCAAAAGCTAAGCGCTACCTCGCCAGCACCATTCTCACTTCTTACCAGCGCAGCCCCACCGAAATTGGAAGTACGATCGTCTCGGCGTCGCTTTGATACGCGTGGTGGTAGCGGTATTCGGCGTAGACCTTGGCATGGTGCCAGGATTGCAGTTGATACGTGATTCCCCCGCCGTAGTTATAACTACCCGCAACCTTCGAATAGGAGGACAAGGTTTGATTCCCGTTGACCGTCGGCGGGCTCCCGGGGTTGAGGTCGGCGCAGTTAATGCCCCACCAGCGGTAATATGCCTGCTGGCAGACCGAGCCGTTGGTCAGTAGTTCGCTGTGCGCCGAAACACCGCGATCGTCAAAGCCAAAGCCGAAAATTCCGTAGACGCCAAATCTTCCAATATGGCGTGGCACGTTGACGATGCCGTCCAGGCTAACCGACTGCAGATGTCCGCTCGCGTCGGGCAGACCCTGCCTGCTCACACTGGGCCGCAAGCTCAGGTCGTAGTACAAGTATTCGGCATCCACGGCAAACATGCGGCTGAAGTTGATGCCGCCTCCAACCGTTCCCTGAAAGGTATTCCCAGAGAAATTCGCGACATACCCCTTGCCGAAACCAGGCCCGCCGCCGACACTAAAAGTGTAACGACCGAAACTCGATTGTGCCGAGTCTTGTGCTGAAGCCGATGCCACGAGTCCGCAAACAACCGCCAAAAACAGTATCCGATTCCTCAAAATCTCGATCTCCTCATTTTTTAACTTTGCCCTTTTAACTTTGCCAACGTTCGGCCACCATCGAATTTCTTCAGCCGCCGCTCTTTAGCCTGGATGTCTTTAGCTTAGATGCGCGCGCGGAATAAGGAAAGCTAGCCTTTTTCCAGGATGGTCAGTTGTGCCCGGCGCGTGGCCCGGGCGTGTGGCTGATTTTCTGTAACAACACCGGCCAGTATTCGCGCAGCATATTTCCACCCGCCCGGCTTGCCAAATCCAGGCCGTACCGAAATAAAGTATCTCCGACGGTGCGGTTCCGGTCCGGCCAGTAGACGTTCGCCAATCCCTCGGCCAGCAGCGGCCCGCCCAGCCTTGACCAGGCGACCACTTCGCGGCCGTCATCGTTGCGCATGATGAACACCCGTTGCACCGAATACTTCATGGCCTGGCCGAATGTGGGATGAATCTCGGCGTAGAAACGCGGATCCTCATGCAGTGCCGATGCCATCAGGAACGTCCCAAAGAATTCACCGGACGCCTGGCGCGCCATATCCGCCCCGAATCGTTTGCCGTATCCGTCCCAACCCTGTGGAAATCCAGTGGGAGAATCATCCGCCTGACCGACCGCCGAACCGATCGCTGCCCATGCTACCGAATCTACGGAAACGCTGTTGTCCACGAACAGCTGAAATTTCTGCCCTGCCGAAAGCCGTTCGGTACTGTAGGCGATGTCGGGGAAAACGATCGATTTATTCTGCAGCAGATTGTACAAGGCCACGGGCATCGGCGGCGCGGGAGCATTCGGAGCCTGACCGTCGGGGGGTTGCGCCGCTGGTGAGGGGCTGGGCTGCGTCTGCGGCTTGGGTGGGTCTTGGGCGAAGGCTCGCAGGCCCGAGTTGCAGGCAATGACCGCGATCAAAATCAAAGCGCCGAGTCGCGGCTGGCCGAAACGCCGCCTGCTGGATTTCGGGAACGGCATCTTCGTTACGGTACGGAATTCCCCGCAAATGGACATCGCTAGAGATTACTCAATCGCAAGTCTGGCGGCAAACGCATAAGCTGAGGAGTCAGGTCTTAGGTCGCGGGTCTCAGGAAAACCGAGCGCCGATCAAGAGGAAAACAGCCTTCGCTGTTTTAAGCCATTGCTCCGGAACGAGCCGTCAGGTATTCCAGCAGTTCAACGACGCTCAGGCCCTCCTGCAGCAACCCAATCATCTGATCGGTGTCGACCCCCGATTGAGCAGCCAGGGCGACGATCTTGGCGACTCCACGCCGCAGCGCTTCCTGCTGGGCGGGGCTGAGCGAATCGGCTGAATCGCCAGTCATCGCTGCGATCAACTCATTTTCTCCCGTCATCCCCGTTATGATGCTCCCAACCACCGGTCCGCGCTGTGATGACGCTTACTTGAAATTTGTGACGGAAGGGACGCCGAAAAAGGAAGACTGGCTAACCCGCCACCGTGGCCGCGCAGTGCTGCTCAAAGGCAGCCTTAAGATCGGCGGCTATGGCAGAAGCATCGCGAGTTTCGATCTGGTGGCGCTGCATCATGTAAACCAGCTTGCCGTCCTTCAGAATCGCGATGGAGGGCGACGACGGCGGGTATCCGGTGAAATACGAGCGGGCACGCTCGGTTGCTTCCCGATCCTGCCCCGCGAATACAGTCGCAACCTTCGCGGGCTTGGTCGCGTTTTGCAGCGCGAGGCGCACGGCGGGACGCATACGTCCCGCAGCGCATCCGCAGATGGAATTCACTACCACCATGGTTGCGCCCGACTCGTTCTGCACAAAGCGGTCGACATCGGCTGCGGTGCGTAGTTCTTCAACGCCCAAACGCGTCAATTCCTCGCGCATCGGGATCACCATTATTTCGGGATACATGGACTCTCCTGTATTTCAGGCACTGATTGAATGATTCAATCTACAACCTTACTATAGAGCGACATCGGCTTCATGACGATTCAGGAAAACATTCCGCTCGCGCCACTGACCACCCTGCAGGTGGGCGGAGTGGCGCGCTACTTTGCGGAACTGAAGCGCGAAGACGACGTTCGCGACGCCGTGCAATTTGCGAAAGCCCGCAAGCTGCCCTTATTTGTCCTCGGCGGAGGAAGCAACCTCGTCATCGCTGATTCCGGTTGGCCCGGACTGGTGCTGAAGATTGCCATCGGCGGTATAGCGGCCCCAAAAGTACAGGACTCCGCCGGCAATGGCGTGCTTTTCAGCGTGGGCGCGGGCGTCAATTGGGACGACTTTGTCGCCCAGGCGGTCACCCAGAATTGCGCAGGCATCGAGTGCCTGAGCGGCATTCCCGGCAGCGTCGGCGGCACGCCCGCACAAAACGTCGGCGCCTATGGGCAACAGGTCTCCGACACCATCGAATCGGTGCGCGCGCTCGACTTGCGTCCTCCCGATTTGAAAGAAGATCGCATCGTGGTACTGCCCAATCCCGCCTGCGGCTTCCGTTATCGCGCCAGCATTTTCAACGGCGCGGAACGCGGGCGTTACATCATTGTGCGGGTCAATTACCGGTTGAAGCGGGGCGGCGCTCCGAGTTTGCGATACGCCGATCTGGAAAAACATTTCGCCGGACGCAAGACGCCGCCAGCTCTCGCCGAAGTGCGCGATGCGGTGCGGGCAATACGGCGAAGCAAAGGCATGTTGATCGTCCCCGGAGATCCCGATTGCCACAGCGCTGGATCGTTCTTTAAGAATCCCCGGCTCAGCGAGGAGCAGTTCACAGATCTGGGCGCGCGCGCCGTCGCGCGAGGACTCGAGATTCCCAGCTACCCCGCGGCGCGCTCACAAAACGATGCCCAACGTAAAGTTTCGGCGGCCTGGCTGGTCGAGCACTCAGGATATTCCAAAGGATACGCAGCCGGAGAGGCCGGGATTTCGCAGAAACACGCCCTCGCGCTGATCAACCGAGGCAACGCCAAGGCCAGCGACATCGTGCGACTGAAGGATGAAATCCAGCAGGGCGTGCAGGCAGCTTGGGGGATTCTGCTGGAACCCGAACCGGTGTTCGTGGGATTCTGATCCCAGGGTTCCGGACCGACGTCCTCAATCTGTCCCCATAAGACACAGGGCGGCGCATCCCGCGGCGACGGTTCCCCATGCCGGCCCTGAGGTACCGTCTACCACGGAATTCGCCAGGCTACCTTATCGGCGCGACAACTCCGAAGCTTTAGCAAAATTATTTCCGAACGAATTCCGACGGGCAGCGTTCTTTATCTACAGGAGCAGGCGTGATTGCAGAATCCGTAACGGCGGGTGAGGCCCTGAAGTT
>PLUW01000098.1 GCA_003162935.1 Acidobacteriaceae bacterium
AAACATCTCCATTTCACTCATTGTCCGGCTTTTTTCCATTACTCGCTTTTGGACGTTGTTTGACTGGGCGGCGAGCCGGTCAGCGTTGCGGGGAGGATTCCCTGGGGCGTGACGGCGTGGGATAAGGGAGTAGGGATCCCTTCGGCTTCGCTCAGGGCACGCTCTTCGACTCCGCATGGGCTTCACTTCGTGAGCCCATGCTCCGCTCAGGATGGCAACCGGGGTGTGGCGAGCTCGCTTAGCGACTCTTTGTACGGGGCGCGAGCGATGCCGCGTTCGGTGATGATGGCGGCTATGTATTTTGCGGGGGTCACGTCGAAGGCTGGATTTTCTATCTCGACTCCGTCGGGCGTCATTTGCCTTCCGCCTATATGGGTTACCTCTCTGGCGTTGCGCTGCTCGATGGGAATTTTGCTGCCGTCGGGCGTGGCTAGATCGACCGTAGAAATCGGCGCGGCGACGTAGAACGGGATGCCGTGCTCTTTGGCAAGAATGGCTACGGTGTAGGTGCCGATTTTGTTGGCGACGTCTCCGTTGGCGGCGATGCGGTCGGCGCCGACTACGATGGCTCCGATTTTGCCTTGCTGCATCATGACTCCGGCCATGTTGTCGGAGATGACGGTGGTGGGGATGCCGTCTTTCATCAGCTCCCATGCAGTGAGGCGCGAGCCTTGCAGAAAAGGGCGCGTCTCGTCGGCATAGACGTGAATCTTTTTGCCTGCTTCGACGGCGGCGCGGATGACTCCCAGGGCGGTGCCGTAGCCGGCGGTGGCTAGGGCTCCGGCATTGCAGTGGGTGAGGACGCCGCCGGTTGACGGCATTAGCGTGGCGCCGTGGCGGCCCATGGCCTGGTTGGCGGCGATATCTTCGGCGTGCATGCGCTGGGACTCTTCGATCATTACTTGCTGGGCTTGCCGGATTTCGGCGATGGTGCGCGGGCGGAGGGATTCAAACTTCTCTGTCATGCGGCGGATCGCCCAGAATAGGTTGACGGCGGTGGGGCGCGTTTGGCGGATCGCTTCGCAAATCTGGTCAAAATCTTTCTTGAGATCGGCGGCATTCGTGGCTTTGGAATTCTTCACGCCGAGTGCTATGCCCATGGCTGCAGCAACACCAATGGCGGGGGCTCCGCGGACGACCATGTTGCGGATCACATCGGCGACCTGCTGGTGGGTGGTGCAGGTTACGTACACTTCTTCGGTGGGCAGCTTCGTCTGGTCGATGAAGACTACGCCGGATTCGGTCCATTCCAGGGTTTGGATCATGAGTCAGTCGTTGGTCGTTGGTCGTTCGTCGTTGGTCGTTGGTGTTAGCCTTCGTCGCCGGGGTTCACGCGGCTTACTCGGCCACGCATAGCTGCTTTTCCAGATTATCGGATAATCGGGACCTGCGGGGCGGCGTCTTCAGGCAGAATGCCTCGAAGGCGCGGATCGTCGGCCACTTCGATCGCCCGCTTGTAGGGACGGAAGCCGCACTTCCTGTAGAAGCTCAGCGCTGTCGGACCGTCCAGCGTGCAGGTGTGCAACCAGACCCGCTTCGTTGCGTCGGTCCATGCCCGATCAAGCAACTCGGTCATGAACGACCGTGCGAGCCCTTTTCCAATCGCCTCCGACAATAACGCAAAGCTGACAAGCTCTACGTTTGGCGGCTGCGAACGATCCAGTTCGGCCATCCCGATCTCGCTTCCCTCGCGCTCGGCCACAAAGATTTCGGTGGTGGAGCAATCCAACACCGCCGCCAGTTGTTCGTCGGTCATCTTCAACCGGCTGAACCAAAGCCATTGCCCACCGGCGCGCCGGAACAACGCCCGATACCAGTCGAGGCCGGGATTCCGTACCCGCCGCAACCGCACTTCACTCGATAGAATCCTGCTCGATGAAACGTCACCCGGCGTGGGCCGTTCGAGCATCTCAAGGTACGTCACGACCGACGCGATCTTTCGCGCGGCTACGTCTGTGTAACCGTCGGGAATCATCTCGCAGCGCTGGCCTCAAGTTGCCGGATGTGCTCGCCGCGCACATCGTTGGCGGTGAAAACTGAGATGAACGGAGCAGGGGCGGCGGCTTTTTCCACGCTGGGGCGGCCGCCTGCATCCTCGCGCTCGACCAGGCACATCGCGCCGACGACTTTGAAGCCAAACTCGCGGGCGGCTTCGATGGCCTGCACGGTAGAGGCGCCGGTGGTGCAAACGTCGTCCACAATGACAACGCGCGCGCCGTTTTGACGGAAGCCTTCGATGCGCTGGCCGGTACCGTGTTTCTTCTCGGCTTTGCGGACGAGGAAGCCGTGGAGCGTTCCGCTGGTGACGGCGACGGCGACCACGATGGGGTCGGCGCCCATGGTGAGTCCTCCGATGGCGTCGGCGTGCCAGGCTTGGGCGCGCATTTCATCGAGAAAGACCTGGCCGACCAGTTGCGCGCCGCGGGCATCGAGCGTGGTGGTGCGGCAATCGATGTAATAGTCGCTGGTGCCGCCGGAGGACAACTGGAATTCGCCGAGGCGAAACGATTTCCGCGCCAGCAGTTGCAACAGCTCCTGTCGTGCAGTGGACATGCATTTCTACGATAGCACGGCCTCAACCGCGCGGAGGCGACTCAACGGGCGCTGCGCCGAATTGCGGGTGGCTCAGACGCGCGGGGGCGATGCAATACGCGGATGGTATAATCCAAGTTTGTCCCCACACCGCCGTGGGCAGTGGGCGCGTAGCTCAATTGGCAGAGCAACTGACTCTTAATCAGTAGGTTGTAGGTTCGATTCCTACCGCGCTCACCATCTTTTCAAGCACTTGCCGGAGTTGATGTTTCGGGTGTGCCGTAAAGTGTGCCGTAACTCAATCCGGCTACGCCCGTTTCTCTACTGCTGTGTCTTGATCGAGCGCAGCGCGCACGATCTCTAGTTCGGGATGTTGATACTGCATCGCAGTCTTCACATCCCTGTGGCCCATGGTTCTCATGACTGCCGCCAGATTTCCGGTTCTCTTCAGAAGCCGGGTGCCGTAATCATGCCGCCCACAATAGAGGACAAGATCTTCGGGTAGCCCAGCCTTGACTCTGGCTTCGCGAAATCTCTTCGCCATTGTGGTGAGGTGAGCCGACTCGGAGCGCTTCGATGGGAAAACCCATCCTTCACGCTTTTCTCCACACCGCTGTTTAAGAACGTCAAAGACGCGATTGCTCATCGGTACGCGCCTCCTTCCTTCTTCGGTCTTACTGTCCGGCACGAAGATCACGCGGGTTTCCCAATCCAGGTTCTCGATGCGCATCCGGTAAAGCTCTCTCGTTCCGCATGCCCGTATCGCGCATCAAGATGATGATGTCCTGGAAAAGTTGAAGGCTGCGTTTCCGCCAATTGCAGGCAGCGGCGCCCATCAACAATTTCTTTTCCGCTTCATCGTCAAGCCTGAGTGAACGTCCGTACTCCTTCATCAGTTTGAGTTTCGGAGCGTGGCGAATCAGTGTCCACTCCTCCGCCTTGTGCAGCATCCTTCTTAACGTTCTCAGCGCGCAATTGGCATTTGAGGACGCGCCCGAAAACCGCAACGTTTCGATAACGTCCCTGGTGATCTGATCCAATCGCATATTCACGATGGTTGTCGTCTTGATGAGTCGCCAGCCATCGCGGTAGTAGGTTTTGGTTTTGTCTTCCAGTCTGACCTTGTCCAGCCATTCCAGGAAGCGCCGGGAAAACTACCGACCAGATCGCTTGTCATCTCTTACACCCGACGCGACCCGAGGAAAGGCTCGAGGTGCAATCGCCATTGCCTGTGCGCCATTGGTTGTCTTGCGGCCATCGATCTGGCAGGGTCAACGGTTCGAACCGAACCTGCTGCTCAAGCCTCTTGTGGTCGCCTTCAATTTCGGTTCAGCAGTTCGTTTTCGATTGCTCCTGTAACGCCTCATTGCTGCAGCAGCCTGGCATCGGTTGGAGCAGTAGAACTGCTTCGCCCGTCTGCGCGCGAAATCTTTGTCGCACTTCTGACAGATTGCCCATCCTCCTGATGTACCGTAGCTCCATATCGCCGACGCATACAAAGCAGTCACAATGTCGGGGCAATAGAGCCCCGGAACAAGTTTCTTTGCGACATCCGTCCACCAAACAACGAATCGCGCCTTGCTCAATCCCTCCGTAAGTGCTTCCGAAACTGCAAAGGCGACCGTTTTGCACGCTCCCCTGATGGTGGTGCTCCACGCCGCCGTCCCGTCACCGTCTTCTGCCGCCGTATCGACGCGGCGGGGACTGGATTGATGAACCGAAGGCGCGCCTACAAGGGGTGTGCAAGAGACAGTTGCAATATCTATCGTCACTCGCGCGCGGTTTCGTCGGCCATCGGAAGCCGGTCTGAACGACAGTTTTCCTGTACGCGTCGCCTCTTCCTCGGGAAGCCAGCCTCCAGGGCTCAAACGGTCCAGAAGAGCGGGCAGTTCTTTCAGTGTTTCTTCTGCATTTGAGGTAATGACCGGTGACAAGTCTCCGGCATTGAGGCGATCTAACAGAGAGAAAAATTCGCGCAGCCGACTCCAATCCGCTTCGTTGATAACGCCGTGTTCCCTCTCGATTTCCCGGCGCTGTTTGGGATTTCCCAAGTTCCTCACAACCGATGGGTCTAAGCGTCGAACTGCGGTTGCAGGCTTGCCGCTCTGAACCGCCGAGGGAACGAGTCCCTCAGCCTTTTCAGGGCTGGAATCAATCAACACCGGAATCCGTCGTTCCGGCATCGCGAGGTGCGTTATGGCCTTGTTATGGTTATGGCTTCCCATGTCTTGCCATCACTATCGATTCTTTATAGCGTAGGGGGTAGGCAAAGGCAAGATGGTAGACAATTCCAGAAAAGGAAGACGAGCAATATGGACAGAGAAAAGACTGCGAAAGTTACGAGCCAATCGGAGGGTGCAGGCGTTCCAAGACTTGATATGCAACAGCGCGTTGTTCGACAGCACTTCGTCTCCGCTGGCTACCTGGCACGCTTCACTCTTGAGGGTGAGCGCGATTCATTGTTCTATGTCTTTTCGCCCGACGGTAGCCCCATGCGCGAAGCCATTCCCGATAGTGTCGGCTTTGAACGGCACTATCATGATGTGGACGTCCCGGGGTTCCGTCCGGACCATCTTGAAAAATTCTTCCAGGAATTCGAGGGACCAGCTTGTGCGCTCTTTAGAACGCTTTCGGCCAATCCAGGACGCTCTTTGCTCACCGAAGAGGAGAGGGAGACGGTAGCCTCGTTCGTAGCAGTGCAGGCAGCTCGTATACCTCAGGGCAAGAATAAGTACGAAAGGCTGGTTATTGACAGCCGCCGTGCGTTTGTGGAAGAGATGGCATGCTCGCCAGAATTTTTCAATAAAGCGATGGCTGCGGCACAAAGATATGGAGTCGAAATTGATTCCGCCGACCAAAGACGGCTGCTTGAAGCAATACGGGGCGGACACATCGTTCCACAAGTGCATAAAACGGAAACATCTGTTGGCATTTTGCGCTTGGCTTATGCCATCGCGGACCAATTGGATGGAATGCATTATTCACTTCTGTATTCCGATGGTCCAGATTGGTATGTATGTTCTGACTATCCTGTTGGATTGTTCTACTCGCTTACCGTCTCAGAGGACCCGCTTGAACACCAAAAAGCCATCGAATGGCCTACGCTTTCCCCATTTAAAAGCCCAATATTCATGCCACTCGCTTATAACGTTGCGATAGCGATCCACCGGTCCGAAAACATACCTACCGCACTTCGAGCGGATCGGCGAATGGTCGCACGAGTCAATACCGTCGTTGTCGGCTACTCGCAGCGATTCATCTGCTCGCCATCACTGGATTTTACGTGCGTCCTCCCAAATAGACAGTTAGGGAATGCAAAGGACACTATCGCAGCTCTACAGCGTTTTCGAGAATCCGAGGGAGACTGATTCGACGGCGCAAATTTCATCTGAGTTTCGGTCACAGGTAGCGGTATGCACAAGTCTCTGAAATTCCGGGCCCATAATTTTTCTGCTCAGACTTTAGCTGATCCGCCGTGCTGCGCGGCGCGCAGATCCTCATGGTCGAAGGCCGATGCCATGCGGTCTATTTCGGTTTTGTTCAGACCATGCCGTGCGGCTTCGGCGCGCCACTTCGAGACAGCCTTGCCGACGTGTTTTGCTATGTCGCGCGCCCTCCCAGCGTCCAGTTCGAAATATCCCGCTACCTCTATCGCCAGCGCGAGCGAGGCCGTGTTGTCGTCTTCGTTGATCGCGGTGCTGAGAATGCGCGGTTTGATGTCGGTTGGGACCGGGTTGAGGTCGTAAGCGGGCGACAGGCGCCAGCCCGCCTGGCCTTCGTACAGAAAGCCGTGATTGCGTAGGTGGTCGTCGGTGTTGGAGATCAGTATGTTGAAAACCAGCCGCCGCCACAACGCCTCCATGTCGGCTTGCGGCGCGGCGCCGTGCTGGCGCAGCGCGTCAACAATTTCCAGATAGCTTCGAGTTTCTTTGTCTTTCGATCCGAGCATGCTCATCGCGGAGAGGAACGGGATACGCCGTTCGCCGTCGCGGTCGAAGCGTCGCAGGAGGAGTACAGACTTGCCGGCGATGTTTTCGACACGGAATTTGGGAACGGGGATGCCAGATTTCTGCGCGAGGGACAGTGCGACCGCCTCCCAGACCACCGTGTTGATTTCATCGTCCTTGCGTGGGAATTTCGCGATGGCGAGATGGCCGTCCTTTTCCCTGACGGAAGCCTTGGGCCTCGCGCCGCCAAGAGAAGAGCCGGGCGCGAACAGCATGCGCAGTTCCTCCTCGGTGTCTTTCTCTTCCATCACATGTTCGGCCGCGGAGAGCAGTCTCGGGAGCTCGATCAGCGGGGGGATGCGCTTGACACCCTCCTCCCGCACGAAGGGTCCGCCTTCTTTATCCGCGAAGCGCAGCGCGCCCTGACGGGCCTCGTCGTCCACCAGCATCAGGAAGTCGATTTCCTGGAGCGTGCGCGGCGCCCCGCCCTCGCGCTCCGCGCGCCTACGTTCCATGCGGCGCATGAGCGCCCGCCCCCAACGGTCGGGCGCGGAGTCGCCGATGGCGCCGAACATTGGCGTGTCTGCGGGCGTGTGAAACGGGCCGGGACCAACCTGCAGGGCTGGCTCCATAGAGAATCGCGCAGGATTTTCCAGCCATGTCTTGTCGTATTCGAAGGTGGCGCTTTCCTTGTTCTTGCGCGTGCGGGCCCACAGACGCCCCATCAGGTGCGGGACGCCGTCGAGATCCACGTATACGAGAGCCTCTTTGTCCATCACTTGTCTTTCGTGCGTTTCGTTCTGTGCGCCACTCGAATGCGCTGGGGCAGGTTTTCTTCTTCGAGTTGCAGGCCCACGGGATCGTTCTTCGGCGCGGCGAGATCGCCCAGCCGGTCCGCCAAGCCCAGCACAAAAAGGACCGTGGCGTATATCCCGATTGCGACGCCGGGATCGCCCTTTTCAACCTTGACGAGGGTCGTGCGGCTGATCGAGGCGCGCTGAGCCGCGATGGCCGCCGGGATGCGTCGTCGCCGCCGGGCGTCCCGGATGTCGCGGCCGAGCTTGCGCAGGGCATGCCTTACCGGGAGTGGCGTGACGACGGATGATCGGCTGGTCCTCATATTTAGTGTCCAGAGTAATGGTCTCTAATAGCTTTAATGTACATTATTATGAACGTTATGTCAATCTCGCCGATTCCTTGGATGGCATCTTGGAACAGATCGCCTGAATTTCCTTGAACATGCTTTCGATCTTCGAACGATCCAGCGAGAGAAGTTCTGTGCTGATGGCCTCCTTGACTAGGCTTCCCAGTCCCAGACTTAGCGTCAGGAACTTCTCCGGAGAGTGATACGAGCAGGTCCGCTGCTGTTGCGCGGGGATCTTCCTCCCGAGCGCGAGCAGGAATATGAAGCCAAAGAAATAGAACCAGTAGCTCCGGTAGCCAGTCCCGGCATCGGCACGGGGCATCAGCGCCATCGGATAGACCTTCTTGTACGGCCACACCGCCACGGTGACGACGACATCCTCTGGCAGTTTGCCTCGTCCGAGCAAGAAGGCGCGGATCACCTTCTCCTGCCGGCCAAGATACAGTTTCGGAGGCTGACCCCCTTCGACTGCGCTCCAACACCGGGTCCCACGCCAGAAGATGCTCAACGCAAAATAGACGAGCTTCGCGATGTCCACTTCTGGAATGCTCGCTTGCGGGAACAAGAGATCATTGCCACTCGCTATCGGCGCCTTCGAATTCAATAAGGTGTGAAGCCAGAACGGATCGCCGTAGTTCTGCGAAATCTTGTTCAGAATCCACGCCTCGCCGCCCTTATTGAACCGCTCCTCGCAGGTACCGCAAAATTTGTAGTCCCGGACCTGCAGTGAGCTTTGTTTAGCCTTACCACCCGAAAGGAGGACCGGATTTGGATTCTTCAGGTCGCTCGCACGCATCTTCTTATACCCACTCTTTGGCAAGTAATGGCTATCGTGCAGATCGGCGACGGCACGGCAAAGCTCGCATTTACCTCGCTTCATCGTGCCTCCTTAGTTTCTTCACGGATTTCTTCTCCATTGTACGATTTAGAGAAAGCCTTACGATCACACCTACACCTCCCGGCAAAATCCTATCCAGACACGCTTGCCATCATGGTTGTGGTCTTCACGTAGAAGGGAAGGAACCGTAGCTGTTGTAACCCGCGTTTCCGATCACCGTGTTCAATGAGTCAAATGGCTTGTTCTCGCTTGCTATCGAGTTTTTCTGGAACAAATCGCGAGTTCCGCGTACAGTTTTGGTCATGCCGCGATACATCGCTGCGTTAGTGATCATTGCAGCCGTCACCATTTCAGGTGCCTGGGCTTCGGGCCAGCAGAGCGT
>PLUW01000027.1:0-4565 GCA_003162935.1 Acidobacteriaceae bacterium
TCTCACCTCTGCAATCGGGTTTCTACCTCTGCAATCTGCCCTCTCACCTCTGACCTCACCCGATCACTCCTAGTCCACGTGCTCGCCCACCTCGAAACCCTCTTCAGATGCGGGCAGCACGTCATGGTCGCCCGCAACCCACACATATAAGGTCGGCAGCAGGAAGACGCTCATGATGAGCGCTGCAATCAGGCCTCCCACAATCACGATGGCGAACGGACGCTGCGAGTCCGACCCAATCGCGTGCGAAAGCGCGGCAGGCAGCAGGCCCAGCGTTGCCACCAGCATCGTCATCATAATGGGCCGCAATCTCAGAACCGCCCCTTCAACCGCGGCGTCTTCAATGGAATAGCGCCGCGCCCGCAGCTGATTGATGTACTCCAGCATGATGACTCCGGTTTGCACCGATACTCCAAACAACGCCAGAAAGCCCACGCCCGAGGAAACACTGAAATGGGTGCCAGTGATCCAAAGAGCCAACAACCCGCCAACGGGCGCGATTGCCACCGTAGCCATAATCAGCAAAGCCCATTTGAAGGACTTGAACATGGTGTAGAGGATCACGAAGATCAGAAGAATTGTGATGGGAAGCACGATGAGCAGGCGCGCGTTGGCCCTTTTCTGGCTTTCGTATTCGCCTTCCCAATCGAGGCTGTATCCGGTGGGCAGTTTGACCTGCTCGTTCACTTTCTTAATCGCCTCTTCCACCGTACTGCCGAGGTCGCGACCCCGCACACTGTACTTGATGGCAACGTAACGGCGATTGCCTTCGCGATAGACTTCCGAAGCGCCATCGGTTTCGCTGATCTTGCAGAGCTGTGCCAGCGAAACCCGTTCGCCGGAAGGCGACAGCAGGCGAATGTTCGCGATTGCCTCCTGCGTATTGCGATATTTTGGCAGGTAGCGCAGCGTAAGGTCGTAGCGCGCCTCGCCCTTGAGAACTTGCGTAAGCGCGGTTCCCCCGACCGCGGTCTGCACCGCATCCTGCACATCGGCAACATTGATCTGGTAGCGGCCGGCCGCCTCACGGTCGACGGTCACGTTCAGGTTCGGCTGGCCGAGCACGCGAAAAACTCCGAGATCCTCAATGCCGGATATGCCGCGCATAATATTGACGATCTCATCGCTCTTTTGTTCGAGAACCTTCAAATCGTCGCCATAAATCTTGGTGGCAAGCGCGCCCTTCACGCCACTGACGGCCTCTTCCATATTGTCTTCAATGGGCTGGGAGAAACCCCAAACGACGCCGGGAATCTTGTCCAGTTCGCGCTGCATGGCCGCGATCAATTCTTCTTTATTTTCGTGGAAGACAGGCCGCCACTGCTCCTTCGGCTTCAGGTCCACAAAATATTCGGTGTTAAAGAAGCCGGTGTTATCCGTCCCGTCGTCTGGCCGCCCCACCTGACTTGTGCATTGCGGAACCTCGGGGAAGGAACAAAGTACGATTCGCGCCTGGTTCGCAACCCGGATGCCTTCATCTGGGCCAGTGCTGGGCGCAAGCGTGCCGCGAACCCAGAGTGCGCCTTCATCCAGGTGGGGCAGGAATTCGGAACCAATGACGCCGCTGAAAGCCAGGTAATTCGCGAAGGCCACCAGAAGCAGGCACACACCGACGGTGATCATCCGGCGTCGAATCGCCCAGCGGAGCGCCACGTTGTATCGTTCGCTCACGAACGTCATGACTGGGTTATGCCATTCCTTCGCCCCCTTCGCAAACGCGAAGCTTGCCAGCACCGGTGCGACCAGGATCGAGAACAGCAACGCCCCGAGCAGCGCGAAGGCAACGGTCCAAGCCATGGGGTGAAAGAGCCGGCCTTCGACCCGTTGCAGCGTAAAGATCGGCAGGAAAGCGGTTATGGTGATGACGATGGCATAGAACACCGGGCGCTGCACTTCATGCGACGCAAAACTGATTCGTTCGGTGGATGTCTTGACCCCGTCGGTGTGGCTTAAATGACGCACGATGTTTTCAATCAGTACGATTGCGCCTTCCACGATCACACCGAAGTCCAGCGCGCCCAGGGACAGCAAGTTCGCGGGAATGTGCATCAAGTTCAGACAAATGGCCGCAAAAAGTAAAGCAAACGGAATAGTTGCCGCGACGATCACGGCGCCCCGCACATTCCCCAGAAATAGCAGCAGAATGACCGATACCAGGATCATGCCTTCCGTGAGATTGTGAAGAACCGTGTGAGTCGTGTAGTGGACCAGAAGGCTGCGATCGAGGAACGGGACGATCTTGACTCCCGGCGGCAAGATGTGATCGTTGAGTTCTTGCACTTTCTTGTGGATGTCCGCGAGCGCAGTCTCGCCGGTCGCGCCTTTGCGCAGCAACACGATGCCCGAGACCACATCGTCGTTATCGATGATCTTACCGTCCTCGCGGTGAAGGGCTCGCGCAAACTGACCGAGCCGAATCTTCGGACCTTGCGAAACGACCGCAATGTCTTTGACCCGCAGAGGGGTGCCGTTCTTGCTTACGATCACCGTACGTTCGATGTCCTGGGCGCGGTCCACCAAACCGACGGAGCGCACGTTGATCTGCTGCAAGCCTTCCTGGATAAAGCTTCCGCCTGCGTTGACATTGTTATTGGTGAGTTGCTGCTCGACCTGGGCCAGGCTCAGGCCATAGGCGATGAGCTTGTTGGGGTCGACGCGAACCTGGTATTCGCGCGTCGGGCCGCCGAAACTGGCAACATCCACGATATTCGGTACAGACTTGAAGCTCTTTTCGACAACCCAATCTTCCAGGGATTTCAGCTCCATCGCGTCATAGGCCGGGTTGGTGCTGTGCAGGGTGAAGAAATAAATCTGCCCCACTGGACTCCAATCCGTCCCCATTTGCGGGTTGACGCCGGGCGGCAGGGTCACCTGGCTCAGCCGCTCTAGAACCCGCTCCCGGTTCCAGTCGTTGTCCGATTCGTCGTCGAAGATCAGCTTGATGTCGGAGAGCCCAAACAGCGAGAACGAGCGCAGATGCACGACATGCGGGATGCCGTTCATGACGATCTCCAGCGGAATCGTCACCTGCTGCTCGATTTGCTCCGCCGAAATCCCCGGCCACTGCGTGATGACCTCGACATAGTTGTCGGCCACGTCGGGATAGGCCTCGATCGGGAGGTGATGGAACGCGACCATGCCGCCGGCAAAAAGCAGCACTGCGAAACCCAGAACCAGCAGGCGGTTGTCGAGAGCAAAGTCAACGACGCGGCGAATCATCTATTGCTCCACCGTGTTTTGCAGTACCAGAGCATTCGATACCACTTGCTCTCCGGGCTTGATTCCCGAAACAACTTCCTGCATGTTGCCGGGAAGCATGCTCCCCGTCACCACCTCCAGGCGTTTGAAGTGCCCGGCGCTCGCCGGAACTGGCGTATAGACCCACTCGCGATCGTGCAAATGCAGAATGGCCGCGGCGGGAACGGAAGCCCGCGTTTCGGATTGCTTCCCGTAGAACGTGGCCGTGACGAACATGCCCACCCGCATCATGCCGGGGTTGGCGACTTCGAGCCGAACCTTGGCCGTGTGGATCGTGGGATCGAGAACCGGCAGGATGTTACCGATTCGCCCTTTCAAGACCTGGTTGGGATAAGCGGTCAAGTGAATATCCGCATACTCGCCCGCATGTACGGCGTCGAGATCGTTTTCGTAAACGTCGCAGATGATCCACACATAAGAAAGGTCGGAGATGGTGAAGGGATTGGGAGCACCCAAACCTTGCACGCCCGACGCGTTAGTCACTTGCTGGTCGGTAATCACACCCGAAATCGGCGCAAAGATGTCGACCACTCCCGAGGGATGATCTTTGTCGATGCCGAGAAGCCGAAGTTGTTCGGTTGCTGCATCGAGATCGGCCTTGGCGTCCTGCTCTGTGCCCTCCGCTTGTTCGAGGGCGCTCTTGGCAATGGCGCCCTTGTCGTAAAGAGTCTGCGCCCGTTCGAGTTGTATGCGCGCCAGCCGCTCATCGTTCTCGGCCTTGCGATACGTTTGATAAGCTCCGGAAACATCGTTGCTCTGCACCCTGAGCAACAACTGGCCCTTCTTCACCGTGTCACCTAGACGGGCCTTGATTTCGACAACTCGTCCCGCAGCCAGCGAAATCACAGGCACTGCGCGCGAGATATCGGGCTGCACCACGCCCGTGACGTTCAGCGTCGGCGCAGCCTTGTGCTCAACCGCTGTCACCAACGGGAACTGGTCCGGATGATCCACTTTAAAATTGTTGGCGTCCAGATCAGGCTCGACGGTCGCCTTGGGCGGCGCTTCGGCCTTCGGATCGGCTTTGCCGTCGTTGCAACCCACCAGGCAACCGACGCCGAGCAAGCTCAGCGACAAACAAAGAGTTGCCACCAGCATCGGACCCGCGAATCTTTTCCTTCTCATTGGATCACCTCCCGGCCGACGGCCATATTCAACTGGGCCGCGGCGGTCAAGTACGCACCCACCAGGTTCACGTAGCTGAGTTCGACGGTGCGGTAATCGCTTTGCGCATTCAGAAAATCGAGCAGCGACGCGCCGCCATGCTGGTACGAAAAGAACACCGTGTCGCGGACTCGAACCGCCTG
>PLUW01000027.1:4574-28343 GCA_003162935.1 Acidobacteriaceae bacterium
GTGCGCAGTTTCTCGCCTTGATTCCGGTCGAAGATGCGCAACGGAATCTCGACCCCCACGCCAAAATAGAAATCAATCGGCGGATTCCGTCCCGCGTCCACGCTGATCGTCGGGTCTGTGGATCCGTTGGCAACAGCCAGTTTGTGATCCGTCTGAGCTTTGTCGACGGCCTCGACCGCAGACCGCAAGTCCGGGCGCGTATCGAGCGCGATCTTCCGGAAATCATCCTGCGACGACAGTTGGTCGCTGAAGTCGAACGGACCGTTTACGTCGAACTGTTCAATCGGAGCGCGGTCGTTGAGCAGCGTGAGCAGCTGAATTTTTGCCGTGCGCAGATTGACCAAAGCGGTTTGCACGTCAGATTCATACTGCACCCGCTGTAGTTCCAGCCGATCAAGATCGATTCGCGCAATGTCGCCGGCAACGAAACGATCCCGGCTGATCTCGAGCACGTGGTCGTAGTACGCCAGGTTGTCGTTTGCTAGTTTCAGCACGGCTTTCGCTTGCAGCGTTGAAACAAACGCGCTGCGCAGATTGAACAGCAAGGTCCGCTCCATTTCTGCATGGGCGGAAACCGCGATTCCCGTCGCTTTCTGTGCGCTCTCCAGCCGCAATCCGCGTTTGTGATCCCGCTCGATCAGGTAGCTGACCGTCGCCGACGGCAGCAAATACGCGAAGGGCCCGTGCTGTGTTCCCAAATTAAGAGGAGCAATTTGATCGGACAGCAGCCCCAGTTGCGGATTCGGACGAAGATGCGCGGTGATCTCTTGCGCCTTGGATTCGTCGATATTCAGCTTGTCCGCCAGCAGGGTGGGGTTGTTCTGCTCGAAACGAGCTTTCACGTTCTCCCAGGTCCAACTCTGGGCTGGCTGTGGGACAGGCGTCTGCGTCGGCGCCGTCTGCGCCGATAAAGACGCCGCGGCTCCGAACACCAGGACCGAGAACCAGAAACAGCGCTGGATTTGTTTGCGCATCCAGTAACTCCGTCACCGCCTCCGGATTTTCCGAAGGCGTGCTTCGATGTGGTACGGCCACCATCCATTTGGCGCCGGCCCCTATGCGTATGCGGGATCCCTCGTAACAATTTCGCAAGCTGACGAGGAATGGCTGCCGTCAATTCGCCGCCGTCAATTCGCCGCCGTCACTTCTTGGATGCAACGAGTCGGCTGCCGAGCGAACTACACGAGGCGGGAGGCGGGAGGAGCGCGGCTAGAGCGAAGAATCGACGGGGCTTGGGGCAGAGCAATAGAAACGATTGCAGACTCCTGCCAGGTTTCGCTAGTGAGCCCTAGCGAAGCAGCGATGGCTACAACTGCGGAGAGATTCTGCCCTCGACCATGCCCGATCGCAACCTTTTCTCCCGCAACCTGGCAGATGCCGCGTTTACCGGGAGACGATTCTTCCATCTCGGCCCGCATAGCGTGCAGATCGTCGCTGGCCGAGATCACCGGAAACAACAGAACGAGCGCGCAACCAAGAACGCACAGAAACACCAGCGGAGAAACGGATGAACTTCTTCCTCGGCGATTGGGCGCGGGCAAAAAACTGCGCTGCCGCCACAAAAAATAGGAGGGCGCCAGCAGCGATAGCCAACACAGATTGAGAAAAAGCTCCATACGAACGACAGAGTTCTTACGGCGGCGTCTTCGCCACACAACCCAGTGCAACTGCCTCAAGATAATCAGGATAGCACGGGAACCGCAAATAACTTGCGTACCCGGCGGCACCTCCGCTACGGTCCCTGTACGACCTGCAAGGGCCGCGGGGTTTCGAGTCTCTGGCGAAGGATGGCGTTCCGGGCGGCGACCTCCGCAATCGCATCGGCATTGATCGTGTAGGCGCCATGCGGAAGAGTGTTGCCGAAAGGAATCTTGAAGTCCGTCGTGCCCGGCTTCAGCTTGAAATGCTCGTAGCCAATCGCTGTCGCGCGCCCGTCCTCGGCGACGGCTTCTACGATGAAGGTCAGATCGAAGATGTCGGTCGAACTATTGGAGACCTGGACGACGCCATCGATGCGGTTGTCGCGCACCTTGGGAGGCTCCGCCCATTCCAGCAACAGCGGTGCGGAAACCTCGGCCCGGAATGGCTTGCTCAGGGTGTGAGCGGGATGGCCCGAGTCTTCGACTCTGAGCGTCACATCGAAAGCCCCAGCCTTCGTAGGACGCCCGTGGAGCAGGCCCTCCGGGGTGAGCATAACTCCGTCGGGAAGCTCTCCATCGGCTACGCTCCATACATAAGGTGGAACGCCGCCCGAGGCACGCAGGAAAAAATGAAACTCCACTCCGACCTCGATTGGTGGCAGAGGTTCGTTCCCCACCGCCAAGGGGGGACCTTGCGCGGCAAGCAGGCTGCAGAAACAAAGTACGACCGCAAGCGCCCAAATTGTCTGCCTTGGATTCATCATGCTCCGTTTGTCTTCAGTTCGTTTGATTTTACGCTGGCCACAGCGTAAAAGAACTGCAATATGCTTTATCGCGTTTCGCACGCTCTGGTTTGTGCCTTATTCGTCGCCTTGCTTGTCGGCTCGATTCCCAAGGGCTCTCTTGCTCAAGCCCCAAATCCGCCCAAGCCCGGAGTCAATCAGGCCGACGAGGCCGCGATCTTGGAACGGATTCTGAATCGCGTCCGCTTTGAAAACGACGGAACCGAAGTCAGCGAAACCGAGGCCGTGATGCTCATTCAGAGCCAGGCAGGCGTCGAAGAATTCGGACAGCTGATCTTCGGATACTCCTCGGCCACCGAAAACCTCGATGTCGAATATGTCCGCGTGCGCAAGCCCGATGGCCAGGTGGTGGTAACGCCGGAATCGACCGCGCAGGATTTCGCTCCCGACGTGCTGAAAGAAGCTCCCATGTACAGCGACTACCGGCAGCGGCACATTTCCGTCGTCGCCTTGCGCCCCGGAGACACCCTCGAATACCGCACCGTCACCCGCACTCTCACCCCTCTCGCCCCCGGAAATTTCTGGTACGAGCACACCTTCCCCAAGGGAATCGTGGTTCATGAAGACCGGCTGGAGATTGACGTCCCCAAATCGCGCGAAGTGAAGCTCAAGACCCCAAAGCGTCAGCCTGAAATTCACGAAACCGCAGACCGCCGCATTTACACCTGGTCCGTGAACGACATCGAACCCGATCGCGATAAAGAGAAAGATAAAGATAGAGATGAAGACGAGGACGCCGGTCCCGACGTGCAGTTGACGACCTTCACCTCATGGCAACAGGTCGCACAGTGGTACGCCAAGCTACAGGGAGAGCGCATGACGGTCGACGACAGCGTGCGAAAAAAGGCCGACGAACTCACCAAGGGAGCGGACACACCCACCGAAAAGGCGCGCCGCCTCTATGATTTCGTGGCCCCCAATATCCGCTACGTCAGCATCTCGCTAGGAGTCGGGCGCTATCAGCCGCACTCCGCCTCCGACGTTCTCCAGAACGGCTATGGCGACTGCAAAGACAAGCACACGCTCTTTTCCGCCATGCTGCGCGCCGAGGGCATTCAGAGTTATCCGGTGCTCATCAACAGCTCGCGCAAATTGGATGTGGACGTTCCTTCGCCCGCCCAGTTCGATCACGTGATCACCGCCGCGCGCCTGGGATCGGGAACGGCCCTGACCTGGCTCGATACCACGCCCGAAGTTACGCCCTTCGGCCTGATCCTCTATCAGTTGCGCAACAAGCAAGCCGTGCTCGCGTCGGAGGATAGTGAAGGAGGCTTGCAGCGGACGCCGGCCGACTCACCGATCAAGACTTTTATGCATTTCACCCTCGACGGCAAGTTCACCGAGTTTGGCGCCCTCGATGCCACGCTTGAGGTCACTGCCCAGGGAGATCGCGACTGGCCGCTGCGCGCCAGCTTTCGCCGCTATTCGCAGGCCCAGTGGAAGGATTTTGTGAAAATGCTCTCCGCCGGTTGGGGCTTGCCCGGTGACGTGGACCAGGTTCAACTCGATCCCATCGAAGACACGAGCAAGCCTTTTCATCTGAAGTACCACCTGCATCAGGACCGGTATTTTGTCGTGCCTGCGGCAAGCGTAAATTTTCGTCCGATCCCGCCGCTGGGGTTGCCCGCGATTCGAGCTTCGGAGAAAAGCACCGAGCCCCTCGACATCGGTCCCGCGGGAGACATGGACTACCGCGTCCGTTTGCAGTTCCCTCCCAACTACACCGTGCGCACGCCAACCGCCGTGAAAATGTCGCGAGACTACGGAGATTATTCGTCCTCGTATTCGCTCAGCGCGGGAATTCTGGAAGGCGAGCGCAAATTGGTCGTGAAGACAAACGAACTCGCGGCGGCGCGGCGCGCCGATTACGAATCGTTTCGCAACGCCGCCCACAGCGACGAAGACCAGCTTTTGTCCTGCACCATCCTGACCCCGTCGGGCCAGGGAACGCAGGCGGCTTCGAAGCTCGAGGGCACGCCGGCGGAATTGCAAAAAGCAGGAGTCAAGGCGCTACAGAGCAAGGATTATCGCACCGCGATTGACCTGCTAAAGCGCGCTGTCGACGCGGACATGAGCGTGAAAGACGCCTGGTACGACCTCGGCCAAGCCTACGCCGGAGCCAACCATCATGCCGAGGCGATCGCCGCCTTCCGCAAACAGATCGAACTCGATCCCAATCACAAACGCGCCAACGGCGACCTGGCCATGGAACTGCAACAAACCGGCAAGCCCGACGACGCAATCGCGGCCTTCCGCAAGCAATTGGAGATAACTCCCTACGACAAGACAACGCTAAAAAATCTAGGCCTCTTGCTGTCGCAGCTGGGAAAGGATGCCGACGCCCGCGCCGAACTCGAAGCATCGGTGGCGCTGCCTCCCGACGACCCGGAAACAAAGATGGCTCTGGCGCAAGTCTACGATCGCTTGGGAGAGAAATCGAAAGCGCAAGAACTGATGAAAGGTCTCACCGGCAGCGAGGCCGTAAATTCCAACCAGGACATCTACGCGGCCGCCTTACGCAGCGACATCGATCCCACCCAGACCGAGAACGACGCCCAGCAGGTCCTCTACGACATCGGCGGACAATTCGACTCCGGAGAACTCGACCGCCTCGGTCCGTCGGCATTTTCCTCGATGCGTCTGGTTGCGCTGGCCTGGGCGCGCATGGGATGGGCAAAATTCCAGCGCGGCGAAAACTTGTCCGCCATGCAGTTTCTCCAGTCGGCGTGGCTTCTAAGCCAGTCCGGAACCGTCGCGAACCGCCTGGGACAGGTATTCGAAAAGCAGGGCCAGCCCGAAAAAGCTCGTCACATGTATGCCCTAGCGGTAGCCGCAGGCGGCAGCCCGAATGAGGTGCAGGATTCGCGCTCGCGCCTGGATCGTGTAGCGCGGACACTCCTGTCCGCGCCTGCCGCCGACGCAGGTACCCCGGCGGGAAGCGCGACGGACAAGGAGATCGCGTCAGCGAAGGCCGAGTTGATCGAGTCGCGCACCGTGAAGCTGGGTCAGATAAAGCTGGACCAGATAAAGTCGGACGCGATCCCCCCCAAGACGTCGTCGGCGCGTTTCAATCTCGTCTTCGACAGCTCGCCGCGCCCCGAGCGCGCCGAGTTCGTGGAAGGCGACGAGACCCTTCGCCCCGCAGGCGAACAAATACGCGAGAAAGACTTTCCCGTGCGCTTTCCCGACGCCTCCTCCATAAAAATTGTTCGCCGCGGAATCGTGAATTGCGGCACCCCGGGCTGCAACATTGTGCTGTTGCCCATTGACTAGGACTCTCCCCGGAAAATGACCCGCGGTCTCGAACAAACGAAGGGATTCTCCTCGACGCATCCGCTCCGACTCCGATAGTCTAGTGAGTCTTGTGAGGGGGGCTGCATGCGCGAGGCCGTCGAACAACTGTGGCCGGAAATTCAGTGGATCAGCGATGCCAAGCTGCGTGAGCAGGTCACGCAAGCCTGGATCAAAGCGCTGGAGCGCAGTCCGTTGAAACCAGCCGACCTGAACCAGATTCCCTTTACGCTGCTAGTCCCAAACTGCCCAATCACCTTCATGGAGCACAAACGCTGCGTGGTCCACATTGCGCGCGACAGCGCGAAAGCGATGACGGATTTCATGGGTCGCGCTCTGCCCATCGACTCCGACGTGGTAATCGCCGGCGCGATTCTCGCCGACGTTGGCAAGTTGCTCGAATATGAAATCGGCCCCGACGGCAAAAGCCGCCAAAGCGAGCGCGGAGAAGCCTTGCGCCATCCCTTCACCGGAGTCGCTCTGGCAATGGAGTGCGGAGTCCCAGACGCAGTCTGCCACATCATCGCCGCTCACGCCGCCGAAGGCGATCTGGTGAAGCGCACAACCGAAGCGTTCATCGTGCATCACGCCGACTTTATGGCGTTCTTGCCGTTCAAGAATCCGAAAAACGTGAAGCTAAAGTGAGTCTCCAAACCTCTTGTCATTCCGAGCGAAGCGGGGCACCTGCAATTCGTTTCGCTCGGGACGACAACTAACAATCACTGATCAAGGAGAAGCCTGTGGCAGCGCAACCAGCACCTGTAACGAAAGAAACGATCACGGCAAAGATGGCGCAATGGGCCGCGAAACTGGAATACAAGCAGCTCTCGCAAGACGCGGTCTATCAAGCCAAGCGCTTTCTGCTCGACTCCGTAGGCTGCGCCCTCGGCGGATTCCAGCAGCATGACGTGATCATTGCGCTCGAAGTACTCAAAGAGATTGCCGGGCGCGGCCCAGCGACCGTGATCGGCACCGGCGAGAAGATCGATGCCGTTTCCGCGTCGTTAGCCAACGCCTTGATGATCCGCTGCATGGATTACAACGACATTTACTGGAAGCAGGACCCATCCCATCCCTCCGACATTTTCCCCGCGGCAATGGCCTTGTGCGAGCGCGCCAAAAGCGACGGCAAGGAACTGATTGTCGGATTCGTGCTCGGCCACGAGTTCGAGATGCGTCTGTGCGAAGCCGCATTCCCCGGCATCCGCGAGCGCGGCTGGCATCACGCCACGCTCACCGCCTTCGCCTCGCCCATCGTCGCGGGTCGCGCGCTCCACCTGTCCTGGGAGCAGATTCAACACGCCATCGGCATTTCCGCTTCTCGCCACTGCACGTTGGGCGCGGCGGTATCTGGCAAGTTGACCATGATGAAAAACACCGTCGATCCCATGGCCACCCAAAGCGGCGTTCTGGCTGCGCTTCTGGCGGAGAAGGGATACACCGGACCCGAGCACGTGATCGACGGCAAGGAAGGTTTGGTGCACTGCCTCGGCCCCGACTGGAAGCTCAACCTCCTCACCGACGGCCTGGGCGAATCATGGCGCATCACACAATGCGGCATGAAGTTCTTTCCCACTGAAGCGCTCACCCACGCTCCAATCTCCGCCATGCTCGACCTGGTCAAGAGCAACGACCTGCATCCCGACCAAGTCGAGAAGATTCAGATCCGTTCTCTGGCGCGCGCTGCCGACATTCTTTCCGATCCGAGCAAGTACGATCCGCACACAAAAGAGACAGCCGACCATTCGCTGCCCTACGTAATTGCCGCCGCGCTCGTCGATCGCCAGGTAACCCCGGCTCAATTCGAAATGAACAAGATTATGGACTCCACGATTCGCGCGCAGCTCAAAAAAGTGGAAGTCGTGGCGGATCCAGAAATCGAAAAAGTCTTCCCGGCGCTGCAACGGGTGATCGTGAACATCACGACCACTGACGGGCGGAAATTCTCCAAGCAACTCGATTATCCGAAGGGCGATCCGCGAAACCCGCTGAGCGACGCGGAGATCGAAGAAAAATTCCGCGCCCTAGCCGACGGCGTACTCTCAAAGAAGGCGCAGGACAAGCTGATTGCCGCGATCTGGAATCTGGAAAACTGTGGGTCGGTTTCGAAACTGATGGCGTTGATGAAAGCGGATGTGAAAAGGAGAGGGGCGCACGGGAAAGCGAAGGCAGGCAAGAAAACCGGCAAGAAGCGCCGCTAACCCGACACAGGAGCCATATGACAGATTTGAAATCGACGATTGCATCGGACCTGACGGCGCGATATTCAAAACTCGCGAGCGTACTTCGCGAACTGGCGGTGCCACTGAGTGAAGAACAGTTCTGGATCAAACCCTTCGCGTTCGGCAACAGCTTCGGCCATCTCGTCCTGCATCTCACCGGAAACTTGAATTACTACATCGGGGCGCAGATCGCGGGCACGGGCTACGTGCGAGATCGTTCGCTGGAGTTTTCAGACACAACGCAGCAACCCAAGGCCGAGGCCTTAAAGAAATTCGATCAGGCAATCGAGATGGTGCTCGGCGCAATCAACCGCCAAACGGCGGAAGACTGGTCCAAGGAATACACGGCCGTGGGTGCGAACGCCCGCGACCGCTTCGACATGATGCTGCAATGCGCGACGCATCTTCATCACCACATCGGGCAGATGATGTATTTGAATTTCGAGTTGAAACGTAAGGGCTGAAAGATAGGGGGTTCATCATGGCTCAGACCATCGTTGAGAAAATCGCGCAGAAACACATGGCCGAAGGACCGTCGCGTCCGCTTCGCACGGGAGATTTCCTCTCGATCCGTCCGCACCGCTGCATGACGCACGACAACACCTCGGCAGTAATGAGCAAGTTCAAGGGCATCGGCGCGAAGAAGGTGAAGAATCCGCAACAGCTCACGTTCGCGCTCGATCACGACATCCAGAACCAGGACGAATCGAACCTGAAGAAGTACCGCGCCATTGAAGCCTTCGCGAAAGAACATGGCGTCGACTTCTATCCCGCCGGGTCAGGCATTGGCCACCAGATCATGGTTGAGCGCGGATATGTCGTCCCCGGTTCATTTGTGGTGGCTTCGGATTCCCATTCCAATATGTATGGCGCGCTCGGTGCAATCGGAACGCCGATTGTTCGCACGGATGCGGCCGCGGTTTGGGCCACGGGCGAATTCTGGTGGCAAATTCCGCGGTCGATTCAGGTCGTCCTCGAAGGCAAGTTGCCGGAGGGCGTTACCGGTAAAGACGTCATCATCACGTTGTGCGGACTCTACAACCACGACGAGTGTCTGAACGCGGCGGTCGAGTTCACCGGGCCGGGAGTGGCTTCGCTGTCGATGGACGCGCGGCTTTCAATCTCAAATATGACAACCGAATGGGGGCCGCTCGTCGGCTGGTTCCCCGTGGATGCGGTCACGATTGCCTACATGCGCGGCGTTCAGCAGCGGCTGAAAGCGATCGGAGTAGATCGAATCACAGAGAAGGACGTCGACGGCTGGGAAAAGAATCCTCTCGTGCCTGATGCTGATGCAGTGTATGCGGCCCGCATTACCCTCGATCTCGCGCAAATAACGCCCCACGTCTCGGGACCCGACACCGTGCAAGCGATGCAGTCGCTGGCGGAAATTGAGCAGAAGAAAGTTGCGATCCAGAAGGCCTACCTGATTTCCTGCGTCAATTCGCGTTCCGAAGATCTTGCCGCCGCCGCCAAGGTTCTTAAGGGCAAAAAGATCGCCCCTGGCGTTAAGTTCTACCTGAGCGCCGCCAGCAAATGGGTGCAGGAAGATGCCGAGCGCAACGGCGTCTGGCAGACGTTGATAGATGCCGGCGCGCAGCCGCTACCGTCGGGCTGCGGCCCGTGCATTGGCCTCGGCGTGGGACTGCTTGAGGCGGGCGAGGTCGGAATCTCCGCGACGAATCGAAATTTCAAAGGTCGCATGGGCTCGCGCGATGCAAAATGTTATCTGGCGAGTCCCGAGGTGGTCGCGGCATCCGCGGTCGCCGGCTATATTCGTGGCCCCCACGGGTTCGCCAATCGCGCCCCGCAGCGCACATACACAGAATTGTCCGCGGCTGCGGGCGGTGCTGAGAAAGTGGAGATCCTGGCAGGCTTTCCGCAGCGCGTGCAGGGCCGTCTGGTGTTTTTGCCGCAGGATAACGTCAATACCGACGCGATCTATGGCAAGGACTACACCTATCGCGACGACATGACTCCGGAGATGATGGCGAAAGTAGTGATGGAGAATTACGATCCGCAATTCGCTGCGCGCACGAATGCGGGTGACGTGATCGTCAGCCAATTCAACTTCGGCACCGGATCGAGCCGCGAACAGGCGGTCACGTGCCTCAAAGCGAAAGGCATTCCGCTGGTGATCGCGGCCAGCTTTTCGCAGACCTATTTGCGGAATGCGTTCAACAACGGTTTCTTGTGCATCGAAGTCCCGGAGTTTGTGGCGCGAGTACGCGAGCAGTTTGCGCCCGAGATCGCCGCCAAAGAGAAAACGGTGATTCCCGGCGACGACATTGATATCGATTTCACTTCGAGTACAATCCACTGGCGCGGAGAGAAATTTACGTTCCCGGCCCTGGGCAGCGTGCCGCAGTCGCTGGTGATTGCCGGCGGCGTGGAGAACCTGGTGGCGACGCGGTTGAGCGTGACATAAATCAGTACCAATGAAACTTGTCATCCTGAGCGAAGCGAAGGACCTGCTGTTTTCTCGGCGTCTCGGCGGTAGACATTCTTAAGGAGCATTATGGCGAAATACACAGTCATCACCATGCCGGGCGACGGCATCGGCAACCAGGTTCTGCCCGAATCACTACGGGTTCTCAAAGCCGTCGGCTTTGACGCCGACTACATCCATGCCGATATCGGATGGGACTGCTGGTGCGCGCAGGGCAATGCCCTGCCGGATCGCACCATCGAACTCCTCACCAAGCACAAGCTCGGTCTCTTCGGCGCAATCACGTCGAAGCCAAACAAGGCCGCGCAAGCCGAACTCAAGCCCGAACTGCAAGGGAAGGGCTACGTCTACTACTCGCCCATCGTCACCATGCGCCAGAAATTCAATCTCGATATCTGCATGCGTCCCTGCGTCGGATTCACCGGCAATCCGCTGAATTACATCCGCAAGAACACCTCGGGCGGATTCGACGAGCCGAAGATCGACACCACCGTTTTCCGCCAGGGCACAGAAGGCATGTACGCCGGTGTGGAGTGGACGAACCCTCCCGAGATCGTCCGCGCCGCGTTGAACAGCCATCCTCGCTTCAAGGCTTTTGCCAACGTGCCCGGACCCGAGATCGCCGTCAGTTGCCGCATCATCACTCGCCAGGCGGCTCAGCGCATCGTCAAGGCAGCCCTTGAATACGCAAAGAAACGTGGCTTCAAGGGCGTGACCATTTGCGAAAAGCCCAATGTCGTGCGCGAAACCTCAGGCATGATGGAAGAAGTGGCGAAAGAAGTCGCGAAGAATTATCCGGGCATCGCGCTCTGGTCCACGAACATCGACGCCCAGCTGATGTGGCTGAACAAGAATCCCGAAGAATACAACGTCATTGTCGCCTCGAATCTGTTCGGCGACATCCTTTCCGACGCCTTCGCAGGGCTGGTGGGCGGACTCGGATTCGCGGCTTCGGGCAACATAGGCGACGACGTGGCCGTCTTCGAACCAACGCACGGATCCGCGCCCAAGTACGCGGAACTGAACCCGCCCATCGTGAATCCAATCGCCATGATTCTTTCGGCGGCGATGATGCTCGATCATGTCGGCGAAGACGCAAAGGCGAGCCGCATCCGCAAGGCGATTACAGACGTAGTGCAAGAAGGCAAAGTCCGTACATACGATATGATGCGCTTTACCGGCGGCCCGAAGGCAATCAGTCAGGGTGCGGCCACCACCCTGCAGATGACGGATGCGATCTTGGAAAAGCTTTAGATAACCAGCGGGCACAGAGACTCAGGTTTTCCCCGTGGTTCTCTGTGTACCCTGTGGTTGAGGTTTTTTATGAGCAGCGCTGTCGAGACGACGCCCCCGCATTCCGCCCAGGCAGGCCATTGGGGCAAAGAGGTCCGGTCGGATGCGCATGTCGCGCTTGAAGCGCGTGACAGCGGCGGGGTCGAGATCGCCTTGGAATCTCGGGTTGCGCCCTATTACGGCTCTGCGATCCTCGAACAGGCGCGAGAAGTTCTAGCTGAACTGGGCATTCAGCACGCGCAGGTCGCCATTCACGATGAGGGCGCGCTGCCTTTCATACTCTCGGCTCGCATCGAGGCCGCGGCCCGGCGCGCTGGAATGACGCTGGGAAAACGCTCGCTGCCCGAGCAGCGTCCGCTGCCGCCGCCCTCGCCCAAAGACCGGCTGCGGCGCTCGCGCCTCTATCTGCCCGGCTCGGAGCCGAAGTACTACATCAACGCCTCCTTGCATGCGCCCGACGCCGTCATTCTCGACCTGGAAGATTCCGTGCATCGCGGCGAAAAAGATGCCGCCCGCATTCTGGTGCGAAATACCCTGCGGGCGGTCGATTTCGGATCGTGCGAGCGCATGGTGCGCATCAACCAATTGCCCCTGGGGCTCGAGGATTTGGCTGAAATTGTCGGCGAAAGTCCCGATCTGATTTTGATTCCGAAAGTTGAAGAACCCGAGCAGGTACGCGAAGTGGATCGCATGATCGCCGAGATCAAGCAGCGCAACGGAATACTCCGCCCAATCTGGATCATGCCAATCCTCGAGTCGGCGCTGGGAATTGAGAACGCGTTTGAGGTCGCGACGGCGAGCGAAAACGTGGTGGCGCTGACCATTGGGCTCGAAGACTACACCGCCGATCTCGGAGTGGTGAAAACCACCGAAGGCCACGAGTCGCAATATGCGAGGTCACGCGTGGTGAATGCCGCGCACGCGGCGGGAGTGCAGGCGATTGACTCGGTCTTTAGCGATGTCGCCGATATGGATGGCCTGCGGCGATGGGGAGAAGCCTCGCGCGCGGCTGGATTCGAAGGTATGGGTTGCATCCATCCTGGGCAGATTCGCGTCATCCACGAGGCGTTTCAGCCGACGCCGCTCGAGATCGAAAAGGCGAAAAAAGTGGTTGCCGCCTTCGAAGAAGCGCAGAGCAAGGGACTGGCCGTCGTGAGTCTAGGTTCAAAAATGATCGATCCGCCGGTGGTGCAACGAGCGCTAAAACTTGTGGCGCGTGCGAAAGCGATGGGAGCGATTTCGTGAGTGGGACTGAAAACGCGAAAGAAAGAATAGAACTCGCGCAGAATGCGGCGGGACGCACCGTGCCGACGGTGGCAAACGGCCAACCGCAGACTCCGTTCGCGGGTGTGGGAAAGTATCAGCCGCGCGGGCGCAAGGCGGCGCCGGCGATCAGCTCGAACAAAGACTACCCCGATAGCGGCGACAAGCGCGTGGCCGATCTGGAGACGGCGCTGCGCGAGTGCGGACTTCGCGACGGCATGGTGATCTCGAACCATCATCATCTGCGCGACGGCGACAAAGTGGCGCTGATGGCGCTGGAAGCGGCCGCCAGGATCGGCGTCAAGGACTTGATATGGTTCCCGAGCGCATCGTTCCCGTCCCAGAAAAGCGCCATCGAACTGATGGAAAAAGGCGTCATCCATCACATCGAAGGCTCGATGAACGGGCCGTTGGGCGACTACTGCACACAAGGGAAGATGCGCGGCATGGGCGTGCTGCGCTCCCATGGCGGCCGCTACCAGGCAATTCAAGATGGAGAAGTCCACGTCGACATTGCCGTAATCGCCGCCCCGACCGCCGATTTTTTCGGCAACGCGGATGGCTCGCATGGCAAATCAGCCTGCGGCTCGCTCGGTTTTGCGCTGGCCGATTCGACCTACGCCGACCGCGTAATCGTCGTCACCGATAATCTCGTGCCGTTTCCGTGCGTACCTTGGCAGATTCAGGGCAACAACGTCGATTTTGTGGTGCAGGTAGATTCAATCGGCGATCCGGCGAAGATTGTTTCCGGCACCACCCAAATCACGCGTTCCCCCGACCGTCTCCGCATCGCGGAGATGGTGGCGCAGCTGTTGCGAGACACGGGAATCATGAAGAACGGATTCTCGTTCCAGGCGGGAGCGGGCGGAATTGCGCTGGCATTCGTCGAATATCTGAAACAGATGATGAAGCAGGATGGCGTGAAGGCGCGCTTCGTCCGCGGCGGATCCACGAAATTCCTGGTCGAGCTGCTGCAACAAGGGCTCACGGATTACATCCTCGATGGCCAGACGTTCGATCTCGATGGCGTGAAGTCGATGGCCAATGATCCCCGCCACGTCGCCACATCGCCCTTCACTTCGTACAACTACCACGGCAAGGGAAACTTCGCTTCGTTGGTCGATGCCGTAGTGTTGGGCGCAACCGAAGTGGACGTAAACTTCAACGCCAACGTGGTCACGCACTCCGACGGCCGCTTGCTGCACGGCATTGGCGGATGGCAGAACTGCTTGTTCGCCGGCTGCACCATCCTAGCGCTGCCGTCGTTCCGCGATCGCATCCCCGTGATTGTCGACGTGGTGACGACGATGACCGGGCCGGGCGAGATGATTGACGTGGTCGTAACCGAACGCGGCATCGCCATCAATCCCCGGCGCACGGACCTGCTCCACGCCGTGATGGGATCGAAGCTGCCGATTCGGCCGATTCAAGACATCAAAGCCGAAGTCGAGAAAATCTGCGGCAAGCCCGCCCGCCCAAAGCTGGGCGATCGTCCGTGCGCCGTGGTGAAGTGGGTGGATGGCACGGTACTCGACACGGTGTGGCAGGTTCGCTAGATCCGCTCACGGGCGGGCGCCCGACCGCGACAGCCAATCCCACCACGGAGTCACCGAAACACGGAGGAGAAACGGCTTGGAAAAGAACTTCTCCGTGACTCAGCATCTCCGTGGTGGATCTTTTTTGTGGAGGCACGAGCGCGCGCCATGATTTTTTTTACGGAACGGATTACCACCCGCTTTCGTATATTCGTCTATCAGAACAAGGGTTCACAGAACAACGCTATCTGTGGGGATAGCCGTTCTAACGCCAACAAGTTTCCATCAGGAGTTTCCATGCGATTGTTCGTTTGTCTGCTAGCTGTTGCCATGCTGATTCCGGCCGCCGTGGCCGCCGCCAATCCACCCGCCGATCTCGAATCCCGGCGCAAAGCGCTCACCGACCTGCTCCACGAGCAGTGGGAATACACCATGCGCACCAGCCCGCTCTACGCCTCCATCCTCGGCGACAAGCGCTACAACGATAAAGTCGACGATTTCTCGCAAAAAGCGATCGATGACGATCTGGAACAGACCCGGCTCTTTCTCGACCGCTTCAAGGCGATTGACGCCGCCGGATTTCCGGAACAGGAAGCGCTCAACCAGCAGATCATGGTTCGCGATCTTCAAATGAACCTGGAAGGCGCGCGCTTTAAGCCGTGGGAGATGCCCGTAAACCAGTTCAACGGAATTCACATTGACGCTCCGCAACTGGTCAGCGTTCTCTCCTTCGAGAATGTAAAAGACTATGAGGATTACATCACCCGACTGAAACTGCTTCCCCGCCTGTTCGACCAGACCATCGAGCAGATGCGCAAAGGCATGGCCGCGGGAAGAATGCCGCCGAAGATCCTTCTCGAAAAAGTGGTGACACAAGCCGACGGAATCGCGACCACAGCGCCAGAACAAAGTCCCTTCATTCATCCCTTTGACAAATTCCCAGATGCAATCTCCGAAGCGGATCGCAAGCGCCTGCGCGCGGCCGGCCTGGCTGCCGTGCGCGATTCCGTAACCCCAGCCTACGTAAAGTTCACCGCCTTCGTGAAAGACGACTACGCACCGCATGGCAGAACCGAGCCCGGAGCATGGGCCCTCCCCGACGGCGCCGCATGGTATGCCTTCCGCGTGAAAGAGAGCACCACCACCAATCTGTCGCCCGAAGAGATTCATCAGCTCGGCCTCGACCAGGTGAAAGAGGTCGAAAGCAAAATGCTGGCCGTGGTGAACCAGCTCGGCTTCAAAGACATGAAAAGCTTCAAAGCAGCCGTCGACGCCGACCCAAAACTCCACGCCCACTCACGCGAGGAGATCCTCGACTTGTACCGCAAGTACGAAGACCAGATGTACGCCCGGCTGCCGCAATTGTTCGGACGCCTGCCCAAGGCCAAGCTGGAAGTGATGCAGGTCGAGGAATTCCGCGAAAAAGAAGCGTCCGATGCTGCTTACGTCGACGGCACTCCCGACGGTTCACGGCCCGGCCACATCATGGTCAACACCGGCGACTTCGCCAAGCGCACGGTATTGGATATCGAAACCACCGCCTATCACGAAGGCGTGCCCGGACATCACATGCAGATTTCGATTGCGCAGGAGTTGCCCAACCTGCCGCTCTTCCGCCAGCACGAAAGCTACACCGCCTATATCGAAGGATGGGCGCTGTACGCGGAACGGCTGGGCAAGGAAGTCGGATTTTACCAGGATCCTTACAGCTACTACGGCCACCTGCAGGATGACATGTTGCGGGCGATTCGCCTGGTCGTCGACACCGGCTTTCACTACAAGCACTGGACGCGGCAACAGGTGGTCGATTATTTCCACGAGCACTCCGCCATTGACGAAGTCACGGTACAGAGCGAGACCGACCGCTATAGCGCGTGGCCGGCGCAGGCGCTCGGCTACAAAATCGGACAGCTTGAGATTCTGCGGCTTCGCCAGTATGCGAAAGATCAACTGGGAGACAAATTCGACATCCGCGGCTTCCACGATGAGGTACTTTCCGGCGGCGCGCTTCCCATGGATGTGCTGAGCACCCGCATCCACGAATGGGTCGGGCAACAAAAGATGCGGGCGGCAGTATCGCCGTCAAGCGCGCCGTCAAATCAGGAGTCGAGCCGGTAGTGGCCCAGCTTCACGATAGATCTGACAGAACCCACGAATCACCATGGCCGCGAAGTGTCACGAAGGTCTATGGTTTCAAGGTTTCCTTCGTGTACCTTCGTGGCCTTGGTGGTAAGCGGTTTTCGCTCGCGGAGCCACTGAAGAAAGCAGCACCCCACCCCAGCTATAATCGTCTCCATGCGGCAGTTCTTTCGCATGTTGCTCCTGGCGCTGGTGCTGCTGACCGTCGCGCTCGTCTCCGCGCTCACCGCCATGCAGTTTGCAATCCACGGCCGCGAAGTGGCGATTCCGAAACTGGTGGGCCTGAGTCCGACCGAAGCCGAACATGCGAGCTCGGCTTCGGGCTTGCAAATGGTCGTCGAGCGCCAGTTCTACAGCCCCGACATTCCCGAAGGAAGAATCATGACCCAGATGCCTCCGCCGGGAACCAAAGTTCGGCGAGGCTGGTCGATCCGCGTGGCGCAAAGTCTGGGAGCGCAGCGGATCGCGATTCCCAACGCGACGGGCGGCAGCGAGCGGATCGCCGAGTTGAATATCAGGCGTCGCGGGTTCAGTCTGGGTTCGATTGCACACCTCAACCTGCCCGACGCAACGCCCGGCCAGGTGATCTCGCAAAGCCCTCCCGCCAATGCCAGCGGCGTGTCGGCGCCAAAGATCAGCCTTTTGGTAAGCGACGGTCCCGCGCCGCAAACCTATGTCATGCCGAACCTCACAGGACAGCCGCTCGGCAGCGCGACACTCACGCTCCAGGACGCTGGTATCAAAATCGGCAAAGTTAACCTTCTTCCGCCACAGTCTCCGACCGGCGAGCCGCAAATTTCGCGAGTCGCGCCGTCTGCCGAGCCCGGTGCAGCCAGCATGATCGTCAGCCAGAATCCAGCGCCGGGCCAGAAAATCGCGGCGGGCAGCACGGTGAATTTCGAGGTCCGCTAGTGTCGCCTCGGTGAGTTCGTAGAACAACTTCTTCTGTCATCCTGAGCGTAGCGAAGGACCTATGCATTTTGTTGGCACTACAACGCTCTTTGCCTAAGTCCCGGTTCCCCCCGTGTACCCCCGTGTACCCTGTGGTTTACGCTTTCTGCCGCCACTGAATCAGAGTTTCCCGAACTCATCTCCGCCCGATCTCATCTCCGTTCGATCATCGCTGCAAAGAACCCATCGCAAGGATGCACCCCTGGAATTGTCCTCAGATACGGTCCTGCCAGAAGCGACCCGACATCTTTCCAGCGCAGTTCCCCCGACTCCCGCAATTGCTCCAGCTCTCCCCTGCAATCGCCGATCTTGAATTCCATCGCGCCCTCGACCGCCGCCTCCACAACCGCTTCGTTCTCCTCACGTTCCAGCGAACATGTGGAATAGACAAGCCGTCCGCCCGCCACCAGATGGGCAAGCACGGATTTCAGGATGGCAATTTGCCGTAGTTGAAGATCGTGCAGGTCTTCGATCTTGAGCCGCCACTTAATCTCCGGGTTGCGGGCCAGCGTACCGGTTCCAGAGCAAGGGACGTCGGCGAGGATGCGGTCAAAAGCACCGGAAAATGGCAAGTGACGCGCGTCCGCAGCGACCACCTGCACGTTCGGTAGACGATTCAGACTCTGCAGCAACCGCGCCCGGTGCGGATGCAACTCCGTCGCTACCACCTCAGCGCGTGGGTTGCGCCGCGCCAGCAGCGCAGTCTTACTGCCCGGAGCAGCGCAACAGTCAAGAAGCTTCTCTCCGCGCCCCACCAGCAGTGCGACCAGTTGCGAGCCTTCGTCCTGAATCGAAACCCGCCCCTCCACATAAGCGCGCGACGCCGTCACGTCCCCCGCAAGAACCCTTCGCGCCCCTGCCAACAACCGCCCGGGAGCAAGTTGCACGCCCGCTGCGGCAAGTTCGCCGTCGGTATTCCCGACAGCAGATTGCTCGCCATGAATACGAATCGCCGTCTCCGGAACCGCCTGATCAAAGGTGCAGACTTGCCGCGCGGCCTCAAATCCATATCGCTCCGTCCAGCGTTCCACCAACCATAAAGGATGAGCAGAGGCCCGAGCCAGCCCGATCGCGTCGGTCGATCTTTCGTCGGCCAATCTTTCGATGGAAGCGAAAGCGCCCTCCGCAGGGGCGCCGGCGATCTTGCGGAGTACCGCATTCACAAACGAAGCCGCCGACCGCTTGCGCGCCGCTTTCACCAGTTCCACGCTTTCAAAAATCGCGGCGCGCGCAGGAACCCTGGAAAGAAACCGGAGTTGGTAAACTCCAAGGCGCAACGCGATTAGAACTTCGTCATCCAACCGCTCAATCTTTTGCGATGACGCTTCCGCCAGTCGCTCGTCGACGAGTGACTGCCAGCGCAGCACTCCCATCACCAGTTCCGTGGCAAGCCCGTGATCACGGGAGGAAAGCGCTGCCAGCGGCTCGGAATGGAGCAGTTCCGCTGCGTAGGAATCCTCGCGCTCAACGCGCAAGAGAATTGCGAAAGCTGCGGCGCGCGCTGGAGAAACAGCCATCGCAGCCTATTGTCCCAAATGGTCGCCGGATTGGGGCCGGTAACCGTTGATGAATTCTTGCGCCGTCATGCGGCGCTTGCCCTCAAGTTGGATTTCAACCAGCTCCAGCATGGTTTCCGCATCATTGTTCTTACCGCACCCGACGCACAAGCGTGAGCCCTCGACTCCGACGTCTCCCGGCATCAACGCCGGCGCACGTTGCGCGGGTTGCGCGCGATGCACCCGCAGCGTCTTCCCCTTAAAACTCGTGAACGCCCCCGGCCACGGCTGAAAGCCGCGCAGCCGGTTGCACAGGTCGTTTGCCGAGCGAGCGAAGTCCATGCGCCCGTCTTCCTTCTTCAAAATCGGCGCAAGCGTGGCCTGCGCATCATCCTGCGGACTTGGATGAACGTCCCCGTTCTCAAGCCCGCGCAGCGTCTCCTCCATCAAATCCGCGCCGATCGACGCCAGCTTCGGCCCCAACGTCTCCGCCGTATCTTCCGGCCCAATCGACATTTCACGCTGCAGCAGAATGTCGCCCGTATCGAGCCCGGCATCAATGCGCATGGTCGTCACTCCCGTGACCGATTCGCCGCAAGCGATCGCCCACTGGATCGGCGCCGCTCCCCGATACTTCGGCAGCAGCGAAGCATGCAGATTCAAATTGCCCAGCCGGGGCAGATCGATCATCCATTGCGGAATGATCCGCCCATAGCCGACCACGATAATCGCGTCCGGCCGGATCGCCGCAAGTTGATCGCGGAACTCAGTATTGTTCTTGATGGTGGCCGGTTGCACCACAGGACGGCCCAGGCGAATTGCCGACTCTTTCACGGGAGAAACGGCCACTTCCATCCCGCGCCCTCGCGGCCGATCCGGTTGCGTTACGACGAGCGCCACGGAATGACCGGCCTCAACCAGTTTCTCAAGCGTCGGAACCGCAAATCGTGGCGTGCCGCAGAAAACTAAAAGCATAGGTCTCAGGTCTTAGGTGCTAGGTCTCAGGAATTCTCAAAACGCTCTGGGCTGCTGCGCAACGCGGGTTTTTCCTGAGACCTGACACCTGAGACCTGCCTTTCTACCACTCTCCCACTTTCACCAGCTTCTTGATCTTGCGCTTGATCAAGTCGCGCTTCAGCGCGCTGATGTGCGAGATATACAGCTTGCCGTTCAAGTGGTCGGTCTCATGCAAAAAAGCTCGCGCCAGCAAATCCTCGCCGGTGTGCTCGAAAAACTTCCCGCTCGCATCCTGCGCGCGAACGGTTACGATCTTGGCCCTCGTAACATCCTCGCGAAACTCCGGAATGCTCAGGCAGCCCTCGCTGCTCCGCTGCCGCCCTTCCTTGTTAACAATTACGGGATTGATCAGCACCAGCCTAGCGTCGGGATCTTCCTTGAACGTCACGTCCACCACGGCAATCCGTTTCGAAATGCCGATCTGCGGCGCCGCCAAACCCACGCCCCGCGCCGCATACATCGATTCGAACATGTCTTCGATGAGCTTCCTGAGCCCGTCGTCGAAACTGGTCACCTCAGCCGCGGGTGTTTCCAGAACCGCATCGCCGAATTTCACAATTGGATAGATCATTGTCGTAGGTTTGGGTTGTTATCCTGTGCGAAGCGAAGGATCTATGGATTCGAATCCATCCCAACACACAGGCCTCTCGCCCAAGATGACAGTGTAACTTTGATACCGCGAACTCCCCAGGGAAACCCCGATTAAGCCCCGGTTCCCCCCGTGCACCTCTGTGGACCCTGTGGTCCATGCTTTCTGCCGACACTTAATCAGAGTTTCCTTAGAACACCAACGTCGCATCAATACTTTTTCAGCTGCTCCAAATACCCCTGAAAATTCCGCTTCGTCTCCTTCATCGAGTCGCCGCCGAATTTCTCCAGCGCCGACCTCGCCAGCGTGAGCGCGACCATCGCCTCCGCAGCCACTCCCGCCGCCGGCACCACGCACACATCCGAGCGCTCGTACGCCGCTTTTACCGGCTCCCGCGTCGCAAAATCCACCGACTGCAACGGACGCCGCAGCGTCGAGATCGGCTTCAAATAGCCGCGAACCCGAATCTCCTGCCCGTTCGACACTCCGCCCTCAATGCCTCCCGCATTGTTGCGCGTGCGCGTAAAACCCGCAAACTCCGCGTCGCTCCGATAACCGATCTCGTCATGTACCGCCGATCCCGGAGAATGCGCCGCTTGAATCCCGCTCCCAATTTCAACCGCCTTCACCGCCTGCAACGACATCACCGCCGCCGCCAACTGCGCATCCAGCCGCTCGTCCCACTGCGCATAGCTGCCGAGACCCGGCGGAACCTTGCGCGCCACCACCTCAAACACTCCGCCCACCGAATCGCCCGTGCGCAGAACCTTATCCACTTCCTCTTTCATTCGCTGCTCGGCATCGGCGTCGGCGCAAGAAAGCATTACTTCGTCTTTGCGTGACATCGGCTCAATCTGCTCCCACGCAATTTCCCGATCCGCAATCGATACCGCGCCCACCGCAATCACATGACTCAGAACTTCCACGCCCAACTCGCGCAGCAGCAACTTGGCAAGCGCGCCAATCGCCACCCGCGCCGCCGACTCCCGCGCCGAGGCGCGCTCCAGCACATAGCGCGCCTCCGTGAAATCGTACTTCAAAGCCCCCGCCAGATCGGCATGACCGGGCCGGGGAGACGCCACCCGCTTATGCTTCTCCGGATCGCCCGTCTCCACCGGCAGCGACTCTTTCCAATTCTGCCAGTCGCGATTCTCCAGCATCACCGCGATCGGCGAGCCGATCGTTTTGCCGTGATGCACACCCGACAGAAAGTGCGCCCGGTCGGTTTCGATCTTCATCCGCCCGCCGCGTCCAAAGCCCTGCTGGCGGCGCCACAACTCGTGGTCCACAAACGCTTGCTCCACCGCCAACCCCGCCGGCAACCCGGAAAGAAATGCAACCAGCGCCTCGCCGTGCGACTCCCCGGAAGTAAAGTAGCGCAGCATGTTGAACACGCATTGTAAATGAAGCGGAAAAGTTCAGCTCTCCGGCCTTCGCTGTGAAAATCCTCGCGCCGCCGGCTACTATGCCCCTTACCATGCCAAAGACGCGTCCTGTGCGGGTACAATCAAAGGGCATGGTGGCCACCAAGACAGATTCGCTTCATCCGGAGTCTTCCAAACGCATTCGGTCCGTCATCGCCGACCATCGCGAAATGTCGCGCTACGGCATGCGCCGGCTCATGGAAGACGCCCCCGACTTTGCCGTAGTCGGCGAAGCCGGGGACGCCGCGGCAGCCCTCCGCTTGGTTCTGGATCATCACCCCGACCTGGTGCTGCTCGATACCAGCATGCCGGGCATGTCGCCATTTACCGCTGGACGCCTCATCGAACAAGACGGCGGCGGAACGCGCATCGTGTATCTGACCACCCAGGAAGATGAGCAGCGCGTGCGGTGGACCCTGCGCTCGGGCCCCAGCGGATACCTGCTGAAAGAAACTCCCGCGCCGCTTCTGTTGGATGCTCTGCGCGAAGTGTACCGCGGCACCGATGTCCGCGGCGCTGATGTCGGCGGCGAAAGATCGTTAAGTCCGCCGGCCGAAACGCAACCGCCCGACGACGTGTTCCTGCGGACTCAGCCCGTGCCGGTGCCGCTGCGCCGAAGCACCCTGACTCTGCGCGAGCGCGAAGTGATGAAATTGCTCGCCGAAGGACACACCTCGAAGAAGGCGGCAGCGATTCTGGGACTCAGCACCAAGACCGTGGAAGCGCATAAATTCAACTTGATGCGCAAACTCGATATCCACAATAAAGCTCAACTGGTCACAGTCGCCATCCAGCAGAAGATCCTTCCCATGCCGTTCCCGATGTGAGAGCTCACGCCCGGTCAGATCGTGCGAATTGCTCGAACCAGAGAAGCCAGGTCGGGAACTTCCAGATCCGGCTGTTGCTCGAGGGCTGGTACCGAACTGCCCCGAACCGCGCCAATCCCCGGACGCGCCGACTTCCGGTTCACCCAAACCGTCGCGATTCCCAGCGCCCGCGCCGGCACCACATCGTGATAGACGCTTTGCCCAACGTGCAGAAGCCGATCCGGTGCAATCGCCAGCCGGTGCTGCGCCATTTGAAAATTGTTGATCGAAGGCTTATAGCTTCCCGCCTGTTCCGCCGTAACCACCACTTCAAACTCCACACCCAGATTCTTGCGCGTCTCCGCAAACAGACTGTCGTCGATGTTTGAAATTACCGCCAACTTGTAGCGCTTCTGTAGTTCGCGCAGCGCAGGCACCGTGTCCGCAAAAGGCTGCCACTCCGGTACCGATTCGTGCAGTGACCGGATTTCTTTGGAGCTGGCCTCGAAATGAAAGCGGTCCGCAAACGCCCGCACCACCGCCTCCAGCACGTCCCGGTAGCTCCGGTATGGACCACTCTCCGCTTCCGCCTCAAATTCCCCATAGAGTTCGAGAATCGCGGAATCAGCCAGGCTTTGACCGTCGCCTGTAAGCAGCGCCCGGATGACTGGAAGAATCCCAGACTCCCAATCGATCAGGGTCCCGTAACAGTCAAAGCTTATGGCAGTGAAATGTTCGAACTCCATGGTCACTCATTATGAGGATGCATCTCGACAATCGAGACAGACCGACTTTGCAGAACCCAATGCGAGCCGGAAGAGGTCCAGCGTGTTGCATTCCTCAACTTTGGC
>PLUW01000056.1:0-393 GCA_003162935.1 Acidobacteriaceae bacterium
AAGACTGAAAGTCTCCAAAATCTCGATCAAAATCGAGGTGTGCATTTCCTTGCACACTGCGCGCAATTTCTTTCCGAAAAGGCAGCGATGAGAGTCCTCTGGGGACTTGAAATTGCTGCCTTTTGCGCTACTTTTGGGAAGCTTCGTCCAGAACACGGGAAAGCACGGCAGCCAGTGCCTCGAAATTCGTCGTCATGATGCCAAGATGGTCGCCAGGCACGGTCTCAACCTCAAACCGATGCGCCAGATCGGACCACACCGCAGCCGCATCGGCAGGGAAGTCCGTGGGAATTGCCGCCCTGACAAAATTGATCTTCCCCGGATAATACCGCGGCCGATACCGTTCCAACGCCAGACCATCACCCTCTCGGAATCGTTGCATGGCCGGCGAAG
>PLUW01000056.1:456-28275 GCA_003162935.1 Acidobacteriaceae bacterium
TGCGCCATTTCCAGAGTGATGAGGCCGCCAAGTGAGAATCCGATCAGGAAGTATGGCCCATGCGGCTGCACCTGCCGCACCGCATCGAGTGAATATTGCGCCATATCCTCGATGCGATCGAGCGGTTCTTCCACGCCGTCAATGCCCTTCGCCTGCATTCCATAAATCGTATTCGCAGGACGGATGTGTTTCACAATCTGAAAAAAATCCATGGCGCTGCCGCCCAATCCATGGGCAAGAAAAACCGGCGGATCCGAACCTGCCTTTAACTGAATCAGCGGCGGAATGCGCGCACTGGTGGGCTGTTCCAACAACGCCGCCAGCGCGGAGATGGTGGGCGCATGGTAGATCGTTACCGGAGGCAATTCACGTCCGCACGCCAGCGCAACTTCGTTGAACAACTCCAGGGCCAGCGCGGAATCTCCACCGAGATCGAAAAAGTTGTCGTCGGCGCCAACCGACGGGAGTTGAAGCACGCGTTGCCAGATGGGAGTCAGCACCTCGACCATCGTGGATGTGGGCATAGGGTTCACGCGAGCACCTCGATCCCAGAAACGGTGTCGCGCGAGATCGTGATACGCGCAATCGCCGGTTCGCCTCGAAGCTTCGCTTTTTCTGAATGTCCGGCGATCACGAATGTGCGAATGCCCAATAGAGTTCTCGTGCTCTGCTAAAAAGCGGACCGAATGGGAGTGTGCGCCCGCCGATCCGGGTTGCTGGGACGACTTTGGAATAGTTCCCGGATGCAAAAATTTCATCTGCCGCTTCGAAGTCCGCGTAGGTCAGACTTTTCTCGACCACCGTCACACCGCTCTGGCGCAACAACCCGATGACGCGTCGGCGAGTGATTCCGGCGAGAAAAGTCCCATTCGCCACCGGCGTAAACACCACGCCATCCTTCGCCATGAAGATGTTGGAAGTGGCGAGTTCGGCCACGTTGCCCAGCATGTCGCACACCACCGCATTGTCGAAGCCCCGTGCTTGCGCCTCGAAAAGGCAACGCGCGTTGTTGGGATAAAGACATCCGCACTTGGCATCGACCGGCATGGTGTCGAGCGTGGGCCGCCGATAAGGAGACAGCGTGATCGAGAAGCCCTTCGGCGCGCGCATCGGCGCATCGTAGATCGATAGGCACCACTCCGTCGACTCCGGGTCGTGCGACTGCACCCACGCGCTTTCTTTCTCCGCCCAATACATCGGTCGAATGTAAAGTGCAGCATCCTTTTCGAAGCGCTTGATCCCGTCGCGCGCCAACTCGATCCACTGCTCAGCCGCAACCGTTGGCTTCAAGTAGAGCTTTTTCGCCGAGGCGTTCACTCGCGCGCAGTGCAGATCGAGATCCGGCGTGACGCCCTCGAAAGCCCGGGCGCCATCAAACACCACCGAGCAAAGCCACGCTGCGTGCGTGCGCGGGCCCATGATTCCGATGTTGCCCTCATGCCAATCCCCTTGGAAGTATGTCCACGTCTTTGACCACCCGCTTCCGATTGCCAAATCGACCCCCTCCTGGTGAATGGATTTCGTCGACTCCAGTCTGCCACGATCCGCGTGGATGTACGTTACGCCAACGGAATTTGCAGAGTCAACAACGAGCTAGGCAACTTCCGATTAAGTCCCCGGGGTCCTCCGTGTACCTCCGTGTACCCCGTGGTTCACGCTTTTTGCCGACACCGAATCAGAGCCTCCCTCGGCGACTACACGACGGTGCTAACAGCCTGGATCTGCTCTCTGATTTCCTTCGCCAGATACGAAACATTGGGCTCCATCAACATAGTTTCCTGGTGGCCGGGTATTTCTCGGACCGTCAACTCGCCCGTCAGAACCTCTTTCCACCCGAGCGCGGAATCCGCCATCAGTCCGGAGATCTGCTTCCCGGCACGAAACAGAACCACCGGGCCGTTGTAGGCGCGCGGCACATATCGTATCCGTGCTCGGTCATGCTCAATCGCGAGAACCTCGAGCGTGTGTGCCATACCTCGTTGTCCCCCGTGGTCCTTGCCCCTCCAGCCGTCTATTGCGATTGCAGTTCTCGCCAGCAGGAGATCCCTCATACGTCTGCCTCTTTCAACGATGTGGTTCACCCCTCGATAGCGAAGATATGCCGACTCCAGGTCGATGCGCTTCGTCGCACGATACCAGCCCCGCTGCAGCGCGCTGAGACCGGGGCGAAAGCGAGCGTAGGTGGGGTGGATCGTTTGGATCAGCACAACCAAAGCTACCGTCTCACCTAAAGCCGAGAGCTGATGCGCAGCCTCTAACGCCAGCAGTCCGCCCAGGCAATAGCCGCCCAGAAAATAGGGCCCCTCCGGTTGCAGGCTCCGCAACTCGGCAACGTAAGCCTCGACCATGTCCTCGAACGGTTGGTCCTTAATAATGTTGCCATCGAGTCCGCGAGCCTGAAGAGCATATACGGGCTGATCCGCATCCAGGCGCTCCGCCAGCGGATAATATTCCAACACATTGCCCCCGTGACTGTGCATCAGGAACAGAGGTGGTTTCGATCCGCCTGCCCGTATCGGCACAAGAGAAGACCAGGAAGGCTTCCAATCTTCTTTTCGCAGCACATCCGCCAAGTCACCAATGGTCGGCGCCTGTAGAAAAGTGGCGAGAGGCAACTTCCTCTGGAGCAGTCTCTCGATCTCGGCCACAATGCGGACCGCCAGGAGGGAATGCCCTCCCAACTCAAAAAAATTGTCGTGAATGCCAATCCTTTTCACCTTCAGGATTTTGGACCAGATCTGGGCCAACGTCTGTTCGAGCGGGTCCCGCGCAGCGGCAAACCCCGGCGCATCCTCCGCGCGTTCATGTCCGGCAAGGTCCGGCGAAGGCAGCGCCTTTCGGTCAAGCTTGCCGTTCGGCGTCAACGGCATCTTCTCCATGACGACGAAAAACGGCGGCACCATGTGAGCCGGCAGCTTCTCTTTCAGAAAATTGCGCAACCCATCAATCGAAGGTCTCTCTCCAGCTTTCGGGATGACGTACGCCACCAGACGCTTCTCACCGGGGGCGTCTTCTCTAGCAAGAACCGCGGCATTTTGCACGTCTGGATGGCGGCCCAGCACCGCTTCGATTTCACCCAGCTCAATACGAAAGCCGCGAATCTTAACCTGATAATCATTGCGGCCGAGAAAATCAATACTTCCATCCGGCAGATAGCGAGCCAAGTCTCCCGTCTTGTAAAGTCGCGAGTTCAACTCGTCGCCGAACGGATTGGCAATAAATTTCTCGCTCGTCAGCTCGGGCCGGTTCAAGTAACCCCGCGCGAGGCCGTCCCCGCCGATGTGCAGTTCTCCCGGTACGCCGATCGGAACAGGTTGCAGATGGCGGTCGAGCACGTAAAGCTGCGTGTTGGCGATGGGCCTGCCGATGGAGACGGATCCGTTTGTTATCTCCGTTTCGACTTTGCAGGCAGCCGACCAGATCGTAGTTTCGGTGGGGCCGTACAGATTCCAAAGCGATGCGCATCGTTTCAACAACTGGTTCGCCAGTTCCCGATCCAGGGCCTCGCCGCCGCACAGGATTTTGAGCCGATCGTTGCCCTCCCAGCCCGCTTCCAGCAGCAGTCTCCACGTGGCTGGAGTCGCCTGCATCACCGTAGCGCCCGAGTTCGCCAACTGCTCCGACAACCTAGCTCCATCCGCAGCCACTTCCCGGCTGACCAGCGCCAGATGCGCGCCCACACTCAGCGGCAGAAACACTTCCAGCGCCGCAATATCAAACGACAAGGTAGTAACCGAGAGCAGTACATCTTGTTCCACCAGCCCCGGCTCCCGGCGCATCGACGTCAAGAAGTTGACGACCGCGCGATGCGGAATCTGCACTCCCTTAGACTTCCCCGTCGACCCCGAAGTGTAGATCACGTAAGCCAGGTTGTTAGCGTTCGCCGTACCGACGGGATTCGCGTCGCTCTCCCGCGCAATCGCTTCCCGGTCTGAGTCCATGCGCACGATCTTTGTCGTTCGCTCGGTCGTACGCTCGGCCCCATCTTCGGCAAGCCCAGCGATCGCTCCGTCCCGGGTCAACAGCACCCCCACCTGCGCATCTTCGACCATGAAGGCCAACCGCTCTTTCGGATACGCCGGGTCCAAAGGCACATACGCCGCGCCAGCCTTGAGGACGCCCAAAAGCCCGACCACCATCTCCAAGCACCGCTCCATGCAGATGCCTACCAGCGTCTCCGCTCCGACGCCTTGAGCCCGCAAGTAGTGAGCCAACTGATTTGCTCGTTCATTCAGTTCGCGGTAAGTAAGTTGCTTGCCCTCGAACTCCACCGCGATAGCTGCCGGAGTCCTCTCCACCTGTGCTTCAAGCAACTGGTGCAGCGCCATGTCCCGCGGGTAAGCAACCCGGGTGTCGTTCCACCCGATCAGAATCTGCTGCCGTTCCCCTGCGCTCAACAGTGGCAATTCCGACACGTGCTGGTCGGGATCGCGAACGATGCCTTCCAGCAGAACCTCGAGATGTCCCAGCATTCGCTCGATGCGATCGGAGTGAAATAAATCCGTGTTGTACTCACATGTGAAGCTCAGTCCACTAGGTTCCTCGAGAACATACAGCGTCAAGTCGAACTTCGACGTGCCGCTGTCCAGCATCGTCCGCCGGTGTTGCAGTCCTGGCAGATGCAAAGGCTGCATGGGCGTGTTGAGCATCGACAACATCACCTGAAACATCGGACTGCGGCTGCTCTCGCGCTTCGGATTCAATACTTCCACCAGTTTTTCAAACGGCAGATCCGGATGCGCATACGCGCCCAGCGCAGTCTCTTGCACTCGCCGCAATACCTGCCGAAACGTCGGATCGCCCGACAGGTCGGTCCGCATAACCAGAGTGTTGACAAAGAAGCCGATGAGCCCCTCAACCTCGGCTCGATTCCGCCCCGCAATCGGCGCCCCAACCAGAATGTCGTCCTGCCCCGTGTACCGCTGCAACAGCACCTTGAATGCTCCCAGCAAAGTTGCGAACAGGGTGACGCCTTCGCGCTGGCTGAATGTCTTGAGCGCCTCCGTCAGCTTCTTCGAAAGCGCCGAACAAAGAAACGATCCATGGTAGGTTTGCACCGCCGGATGCCTTTGATCGGTCGGCAGCTCCAGCGCCGGCAGTTCACCGCTTAATTTCTCTTGCCAATAGTCCAGTTGCTTCTGTAAGACCTCTCCCTGCAGCCATTCTCGTTGCCAGCCGGCGAAGTCCACGTATTGCAGGGGCAGATCCGGCAGCGGCGAAGTTTCTCCCCGCAGAAAAGCCCCATAGAGCGCCGCCAGTTCTTGCTCGAACACCCCGAACGACCACCAGTCGAAAGCAATATGATGGATATTCAGCAGCAGTACATGCTCGTCCGCGGCCAACTTTAACAACTCGGCTCGGATGGGCGGCTCACTCCCCAGATCAAAAGCCTTCCGCGCATCCGCCGAAGCCAGACGCCCCACCTCCAGCTCACGGTCCGCCAGCGGCAGACTCTGTAAATCGACGACTGCAAATTGAAATATTTCCGGCGGGGCGATTTTTTGGACTGGGCGTCCATCGACTCTCAGATAGCAGGTCCGCAGCACCTCGTGCCGCCGCACGATTTCTCTCAGGCTCCGCTCGAAGGCAGCTGCGTCAAGTTGGCCCCGAAAGTCATGCCGCACCGGGATGTTGTATGCCGCGCTGCCCGGCTCCAACTGATCGAACAACCACAGCCGCATCTGCGCCGAGGAAAGCGGCATCTCCCGTTCCCGAGATGCGCGCTTCAGGGCAGGTGCCTGCGAGACCCCTTCTTCATCGAGAAGACTGGCCAGCAAAGCCAGTTTCTGCTCCGAGAAACCACGGCCCCTGAACGATTCCTTACTCATGACTTCCGGCACCGCTTCTCACTTGGTATGCGAACTGCTGGAATGCAAACTGCGCGTCACTTCTTCTTCCGTCATCCCTTCGATTCGCTTCAAGACGCCCGCAGTTTTTTCAGCCAGGCCTGGCCGTGCTTCGTTCGCGATCATATATGTGGCCAGCGTCTCGATGGTAGGGGCTTCGAACAACACGATCGGAGGCAAATCCATCCGAAACATATCGCGCAAGCGAGAAACGACCTGCGTGGCCAGCACGGAATCGCCGCCCAGTTCGAAGAAGTCGTCCTCAATACCGATCTTTTCCGTACCGAGAATGCCCGCCCAGACAGTCACGAGCACTTCCTGCAAGGTGGTCTGCGGCGCGACGTAGGCCTTCGGAAGGTCAGGGCGCTGGCGACTGGCCGGTGCCAATTGGCCGCTCGTTCCAGCGTTCTGATCCTTGGATTGACCCCCACTCGTCATGCCGACCGTCCTCCAATTTCCATTTCTGGTGTCATCCTGACCCTGAGCGGAGCGAAGGGGAAGGACCTATGTATTTGCCGACACCGAATCAGAGTTTCCCTCGAAGTCACGCCCTGCCCAGTCTAGCGTGCCCGGCAGCGCCACGCCGCCTCATTTCCCGCGCTCGGCGTGACTGGCGTAACCGAAAATTGCCTTCAACTCCAGGAATTCCTCCAGCCCAGCCTCGCCCCATTCTCTACCATTCCCCGATTGCTTGTAGCCGCCAAAACAACCGCCGAAGTCGACCCGCGCGCCATTAATGTGGACATTCCCCGCCCGAATGCGCTTCGCCACCCGGACCGCCCGCTCCCTGTCTCTTGACGTCACAAACCCCGACAACCCATAAGGAGTATCGTTCGCGATTCGCACTGCGTCATCTTCATCTTCATACGCGATGATGCAAAGCACCGGCCCGAAAATCTCCTCGCGCGCAATCGTCATGTCATTCCGGACGTCCGCGAACACCGTCGGTTTCACGAAGTACCCCTTGCTGAAGCCTTCGGGTTTGCCCAACCCTCCCGTCACCAGCCGCGCGCCTTCTTCGATGCCCTGATGAATCAGACGCTGCACCTTGTCGAATTGCGACTGGCTCACCAGCGGCCCCATGCCCGTGCCCTCCACGAACGGGTCGCCCACTTTCGTGGCCTCGGCCGCCATCTTTGCCGCCTTCGCCGCCTCCTCCATCTTCGACCGCGGAACCAGCATCCGCGTAGGCGCATTGCACGACTGCCCCGTGTTGCGAAAGCACTCCTGCACCCCCTGCGCCACCGCCGTCTCGAAATCCGCATCTTCGAGCAGGATGTTGGCCGACTTGCCCCCAAGCTCCTGCGTCACCCGCTTCACCGTAGGCGCGGCCGCCACCGCCACCGCGATACCCGCTCGCGTCGACCCTGTGAAAGACACCATCGCCACATCGGGATGCGCCGCAATCGCAGCTCCCACCGTCGGCCCATCGCCATTCACCAGATTGAAAACGCCCGCCGGGACGCCGGCTTCATCCATGATCTGCGCAAACAAGTAAGCGGAGAGCGGCGCAATTTCACTCGGCTTCAGAACCATCGTGCAGCCTGCCGCCAGCGCCGGAGCAACCTTGCAGACGACCTGATTCATGGGCCAGTTCCACGGCGTGATCAGTCCGCACACTCCAATCGGTTCCTTCCGCATGAGCGTCGAACCTTTGAGCCTTTCAAATTCAAAGTGCTCCAGCACCTTGACGATTTCCAGCAGATGCGCGACTCCCGCCGGAGCCTGCGCCTTCCGCGCGAGCGAGCAAGGCGCGCCCATTTCCCGCGAAATGGTGTCGGCCATCTCCTTCATCTTCGACTGATAGACGTCGATCATTCGCCGCAACAGCCCCAGCCGCGCGTCCACGCTCGTCTCCGAATACGACTCGAATGCGCCCTTGGCCGCCACTACCGCCCGGTCAACGTCCGCGGTAGTGCCGAGCGAGATCGTCGCGATCGTCTCTTCACTAGCGGGGTTGATCACCGTAAGATCGTGGACTTCCGCTGGATCGACCCATTTCCCATCAATATAAAATTGTCGGCAGTCTTGCATAAATTCCTGTTTGCTTTGGGAGAAGTGAACCTCAATAACTGTACACTGCGGGCGGCGGCCCATCCTAAACGTCGCGCCTGTTAGGACCGGGCCCCATCACGCTCGTCGGATAGACGGCACTGTAACGTAAAAGCGCCTGTGTCACCGGCCATTTTGCAACCTGCTTGAACTGTTGGCCAGCCTTGAGTTCCGCGGCACAGCGCGGAAGCAGAAGATAACACCAAACGCGAGAATCGTTCGGCGAAAAAGTCGTAGGAGCCTTTGCTCACGTGGCTGTGGTCATTAGTTTTCATGCCAGGGTACGAAGTCAACTTGAAATCAGCGATAGCGCGTTTTGACCACGGTGCGCGTAACGGGAATTTTGCGACATTAACTGAAAAGTGACACGAAAAAGGGCCAGCGAGTTGGAGAGAGTCTCAATGCTGGCCCTACACCTCACCGATGCTCGTTTTCGAACCGCCGGTGTTTCCAGACAAGTGAGCAAAACTGGACAGACTTGCAAACTCTCAACCTGTCAAATGATATGAGTTCGCGTCAGGGCGAGAGGCCATCGTGAAATTGCAGGGATGTACCTCGGACAACAAGCTCCAGGGGCGAATTTGGGAAGAGATAACAACTTTGGGAGGGGTTCACATGAGGCGAGTAGTAGTGGTTCTGGCTTTACTGGCTCTGGCGTTGCCGATGGCGGCGTGGGCGGACACCATCACATTTGACAACCAGTTCGGCACGGTTTCAATGTCGAACGCAGGGATCAGTTCGAATGGAGCGGAACTCATGCAAGTTGCGTTCTCCCCTGGCAGCACGTTTACGGCTGGCCCTGGCCATGCCCTCGGTACGGTCAGGTACACGACCGGCGCTTTGCTTACCGGTTCGCTGGCAACGGGCGGAACGTTCTCATCCACGGGTTCGACCTTTGACATCACTGGCATGGGCACGTGGGCGAGAAAGTTGACGGGTGTAAAAGGCCCGGTCTCGCTCTTCGCTGGAAGCTTCGAAGGTACGATCGATTGGACGTTCGATGGCAAATCTGGTCAAAAGTCTTTCTACACACTGAGCGGCAAGATCGTTGGCACGCTGTATAACGGTCGCGTTGTCACTGGATACACGACCCAGAACATTACGGTCCTCAATGCGCACCAGGGACTACAAGGGATCGGTCACTCCACGGGTAGCACAACCCTGTCATTAGCAGTACCGGAACCCCGAACCCTCGGTCTGTTGGGAACGGGGCTTGTGGCTGTCGCGGGAATGTTCCGTCGGCGGCGGATCAAGGGGTGACGGTGGTTAAGACAGGGACTGCCGGACAAGACGCTCCCACTTGAGTAATTGACGGCACATTCCCTCTGGCGGTGCAGATTGGCCTTCCCTCTCCGGGAGTCGGGGCGGCCCGCACCGCCTTTTCGTTGGGAAGGGTGGAAACAACCCAAAAGACTGCCGTCACGCCTTTGGAAGGTCTATCAGGTTCATTTGTTTTCCAGTAAAGCGCGAATCTCTTGCTGAATCTTATCGATTCGCTTTTTGATATCACTCGCCAAATGCCCTAAATCCGGCCTCGTTTCTAAGTCTGGCCGAAGCTTTTCCAGAAAGGCCAACTCATCTTTAAGGATTGGCAACCGAATCATAAAACTAAGGATACCTCAGGTCGGGTTTGGAAAGAAGGACGTAAGGATCGCATCCGCAGAACCCATCCCACCACCTGCAACTGGCGTATGCAGCCATAGCGCTCACTGAGAATCCCAGGCGAACCGACTTGAGTTCCTTCCGCGGGCGAATCACGCCATCGGGTGCCCTTGACTGTAGCGCGGACACTCTTGCCCGCGCCCCGATCACACCCGGAACGTTGCGACGCGTGGGCTTGACCGCCATCACCGCACTTGGCTCCCGGTAGTGTCTGAAATGATTCCAAAAGACCGCAGGGAGGGGGGGGTACCCTCAAGGGCTGGAATAGGGTAGAGCGAACGACCGGGTAGGACCGCTCATAACTTGTTAAGAAATAAATACTTTACACGTAACGATTGGTGCGACGCGACCCTAATTCACTGTTTGCGTCAGTGAGCCTGAACTGCCGGCAAAGTCGGCGCTGCTGTTATACGTCGCTGTCACATGGTGCGTACCGTGGCTCAGTTTTGAAGTTGTGAGACTCGCCTTCGCCCCGCTCGTGGCCACCGTTCCCAGAGTCGTCGTTCCATCGTAGAACGTCACGGTACCAGTTGCGATTCCTCCGAACGGCGCCGTTACAACTGCTGTGAACTCTACGTTTTTTCCAGCGCTTGACGGATTGATCGACGAGGTCACTGTCGTCGTCGTCGCAGCCTTGCTGACCACCTGATGCGCTGCCATCGACGTGCCAGCGGCGAAGTTCGCGTCGCCTCCATAGACCGCTGTTACCGCCTTTGTTCCCACGCCCAGCGCCGAAGTCGAGAAGGTCGCTTTGCCCCCACTCAGCGTTCCCGTTCCGAGCGTCGTTCCGCCCTGATTGAATGTGACGATTTCTCCATCGGGAGGTGCGCCGATGCTGGACGTGATCGTCGCAGTGAACATCACCGTTTGGCCGAACGCGGATGGATTCGGCGAAGACGTCAATGTTATGACGCTTCTCGCCAGGACGAATTCGTNNCGCGTGCTGTATCGCGCAGCCCCTGCCTTCAGAGTGAGCTGTGCCAGCACCGTTGTCCCATCCAGCACTTGAACTCTGCCAGTGGGTGTGACCATCGGTGACGACACGGAGATCGTCAGGGTAATCGCCCGCCCAGAATCCACAAGAGCGTTCGACGAAGCCAGCGTCGTGGTAGTCGGGGCTTTACTCACGATCTGCACGAGCGGTGTTGAGGTGCTTCCGAGAAAGTTGGCGTCGCCGCTGTAAACCGCGCTGATGGAATGTACGCCGACAGCGAATGAGCCTACGGTCAGAGTGGCCACGTTGCCGGTTACCGCAACCACCGCCAAGATCGTCGCGCTGTCCTCAAAGGTGATTGTGCCGGAAGCTTGGCCACCGTTCTGCGGCATGATCGTCGCGGCGATAGTTACCGGCTGATTCAGTAACGCCGGGTTGCTATTCGACGTGAGCATCAGCGCGGTGCTCGCCATATTGACGGTGAGTGTCTGCGAAACCGGCGCGGCCGAGAAGAACTGCGCATTCCCCGCCTGGCTCGCCTGAACCGTCCCTGAACCCGCGCCCGTGATCGTCAGTATGTTCCCATTGACGGTCGCCGGACCAGAAAGCACCGTGTACTTGATCGGCAGACCCGAACTGGCCGTCGCGCTCAACACAATCGGCCCCGTCGGATATGTCTGCGTCGGAATCGGTGGAAACGTAAGGCTCTGCGTCGGTCCATAGAAGTACGTCCCCGCCGCGATGGCGCTATTGTTGGAGTCGCTGGCCACCGCGATTGCCTGAATGGTCGTGGTCGCACTGATCTGGATGGGACCGGTATATACCGCAGACTGAATGGTTGGAGCGGTTCCGTTGGTGGTGTAGTAGATGACCGCACCCGGGGTGGTATCTGCCAGCGTGACCGACTGTGCCAATCCGTAAGCTCCCGGAGCGGGGCTGAAGGTTGGCGTGGCCACCGCAGGATTGGTTCCGATCGGGCCATAGCTTGACTCGCCCACACACGCAACGACACCGCCAACGCCGGACTGATCGTATGTGTATTCGATTTCAGCAGTTCCATTGTCGATGACGCCAGTCATCGTGAAAATGTCGTAAATCGGGCCGGGAAAGTTCCCCGAAAAGGTGCCGTCGCTATTGACCGTATAGGTCCCCGTATAAGGGTTATCCCCGTACCAGCCGTCATCGTAGGCATCCACGCCTGCGGTGATGTTGCCGTTTCCGTCGAAAGTCACATAGTTCAGATCCACTTCCGCTCCCGAACAGGAGGCCGCGTAGGTGCCGTTGAGGCTGGCATTGCTATAGGGCGGAGTAGTGGAGGGCCAAATCTGGTTTTGCATGTCGATGGTGGCGATCGCCGTGCCGTCGGTCTCGATACCCGCTGCTTCGTCACCGGATTCGCTGACCGCGACGACGAAGGTTTGCGGAGTCGACTGACCTGCCAGGTTCATCGTGATTGAAATCGTGTTGTTGCTATTCACTGCGTACGATCCAGCCACGCTCGTGTTTACGTATTGTTGGCCAAGGCCACCGTTCACGTTCGCGCCGCTCAGGCCGCCGACACCATCGAAGTAAACAGATCCCGAGAGATATTCACCGCCCCAGCCGCTTTGCGCGGTACCGCCGACCACGATTCCATAGTTGCCGCGAAGGTTCACGGCGGCACTGCTAGACTGCTTGCCAACGCAGGCCATTACGCCGCCAGTTCCAGACTGGTCGTACGTGTACTCGATCTCGGAGACGCCGTTGTCGATGACGCCGTTGAAACTGTAGCTGCCGGCGAGGCTGCCCGAGAACGTGCCGTCCGAGTTGACGGAATAGGTCCCAGCAACTGGCTGATTGCCCAGAGAGCCCCAAATGTCATTTGCATCTACGCCCGAAATATTGCCCTTGCCGTCGAAGGTCACATAGTCAAGCTCTGAGTAACCCGAGCCATAGCAGGAAGCCGCGTAGGTCCCACTGAGGCTCGGAGCGCCATACCCGGATGTCAGGGTCGTAAGCTGTGACTGCAAATCGATGGTGGCCATGACGGTGCCGTCACTCTCCAAGCCACGCGCTTTGTTGCCGGACTCGCTGACGCCCACCATGTAGGTTTGCGGCGTCGATTGGCCTGGGTAGTTCAGCGTAATCGTGAAAGTACCGTCCGAATTCTGAACGTACGTACCCGAAACACTCGTAGAGCTGTATTGTCCGCCGCTGCCGCCTGTAACATGGTTCCCCGACACATTGCAGTTGCCGTCAAAGTAGAGGGCGCCGGATAGGTATTCTCCCCCCCCGCTTACGAGCATGCCGTACCAGCCCGAGAGGCTTGCGCCGCCAGAGCAGGTTCCAGGCGTTGCCTGGGCGCTACAGAACGCTGTTGCCAGCAGCAGGAAGGCAACCAACGATGCAACTGTAACTCTGGTTTCCAAGGGATCTTTCCTGGAAAGAACTCTTGAGCCGGATTTTCGTACTCCCGTCGATTTGGGGGACATTTGTCCTCGTTATGATGTTATGATTTTGGTAGTGATCTAGGGTAAGCGGTGAGTCGCTAAGCGGGCAATGCCACCGGTGGGTGGTTACTTATGGGTACAGTGGTAACTGAGCAAGGAAGGTATCAACGTTCGTAGCCGCAAGATCTACAAGCCCCGTTCAGATCCAACCCGCAGAAAGTTGTAGCCAAAAGAGATCATCCGTTGTAGAGCCTGCCGGCCAACCAGCACAAACCAAGCCGTTCGTCCGATCGAAGGCCGGTTGGCAGTCCTCCACATGGACAACAGCAATCGCAGGCGCTCTCTCTGCGTCACTCGAATCCGAACTCCCGTCGAGGCGATCCTCTCGTACGTTCGTCCTTCCAGGTAAGCTGTCCGAATATCCTTTCGCAGGCACTCCATCAAAGACAGCGGTATGGCATGCTCAACGATGGCTTCGGGCACAAATAGCGGCAGCGTGTCGCCCTCGATCAGATTCGCCAGCAACAGTGTGTCCTCACCCCGAAGCGCGGCCTCATCAAACACTCCGGCTTCGCGGCCGATCCGTTTGCGGCGCATGGCGAATCCGGCGGTGTTCAAGTAGCGAATGCGGCCGTCGGGTTGCAGCGCGTGTTCTTGAAAAGTGACGAGCCTGAGCTCTTCCGCCCTTCCAACCACGCTGGAGCAACTCCCAGTCAGCCGAAGCTGAAAGCAATTGTGCTGAGGGAAACGAGCGATCGTCGAACGGAGGGCAGCCAGGCAGTTTGGGTCTAGCCTGCAGTCGGCATCCACAAACAACACCACCGCGCCCTTGGACGCCCGGATGCCGCGATTTCGAGCGGCGGAAATCCCCGCGTGCGATTGCTCGACAATCGTTAGGGGGAAGTGGCGTGCCCATTGGCGAATACGCTCGGGGGCAGTGATGTCGCTGCCGTCGTCGATTACCACGACCTCAAACCGAGGCCCATTCGCCTGCGGCGCGATGGATCCGAGACACGATTCAAGCGCGAGCCAATCGTTATAAGCGGCAACAACAATGCTCAACTCAAGCAGCGATTCGTCCCCGAAGGCGCTCTCTACAGTTGGCATTCCAGATTGAATGTAGGATGACACACGGAATTCCGCAATCGCTATTCGATTACAGTGACGTTGGTCAGGCTGGTGCAAGGCGTTCCGCCGGGCCGGGCGCGATTTACAATGAGCCAGTCGCAACCTCAAAGATCCTACCCCCAAGGACCACGATCATGGCAGTGACTCTTATGTTGGACCGAACGGCATGAAGCAAGCCGGCGGACCATGCGGCGAACAGAAGCAAGGCCACGCCCCATCGTGGTCGCAAGCCGCGTCCCCGCCATCGTTCCCCACTGCCCGCATTGACCTCTGGAAGGTGAGCTTGGATGAACCTTCGAAATCGAACATGGAAGAAGGCTCTCAAGCCCTTCTGTCTCCCGACGAGATCGCGCGCGCCCTCCGATTTCACTTCGAAAAGGACCGCCTTCACTTTACCGGTTGTCGCTCCGCGCTTCGCGGCCTGCTTGCGAAGTACTTGGCGATCCCCGCCGCCGAAATCCGTTTCGAGTACACAACCTCCGGCAAGCCTCGCCTCGCAGCCGCGCAGAATCCGAGCGCGCTTCAGTTCAACGTATCCCACTCAGCAGGTATGGCGCTGATCGCAATCGGCAGTGAACATCGCCTGGGAATTGACATCGAAAAAATCCGCGAAAATGTCGACGTGAGCGCGTTGTCGGAACGATTCTTCTCCCTGCGCGAGCGCGCCGGGCTGCGGGCGCTGCCGAATCATCTCCGCGTGCCTGGTTTTTTTGCCTGCTGGACGCGGAAGGAAGCCTTCCTCAAGGCCACCGGTGACGGCCTTTCTTTTCCTCTGGCCGATTTTTCCGTCACCACCAACCCCGATCTCGATCCCGAAATCGAAGAAATCCGGGGAAACGCCGAAGCCCGCAAACAGTGGTCCCTCGCCGACCTATGCGTGGTCGATGGCTATCGTTCGACTCTGGCCGTCGAAAACGCGCTTCCTCCTCTGCACACCTATACCTACATCTGCACTCCGTAGCCCCCGTCTGCGTCCTGGCTGGAAATCTTCTTCCATTTCTAGGCAGTTGCTTGGTGTGATTTAAATCACAATCGGTCAATCACAATTGTGACCCCCGTCACTAGCTGATTGGCTCCTCTCATGACAAATTAAGAACAAAAGGTTTACACGTTATCCCCCAACCGAAACTCTGCCGGTTCTTGGCGTGTGAATTGCTCGTTCAGGTCTCAAGATGGGAGCAGGAGTGATCTTTCCTCGGGATGATGCCCGGCGGGACTACCCTCTGATGCGAGGTCCGCACGAGTTCATCGAAGACCAAGTCGAGCGCACGCCCGACGCTCCCGCCTTGACCTTGGGCCCGGAACAGATTTCGTACCTCGAGTTGAATTCCCGCGCGAACCGACTGGCACATTTTCTTCGTGGCCAAGGCGTCGGACCCGAGAGCCTGGTCGGCGTTTGTCTTGATCGTTCCTTGGATTCAGTCGTAAGTCTACTAGCCATCCTCAAATCCGGCGGAACGTACCTACCCCTCGATCCGAAGTTTCCCGAAGACCGCCTGGCGTTCATGGTGGTGGAATCGGAGGTCTCACTTCTCCTTACACATTCTTCCACGCGCTCAAGTCTCCCAGAAACGACCGCCCGTGTGGTCCTGCTCGACCGCGAGAACGAGGCTCTTTCCAAGTCCCCGGCCACGAACATCCTCTTAAGCAACGATCCCAATCATCTCGCCTACCTCATCTACACTTCGGGTTCTACTGGAAAGCCCAAGGGCGTCATGATCCCGCGCCGCGCGCTGGTCAATTTCCTCCTGTCCATGGCCGAAACCCCTGGGATGGCGGCCTCCGACACGCTCCTGGCGGTGACGACAACTTCGTTTGATATTTCGATCCTCGAATTTCTCCTCCCTTTGGTATGCGGAGCCCAGATCGTCATCGCCACTGCCGAACAGGCTGCCGACGGTCGCGAGCTTAAAAAACTGCTGACCGAGCACGCGGTCACCGCGATGCAGGCAACGCCAACCACCTGGCGCATGCTGGTGGAGAGCGACTGGGAAGGAAAGAGTGACCTGCGAATCTTTTGCGGAGGCGAAGCCCTCACGTCGGACCTCGCTTGCCAACTACTCCCCCGTTGCCGCGAACTTTGGAACATGTATGGACCAACCGAAACCACGATCTGGTCCTCCACCGAACGTCTCACGTCAGCCGACCAAATCTCGCTCGGCCCGCCGATTGCGAACACCCAATTCCATGTTCTCGATGAAAGTCGCAAGCCCGTTTCCGAAGGCAAGCCCGGCGAACTGTGGATTGGCGGCACAGGCCTCGCTCGCGGTTATCTCGATCGTCCCGAGTTGACGACCGAACGATTCGTTATCGATCCCACAGCAAAAGGTCCCGACGCGCGCCTCTACCGCACGGGAGATGAAGTCCGCTGTCGCCCCGACGGCACGGTTGAATTTCTCGGACGCCTCGACCAGCAGGTGAAACTCCACGGTTTCCGCATCGAACTCGGCGAAATCGAAAGCGTGCTTGCAAGAGTCGATGGAATCGCGCAGGCCGTCGTCGTTCTTCGAGAGGATCGCCCCGGCGAGAAACGTCTTGTCGTCTACTACACCGGCCGCGAAGGCTTAAGTTCCACCGCTCTGGTTCAGACTCTCAAAGCCACGCTGCCGGTTTATATGGTGCCCTCCGCTTTTGTTCGTCTGGAGAAATTTCCCCTGACTCCGAATGCCAAACTCGACCGTAACGCCCTACCCCAGCCCGAAGGCAAACGGCCACTTCTAGCCCAGGAATTTATCGCCCCGCAGACGGCGGCGGAAAAACAGTTGGCGACTCTCTGGTGCGAACTGTTACAACTGGAAAAAGTCGGCATTGACGACAGTTTCTTCGACCTAGGTGGCAATTCGCTGGCAGCGGTCCGCATGGCAAGTCAATATCACGCGCGTTTTGCGCGCGAGATTCCCCCGGTCAAGGTCTTTCAATACCCCACCATCGCAAAGCTCGCGGAATTTCTGGAAGTGAACGAGACCAAGTCCGATGTTTTTGCCGAAGCCGAAAGCCGGGCGCGTCATCGGCGTCATTCGCGGCATAACTCGCCGCGCAGTTCGAACGATGCGAATGACGCTGTCCGCGATGCCGTTGCGGTCATCGGCATGACCGGCCGTTTCCCCGGCGCGGCCAATCTCGATGAACTCTGGCGCAACCTTTGCAACTCCGTCGAATCCATTTCTTTCTTTACGCCCGAGGAACTCGGCCCAGGCATTGACGAACATCTGCGCCGCGATCCGGATTACATCCGCGCCCGCGGTCTGATCGAGGGCGCCGACCTTTTCGATGCCGCTTTCTTTGGCATCAATCCGCTGGAAGCCAAGGTCATGGACCCGCAACAGCGCGTCTTTCTCGAACTCGCCCATCAGGCGCTCGAGAACGCAGGCTACGACCCGGAGCGCTGCGAGGGACGCATCGGCGTGTTTGCCGGCATCGGCGACAACCACTACTACACCACCAATCTCCTCACCCAACCCGATCTCTTGGCAATGGCCGGCAAGTTGGCCGTCGAGTACGGCAACCAGAAGGATTACATCGCCCTTCGCACCGCCTATCTCTTGGATCTACGCGGCCCAGCGATCAGCCTAAATACCGCCTGCTCCACCACTCTGGTGGCGGTGGATCAGGCCTGCCGCTCGCTCCTCGACTATGAGTGTGACATGGCGCTCTCCGGCGGCATCGACATCACCGTCCCGCAAAAAAGCGGCTTCCTCTATCAAGAGGGAGGCACGTTTGCCAAGGACGGCCACTGCCGTCCTTTTGATGCCGACGCGACCGGAACCATGTTTTGTGATGGCGCCGGCGTCGTCCTCCTCAAGCGGCTAGCCGATGCTCTCGCCGATGGCGATACCATCTATGCCCTGATTCGCGGCACCGGCAAGAACAACAACGGCGCCCGCCCCGCTTCCTTCCTGGCTCCCAGCGTGGACGGCCAAGCCGAAGCCATTGCCCTCGCCCAGTCCAATGCCAACGTTCCCGTCGAGACCATCGGCTACATTGAGGCGCACGGCACAGGAACCCCCGTTGGCGATCCGATTGAATTCGAAGCGCTGCGCAAAGTCTTTGAGAGTAAGACGAACAAGAAACAGTTCTGCTACCTTGGTTCCATCAAAGGCAACATCGGTCATCCCACCAATGCCGCCGGAGTTGCCGGCCTGATCAAAGCGGCCCTCGTCCTGCATCACGAGCAAATACCTGCAACCCTTCATTTCAAAACGCCAAATCCCAAAATCGACTTTGCCAGCAGTCCTTTCATGATTGCCGACAAGCTCATCCCGTTCCCGCGAGGAGAACAAATCCGCCGCACTGCCGTCAGTTCGTTTGGTTTCGGTGGCACCAACGTCCACGTCATTCTCGAAGAAGCGCCTGCGCCCGATGCCGCTTCGCAGACCGCAAGCCCGTCGCTCCCCCTGCAGCTTTTGCCACTCTCTGCCAAGACTCTGGCAGCCCTCGCGGCATACAGCCACGCTCTGGCGGAGCATCTTGCGGCCGCCGCTCCGGAAGTTCTTGCCGACGCTGCCTACACCTTTCAAACCGGACGCAAGCAGATGGCGCACCGGCGTTTCGTGGTCGCCGCCGATTCCAGCGAAGCCGCCAAACTTCTTCTGCAACCGAATCCGTTGCGCTGCAGCACGAAACGATGCGAGCGCCGCAATCCTCCCGTCGTTTTCCTCTTCGGAGGTCAGGGCACGCAGTACGTCAACATGGGCCAGAACCTATATCGCGACGAGCCCCTTTTTCGCGCCGTCGTCGACGATTGCTGCGAATACCTTAAGCCGCATCTCGGACGCGATCTCCGAGAACTCCTTTATCCCCAGAGTGGAGATCAGAAGACCGCCCAGATTTCCCTACAGGACACCTTCTTCACCCAGCCCTCGATTTTCGTAATCGAATACGCACTGGCGCGCTTCTGGCAGAGCCTGGGTGTCGAGCCAGCCACCATGGCCGGACACAGCATCGGAGAATTTGTCGCCGCCACTCTCGCCGGCGTGTGGGATCTCCAGGACGCTCTGGGCCTCATCGCCCTGCGTGGCCGCTTAATGCAGAACCTGCCGCGCGGTTCCATGATGGCGGTGAACGCCAGCGCCGATGCCATCGCGAAAATTCTTCCCTCGACGCTTCAGATCGCGTCCAACAACGCTCCTGCCCTCTGTGTCGTGTCCGGTCCGGAAGCGGATGCAGTCGAATTTCAAAAGCAGCTCGAAGCGAAAGAAATCGTCTTCCGCCACCTGCATACCTCGCATGCCTTCCACTCCGCCATGATGGATCCCATGATTGAGCCCTTGCGCCAGGCTGTTGCCCAAATCCACTTGCGCCCTCCCGCTCGGTCCTTTGTCTCCACCGTCACCGGACGCCCCATCACCGCCGCCGAAACCACCGACCCGGCGTACTGGGCCAACCATGCCCGCGCCACCGTCGAATTTTCCAGCGCAATCCAGTACCTCAAAGACCAGGGGCACGACCTCTTCCTCGAATGTGGACCGCGCTCCACGCTGTGTTCGTTGGCTCGCCAGCAGTTCACCCCCGGCCATCCCTGCGCGGCGATTCCCACATTTGCGGATACACACGAGAACAACACCGAGTGGGCAAGTCTGCTCTTTGCATTGGGCTCCCTCTGGCAGAACGGCGTGTCCATCGATTGGGATGCCTTCTACGCCCACGAAAACCGCCGCCGCATTCCCTTGCCAACCTATCCTTTTGAGCGGCAGCGCTTCTGGGTAGACCCTGCCGCAATCGTGGCCGCCGCACAGAGTCTCCCGCTCGCAAATTCGGTTTCGGCCACTCGTTCCACAGTCGAACGATTCGTCGATCCCCTAGCTTCCTCAGCGCCGACCGAGAGCGTCGTCTCAGGAAGTTCGCCGACCATTCCATCTTCCCGACAAGATCGCATCGCCTCGCGTGTGCTCGACCTGCTCGTGCCAGTCTCCGGTCGGGAACGCTCGCAAATCAGCACTTCCGCCACCTTCATGGAGCAGGGATTCGACTCGCTCTCTTTGACGCAGGTCGCCTTCGCCATCCGCAAGGAATTTTCCGCCAAGGTCAGCTTCAGCCAGCTTATGAATCAATGGCCCAACGTCGACATGCTGGCCGCGCATCTCGATGCCACCTTGCCCGCCGAACTTCTTGCCCATGCCCCGGCTATCTCAGCCCCCCTGCCAGTGACTCCACCACCCGTCGCGCCTCCAGCCGCGGAAGTCCCACCAAACATCCGGCGCAACGGCAGCACGCTCGAAGAAGTTGTTGCCGAGCAGGCGCGCACCATTTCCCGTCTCATTTCGCTTCTAGAAACCGGCAGTCGTGTGGGGACGGGCGTCTCGCCCGTCCCCGCCGAGCAAAGCTCGGCAGCCGCACCCTCCGTCCCCCGTGAAGTTGAATCCACGGTTCCGCAGCGCGGCATCAATGCTTCCTCGCGCCTCTCCGAACGTTTGTCGGCCTCCTACAACGAGTCCATGACGGTGCGTTTTACGGGCAATATCTCCATCGAGAAAATGACGCGCGCCATCGACCGCCTGGTTGAGCGCCATGATGCTCTCCGCTCCAGCTTCGATGAAACCGGTAAGACCATGAAGATCGCCCCGGCCCTCAAAATCTCCATGCCGGCAACCGATTTTTCCAGAATCGACGACCCAACACGCCAAGAGGACCACCTCCGCAAACTGATCGCCGATGAGACGGCCTTGCCATTTTCGTTGCCCGCAGGCCCTTTGTTCCGCTGCCAAATGGTTCTGCTCGCTCCCGATCACGCCGCCGTCGTCTTCACGGCGCACCACATCATCTGCGACGGTTGGTCGTTGGATGTCCTGATCCACGATCTCTGCGCTTTCTATTCGGAAGAACTCTCGGGCACTCCTGCTCTCCTGGAGCCAGCCAAGAGTTATGCCGAGTACGCACGGACCGTGACCGCGCGCCACCGCTCCGGCGAATTCAAGGAAGCCGCCAGCTATTGGCATGAGAAATTCCGAGACGGATTCCCCGCGCTAGTGCTTCCGGCCGATCATCCGCGCAGCGCTCGGCGTGATTTCGTCGCGCGCCGTCTCGATCGCCCGGTCGCGGCCTCGGATGTGCAAGAACTCAGAGCGCTAGCGGCAAAACAGGGTTGCAGCTTCTTCGTGGTCCTCCTCAGTTCTCTGGCGGTTCTTCTCGCCCGCGTTTCGCAACAGCGCCGCTTTGTGATTGCTCTGCCCACCGCGGAACAGCCCGACATCGGCCAACCCGGCCTCGTCGGACACTGTGTGAATCTTCTTCCTTTTGTCGTCGAGTTGCGCGAAGGCGAAGCCCTCGGCGCTTTTGTCCGGAGAATACAAGCCGAGTTGCTCGCTGCCCAGGACCATGCCATCTTCACGATGGTCAGTTTGCTTGAAGACCTGCACCCGGTCGCGCCCGCGCTCGGCATTTCCCCAATGTCGGCGGGCCTCACCAACGTCAAGAAATTCAAGCCCAATGAATTGCCCCAATCGGGATTTACCGTCGACTACGACGCCAACCCCAAGGGCTACGAATCGTTCGAGTTGTACCTGAACGCGGTCGAGATGGAAGAGAACCTCGAACTTCGCTGCCACTACGACATCAAGCTGTTTGAGGACCTCACCATCCGGGAATGGCTGGCAACGCTCACTTCAATTTTTCATGACCTTGCCGCCGACCCCTCCCAACTGGCTCTGGATCTAGCCCGGCTCAATCGGGCTGATGCTTCTCCCGCAACCGAAATCGTCTATACCCAAGTCTCAAACCAGCATTTGCAGGCCGACTCCACGGGACCCACGACGATGCCGGAGCGCGAATTGCTCCAAGCCCTGATCCCGCTTTGGCAGCGCGTGTTGGGCATCATCAAGATTGACCCAGACGACGATTTCTTCGCCTTGGGGGGACACTCCGTCGCCGCAGCGCAGTTATTTGCCTTGATCCAGCGCGAACTGGGATGCACCGCGCCTCTCGCAACCCTCTATGACGCCTCCACTCCACGAACGCTGGCAAGTGTTCTGAGCCAGGGCGGCAAACCGGAAGCCTGGCAATCCCTGGTGGCCATCAATCGACCCCATCCGTCCAATGATCGGACCAGTCACCGGCCGCCGCTTTTTCTCGTGCACGGCGCGGAAGGCAACATCCTGCTCTATCGTTCCCTCGCTGCCGATCTCGGCGCCGATCAACCCGTCTTCGGCCTGCAATCCGCCGGTCTGGATGGACGTTCCCCCATCGATGGCCGCTTCGAAAACGTGGCCCACCGTTATATCGAAGAGATCCGCCAGGTGCAACCCCATGGTCCTTACATGCTGGGAGGCTATTGCCTGGGCGGCACGCTTGCCCTCGAAATGGCCCGCCAACTCATTGCATCGGGCGAGACCGTGGGCTTGTTAGCCCTGATCGAGATTTACAATATCCGCTCGATTTCCTGGCCGCTTTCGTTGCGCCAGCGGTTAATCAATCGCTGGATCCTCAACCCCTATTTCCATCTCGACAATCTCCTCGCTGCGGAAGGCGAAGGCAAACGCGCCTTTTTCATGGAAAAGCTGCGCGTGGAGACGACCCGCATCAAAGCCTCCGCACATTTTGCCTGGGCCCGTCTTCGCGATCGCTTCCAGACACACGCCGCTGCCCCCGCGCCGCAAGCCAAAATTGCCGACATCTACGAGGAAGCCTTGGCTCATTATGAAGTCCGGCCTTATCCCGGAGAATTGACTCTCTTTCTGGCCAAGCGTCATTTGGCTGGTTTTCACGATCGCTTGGGTGGCTGGGGAGACGTGGCCCAAGGCGGCGTTCGCCTCCGCTCGCTCCCCATCAGTCCCCGAGGCAGCCTCGTGGAGCCCCATGTCAGGCAACTAGCCGCCATCTTGCGCGCCTGCCTCGACCGGGCGACAGAGAATTCGAAACCCATCGTACACGAACCTAAGGTTGAACTCCTGAGCACGCATTAGTCTCATCCGAACTGCGATCTGCACTTTGCACTCCAGCTTCAGACACAAAGCTCAAGTGGTAGAGATGTCCTCGGACGCGGCTAAACCCAGATTCCCGTTTTTCTCGATTCCTCCAAATGGTTTAAGCTAAATATTCTCTCTACAGGAGACTTTGTGAACCTACTCCACATCGTCGGAGCCCGCCCTAACTTCATGAAGGTCGCGCCCGTCCTCACCGCCCTCAAGCAGCGCCCGCATGTCGAGCAGACCCTCGTCCACACCGGCCAGCATTACGACGTAAGCATGTCCGACGTGTTCTTCCAGCAACTGGGCATTCCATCGCCCGACGTGAACCTGGCCGTCGGTTCCGGCTCGCACGCCAAGCAGACGGCGGAGATCATGATCCGCCTCGAACCCGTCCTACAAGAACGCCAGCCGGACATGGTCCTCGTCTATGGCGACGTAAACTCAACCGTCGCCACCGTCCTCGTCTGCGCCAAGCTGGGCATTAAGGTCGGCCACGTCGAGGCTGGACTGCGCTCGTTCGATCGCACCATGCCCGAAGAAATCAACCGCCTCGTCACCGATCAGCTTGCCGACTTGCTGTTTACGCCCTCCGAGGACGGAGACAAGAATCTTCGTCGAGAGGGAATTGCCACCGAAAAGATCTTCCGCGTCGGCAATGTCATGATCGACTCGCTGGTGCGCCTGCTCCCGATGGCGCGGCAGGCAAGGATCGATGGGCTGCCTCAGCGCTACGCCCTGGTCACGCTTCACCGTCCCGCCAATGTCGACGATGGTCCTACGCTCAAGGGAATCCTGGAGTCCTTGCTCGAAGTCAATCGCGACTTGGCCGTCGTCTTTCCCGCGCATCCCAGAACCCGCAAGCGGATCGCCGATTTCGGGTTGAAGGCCGGCCAGCTCCGCGTGCTCGACCCTTTGCCCTACGTCGACTTCCTCGGGTTGCAGTCCCGCGCGACCGTCGTGATTACCGATTCCGGCGGCATTCAGGAAGAAACCACCTACCTTGGTGTCCCTTGTCTCACCGTGCGCGAGAATACCGAGCGCCCGATAACAGTTTCCATGGGAACCAATGTATTGGTCGGTCGCGATCCCCAGAAACTGCGAACCGAGTTGTCCCGAGTGCTGGCGGGGAAGGCAAAGAAGGGTTCTGTGCCCCCTCTTTGGGATGGACACACGGGCGACCGCATCGCCGATGTTCTGGTGGGCCAACGTTCCCGCGTCCAAGGGACAAACTGAGACACTGGACGCAATCTGTGGCAAATGGCCAACGTGCATGTAACATTAGTTTTGCAGCGTGTGACTATTGTGCCATTGCTCAAGCGCTTTTGACCGGCTACTCTGTCAAAAGGTCGGCGGAGCGTGGCTGACAAGAATGCGGGTGAAGTAGGCGATGGACCCGACCAGGGTCACAGCGACGGTGCCGATTCCGTTCCACCCGCTCCAAATTCAACTGGCCGGTGACTTCGCGTTTCTACCTCGCGTCAAGAACACCCGGTAGACGCGGCAACCCAATCAAGCCGGAACCAAGGACGATCGTGGTGCAGTTTGAACTGCGCCCCCTGCTCAAGAAACGCTAGGGTTACGCTACGAGGGCCAACCCGGTTATAGTCGTCAGACGGCAAGCGATAGACCCGACTAAACGATGAGAACCCGCGCATCTCGAATACTGCTTGCAGCATGCGTTCTGCTTTGCCTTGGGCTCGCCGCATGCCACAAGCCCCACAGCGTCACGCTGGGGTGGGATGCGCCTCACGTTCCCCCCGGAGCCTCCGTACTTGGCTACAACGTGTATCGCAGCGATACTTCCGCCGGACCATTCGTGAAACTCGCCTCCCGAGTCCCAGCCCCACCCTATGAAGATAGCAGCGTGCGCAGCGGACATACCTATTTCTACGTCGTCACCGCCCTCGATCAAGCCGGCCGCGAGAGCAAATTCTCCCAACAAATCCAAGCCAAGATTCCCTGAGAAGGATTCCACCTCGCGAAAGACTTGCGATTTTTCTGGAAGTCTAACGAAGCACCGCTCGCCCATCACGGACTCGGAATCACGGCCTTGGCCTGATTCGAGTATCCGCTCTCGTCGCCACTTCCGTTCACGGCTGTCGTCACGTAGTAATAAGTCTGCCCGGAGGCGACCGTGCTGTCGGTATATGCGGTCGTGCTGTCCAGGGAAGAGTTGATCAGCGTATATGGTCCACCCGGCGCGTTGCCGCGGTAAATGTTGTAACCAACCGCGTCCGCCGACCCGTTCCATGCGAGGTCCACTGTATGTTGCTGAGCCGCCGTGCCCGTGCCCGTCATCGACTGCACCGCCGGCGAGTTCGAGGAGTTGTTGGAAAAAGACAAAGACGCCGAAGTCGCTCCGCTCGACTGTGGCGCGAAAGTTACGGTGAACGATGCTGACTGACCCGCGGGAATGGTTACCGGCAACGAGATTCCAGAGACGGAAAATTCACTGTTGTTGAGAGTTGCCGCCGTAACCGTGACCGAGGCGCCGCTGGCCTTCAGGCTGCCCGTGAGCGGCGAACTCGATCCCACCGTCACATTGCCGAAGCTGAGATTCGCAGGGGACACCGCCAACTGCCCCGCCGCTGTTCCGCTTCCGCTGAGCGCGATCGTCAGCGGCGAGTTGGATGCATCCGACACCACCGATATGCTTCCGCTGGCTGCGCCGCCGCTCGGAGTAAATGTCGCTGTAAACGTCACGCTCTCATTGGCCGTGAGCGTGAGCGGCAAGGTCAGTCCACTGATCGAGAAGGCGGCGCCGGTCACATTCGCTTGTGAGATGGTGACCGCCGATCCGCCCACGTTGGTCAAGGTTTCCGAGAGATTGCTGCTGTTACCCACCGCAATATTGCCGAATCCAAGGCTAGCTGGATCGGGAGACAGAGCTCCTGGAGAAACAGAAGCGCCCGCTCCAGAAAGATCCAGCACGACCGTGCCGTTCACTTGGTTGGAGGTTGTGGCGAAAGTCACGCTTCCCGTGAAACTCCCGTTCGACGGTGGCGCGAACCTCACCGTCGCCGAAGTCGAGTCTCCCGCATGCAACGTCAGCGGCAGAGACAGGTCGCTCAACGCAAAGCCCGCGCCGCTCAACGTCGCCTGGGTAATGCTCAGATCGCTTGCGCCGCTGTTGGAGAGCGTCACCGTAGTGTTGTGGCTCGACCCAACCGCCTGACTCCCGAAGCCAATCTGCAAGGGACTGAGCGAGAGCGTACCGGCCGCGGCTGCGCGACTCGAACTTCCCGCCAAACCCCCGCATCCAGACAGCAGTAACAGGCTCGCCGCGACTCCGAGCGCAGTGGCCAACCGAAGATAAAATCGACAACCGTCCAACGCGACCTCAATCTGTGCTAGCCGCATGCTAAAGCACTGATGCTGGGTTCGTGAACAACCGTGTGCCCTAACTATTTTTTGCCAGCGTTACCAGTGTCACATCGGGCCGGCCACAGTCATAGATTCCGAAAGGCTTAGCCGGAAAGCGGTATCTGGCCGAGGGTTGCACTGGACCAGATTCCACCCGTTGGCGGAACGATGGGGGTGAATGTCGCACATGCCGCGCTACCTTAGGTAATCGATGGAAAATAAGAAGAATCTGCCAACCTCGATGGGTAGGTTCGCCGATGAGGTCGTGCCGTTCGCAGGAGCTTACGGCGTCGGTATTACACTCTCGGATGCGTTGGAATACGCACTTTCCACGCCGCTGCCGTCGACCGCCGTGGTTACATAGTAATAAGTCTGTCCGGCCACGACTGTAGTGTCCGTGTACGCAGCGGTCGTTTCCAGCGCCGAATTGATCTGGGAGTAGGCCCCCCCCGAAACGCCGCCCCGGTATACGTTGTAGCCCACAATCCCGGAGCCAGTCTCCGACCAGGAAAGCGAGACGCTGTGCTGTGCCGCTGCCACGCCCGTCCCAGTCAGCGACTGCGTCGGACTGTTCGCCGCGTTGCTGCCCAGTGAGAGGGCGGCACTGGCGGAGCCGGAAGTCTGCGGCGCAAACGTCACCGTGACCGGCACGCTTTGTCCGGCTGCAATCGTCACCGGGAAGGAAATTCCCGTGAGGGAGAACTCGTTACTGCTCAGGCTTGCCGACGAAACGGTCACGCTTGCACCGCTGGCGCTGAGGCTGCTGGTCTGACTGACGCTCGTGCCCACCGTCGCATTGCCAAAACTCAATGCCGAGGGAGCGATGGTGAGCTGGCCCTGCGCCGTACCCGTGCCCGAGAGCGAGACGCTCAAAGTCGAATTCGATCCGTTGGACGCGACCGTGATGTCACCCGTTGCGTTGGCCGCCGATTGCGGCGTAAACACCGCGCTGAAGGTCACACTTGCGCCGGGACTGAGGACGAGCGGCAAACTCGGCCCGCTCATGCTGAATCCCGTCCCGGTTGCGGTGGCCTGCGAGATCGTCACGTTCGATCCGCCCGTGTTCGTAAACGAGTCCATTAAAGTCGCAGTGCTCCCGACCTGTACGCTGCCAAATGCCAGACTCAAGGGACTCGCGTTGAGTTGACCCGGAGCTGGGTTGACGGGACTAGCGGTGCCCATGCCGCTCAGTGGTATGGCGAGCGCGAAACCGGAAGCAGAAATAAAAAGGCTGCCTCCCGCCGCAGTGGCCGATTGTGGGGCGAAGGCGACGCTCAACGTAGCGCTCTGCCCTGCGCCCAGCGTCAGAGGAAACCCCGGGCCACTCGTCGAGAATCCCAAGCCCGTCGTTTGTGCTGCCGTCAGGGTCAGGTTCCAGGAACGAGTGTTCGTAAGCACGACCGGAACCGAGGATGTGGTTCCTATTGCCACTTGACCGAACGACACAATCGAGGGGCTGGCGCTCACGGCCTCGCTGCTCACGCCTGTGCCGGCAACCGTCA